>NZ_AZUP01000001.1:1230436-1538046 GCF_000527135.1 Methyloversatilis discipulorum
CGAAGCGCTGCCCTGGTAAGCCACCGGCGCGCGGCAACTGTGCTGCCGCGCGCCGCGTAACACTTGTGCGCTGCGGCTCGCCTGACGGCGAGCCGCGCGCTAGATTCGGCGCTCCTGCACATCAACGGAGCCCGTCTTGAGCCGTCCTGCCATTCTCGTCGCCCGCTATGTCCTGCCTGAACTGATCGACCGTCTGTCGCAGCATTTCGACGTCGACGCCAACCAGGAAGACAGAGTGCTCACGCAGCCCGAACTGATCGCGCGGCTGCAGGGCAAAGCCGGCGTCTTCATCACCGCCAACGAGAAGATCGACGCCACGCTGCTCGACGCCTGCCCCGGCCTGCGTGCGGTGTGCACGATGGCGGTGGGTTACAACAATATCGACGTTGCTGCCTGCACGGCGCGCGGCATCCTCGTCAGCAACACGCCGGACGTGCTGACCGAATCGACCGCCGACTTCGGCTTCGCGCTGATGATGGCGGCCGCCCGCCGCGTCACCGAAAGCGAGCGCTTCCTGCGCGACGGCCGGTGGACGCACTGGACCTACACGCTGATGAATGGCGTCGACGTGCATGGCAAGACGCTGGGCATCTTCGGCATGGGCCGCATCGGCCAGGCCATCGCCCGCCGCGGCGCCTTCGGCTTCGGCATGAAGGTGATCTATCACAACCGCAGCCCGCTCCCGGCCGCCATCGAAACCCCGCTCGGCGCACGCTGGGTGGACAAGAACACGCTGCTGCGCGAAGCCGATCATCTGTTACTGGTCGTGCCCTATTCACCGGCCGTGCACCACGCCATCGGCGCCGACGAACTGGCGCTGATGAAGCCGACTGCCACGCTGACCAATATCGCGCGCGGCGGCGTGGTCGACGATGCGGCGCTGGTCGAGGCGCTGCGCGCGGGCCGCATCGGCGCCGCCGCGCTCGACGTGTATGAGGGCGAACCGAAGCTGAATCCGGGCCTGCTCGAAGTCCCCAACATCGTGCTGACGCCGCACATCGCCAGCGCCACCGGCGCCACCCGCAAGGCCATGGCCGACCTCGCCGCCGACAACCTGATCGCCGCGCTGACCGGCGGCACGCCGCCGACGCCGGTCAGGCTCTGAGCACGACCGCTGCCGGGTCCGAACCGGCCGTGCACTGCTGTCGCGCGTCAACCTCAGCCAGGAATTCGAGCACCCAGCGGTCGACGCGCGGCAGGCAGCCGGCCAGCGAGTCCTGCAGTGAATCGAGTTCGAAGTAGTCCGGCTCGTGCAGATAGGGGTGGGTCATCGCGCCCACGTCCGCCGCGTCGTGACTCAGATCGACGACACGATGATCGATGTAGTTGTACTGGTGCTGGAAGTGGCCTCGCAGCGAACCGCCGAAAACGCGGTTCATGAACAGCGAGCCGTAGCGGCATGAACCGGACAGGTCGACGGGCACCACCACATTGCGTTCGACCGCCAGCTCGCACCACTTGCGGAACACGAAATCCTTGGCGTGGGAGAAATGCGCGCCGGTACAGGCGAGTTGCGCGACGTGACAGGCGTTCCAGTCGGCATGCATGGTGAGCCCGGGGCGATGACGGTCAGTCACCGTAGCACGCCGTCGAGCGTGTGCGACGGCGTGCGGTCGGGGTCGGAAGAAGGCGCGTACGCACCGGTCTCCATACCTCCCTGCTGGAGGGGTCTTCTGACCCCCAAACCAGCCTGTATCAACGCCGACGGCCCGCAACAGCCCCGTCGCGGCCAAGGCCGCTCCCACAGGGAGTACGCCCGACCCCTGGCCGGTGCCGGAGCGGCTGTGTGGGAGGGGTCTTCCGACCCCGACAGCGCATCGAAGCGGACCGCGCCGACGCAGGATATCTGCCCGGCTTGAAACCACCGCCGCTGCCCCGATCTGCAAACGATGACTCCGCTCACCTCCACCCTCGCACTGGCGGCACTGATCGCGGTACTGCTGTCTGCCGCACTGTGGCTGTTCGCCGATCCGCTGCGTACCGCGCTGCGCCGACGCCGCATCCGGGCGCGTCCCTTCCCTGCCGAGTGGCGCCGTCTGTTGCAGCAGAACATGCCGGCCTGGCGCGCTCTGCCGCCCGACTTGCAGCAGCAGTTGCGCCGACGCATCCAGGTGTTCGTCGCCGAGAAGCGTTTCATCGGCTGCGACGGCATGGTGATCACCGACGAGGTGCGGGTGCTGATCGCGGCCCAGGCCTGTCTGCTGATACTGAACCGACCGACCGACTACTTCGCCGGGCTGCGCGAAATCCTGGTCTATCCAGGTGCCTTCGCGGTCACCCGCACCGAAACCGACGCCGTCGGCGTGCAGCACGCCTGGCGGCGCGTGCACCTCGGCGAATCGTCGTCGCGTGGCCAGGTGGTGCTGGCCTGGGACGCGGTGCTGGCCGGTGCCGCCGACGCAACCGACGGCCACAACGTCGTCATTCACGAATTCGCGCACCAGCTCGACCAGGAGAACGGCGAGGCGAACGGTGCCCCGCCATTGCGCGGCGCGGCGCGTGTCGCGCGCTGGGCGGCGGTCATGGGGACCGCCTACGCGATGCTGCACCAGCAGGTCGCGGCGCACGAGCCACCGGTGCTCGATCCCTATGGCGCATACAGCCCGGCGGAATTTTTCGCCGTCGCCACCGAAAGCTTCTTCGAGCGCCCGCAGCATCTGGCGGCGGCGCTGCCCGAGGCCTACGCCGAACTGTCGTCCTACTACCGGGTGAATCCGCTGGTGTGGTAGCTCACTGACTGCGCCTGCACGACGACACGGTTGCGCCCCTGCTGTTTGGCTTCGTACAGCGCATGGTCGGCCGCATCGATCAGCGACGACGGCTGGCCGGCCAGCTTGCCGACGAAGGCGGGTGGCGGCACGAAGGTGGCGACCCCGATGCTCACCGTCACGCAGTCGTGCGCAGTCGAACCGCCATGCGGAATGCGCAGCGAAAGCACGGCACGACAGGCCGACTGGGCCACCGCCGAGGCGTCCGACTCGCCGGTGTCCGGCAGCAGGATGGCGAACTCCTCGCCGCCGTATCGCGCCACCAGATCGGAAGCGCGCCGCGTACAGGACGCCAGCGCCTGCGCCACGCTGCGCAGGCAGTCATCGCCGCCGAGGTGACCGTGCGTGTCGTTGTAGGGCTTGAAGTGATCGACATCCAGCATCAGCAGCGACAGCGGCCGGCCGCTGCGCAGACTGCGCTGCCATTCGCGGCCCAGCGTTTCGCCGAAGACCCGGCGATTGGCGATGCCGGTCAGCGCGTCGGTCGCATTCAGGCGTTCCAGTTCCGACGCCTTCAACCTCACTCGCTCGTGCGCGCGACCCAGATGGGCATAAAGACGTCCGTTCTCGATCACCAGCGCAACCAGCACCATGCTGGCCGCCAGCAGTCCATGCACGCGCCCGACATAGAAACCGAGGTCGTAGCGCCCGGAATTGAACACGGCCACCAGCGCCACCTCCAGCAACCACGCAACCATGGTGACGATGAGCCACAGATCGAGCGCGGCGCGGGGCTTCTTGCGCCACAGCACGTACAGCGCACAGCCATTCAGAATCCATATCGCGGATACGATCCAGAACATTCTGTGGGTGTATCCGAATGTACCCATCATGATATTCGGCAGCACATTCGTGCCATATATCGCGATCACTGTCGACAGCACGGCCAACAGCAGCGTACATGAAACGTGCCGTCCCGCACTGACGAATATCGAGCGGATTGCCGAACCTTCCTTGCATTCTTTCGGCATCATCAATGAATAGCCGATCACGCACAGTGGAAATCCGATGTGCCAGAACTGGAATATCCAGGCGGTGGTCTGCTGATTCGCGCCGAGCAATCCTTCCGCCGAGAACACATCAGGATAGGTCAGCAGATGCGGCGCGATCATCGCCGAGGCATAGAGGAAACCGTCGGCCAGCAGGAACATGGCGCGCGAGCGCAGCGTGACGCCATGCCCGTAGAGCAGTACCGCAGTGACCAGATAGACGACGAACAACGCGGAGTCGTATATGGCGACGAATGCCGGAAGGTGCGGCAGCGGCATTTTCGCGTAGGGCACGCTGATTGCGAAAAGCAACAGCGAAAATATGACGACGAGACTGACCAGCCGACGCTCGCGCGGACCTGCCGCGTGCGTCGAAAGCAATTCCGGGCTGTCGTCTGTCGATACGTATGGCATTTTCTTGCCAGTTCGTTATTCCGTATCCGTCGGCTGGATCCGGGCCCGCCACCCGGCGGGCATTCATTCCCTGAATCCGATTCACGCAAGATCCGATCTGCCCCTGACCGGGCATGTCGTATCAAAATGTAAACTACTCCTTGCGATTGATTCCGCAGTAAAAATTCGTGGCTTCCGACATGCGGGGTCTCTCGCACTGCAGCACGCGCGGTCAGAACACGGCCAGTCTGCCTTCGTGCAGCGCGCTCGCCACGAGCACCGCCGGCACGCCGGCGGCGTCCAGCGCAGCGAGATCAGCCGCGTCGCGCACGCCACCGGCGGCGATCACGGCGACGTCCGGGCGCTGCGCGCGCAGGCGGTCTATCAGTGCCAGTTCCGGTCCAGCCTCCGAACCGACACGGGCCAGTTCCATCGCGATCACCCGCGCCGGCCAGAATCCCGGCGCGTGTGCCCAGTCGGCGCCGAGCGGCACGCCGCCGCGATAGTCGAGCGACAGCAGCGCCGGCACGCCCGCCGCCGACAGTTTCGCCAGTGCGTCTGGCTCGGTCAGGCTCTCGCTGCCCAGCACGGGCGTCGCGCCGGTTGCACGGTGCAGCGCCAGCGCGGCATCGGCATCGGCGAAACCACCGTCCACCCAGAACTCGACCTGCGGGTGACGTGCAGCCAGGCCGGCGATCACCGCCGCGTGATCGCGGCCCAGCCGGCGGATGGCGTCGAGGTCGGCGATATATATATGGCGGGCAGCCGTCGCCGCGACCAGCGCATCGACCACGTCGGCTGGCGCGCAGCCCTCGACCAGGCGCGAGCGCAGCGGCTGGTAAGCTTGCCGGTCGCCACGGCGCGCGTGCACGACCCGACCTTGCATCAGGTCGATCACGGGTATCAGTTCAGGCACAGAAAACCTTATATGAATCAACGAATTTTCGTGTTCGAGTTTATCACCGGCGGCGGTCTGGCCGGCCAGCCGCTGCCCGGCTCGCTCGCGCGCGAAGGCCGCCTGATGCGCGATGCGCTGCTGCGCGACGCCGCCGATATCACCGGCGCCGAACTGGTGACGCTGCACGACGCCCGGCTCGAAGCGCCGCTGCCTGACTCGATTGCAGTGGCCAACGAGGCCGGCGCGTTCGACACGGCCTTCGACGCCGCACTGGCCGCTGCCGACGCGGCGCTCATCGTCGCGCCGGAAACCGGCGATCTGCTGGCCACGCTGGCGGCCCGCGTCGAAGCGAGCGGCAGCCGCCTGCTCGGCTGCGACGCCGCGAGTTGCCGTGTCGCCACGTCGAAATCGCGCACCGCGCGCGTGCTGGCCGAGGCCGGCGTCGCCGTGCTGCCGCACTACAGCGACGCCGATGCGCTGCCGGACATTCTCGGCGCGTGGGCAGTGAAGCCGGACGACGGCGCCGGGTGCGACGGCCTTCAGCGCCTGGTCGACCGTGCCACCGCCGCGCGCGCATTGCGCGCCGCCGGGCCGGATCACATCGCCCAGCCCTGGCTGGACGGCGAAGCGCGCAGCATGAACCTGCTGTGCGCGCGCGGCCGCGCCGCCCTGCTGTCGGTGAACCGGCAAGTGCTCGAACACGGCGGCGAACGCGTGCGCCTCGCCGCGCTCGCCGTCGGCGCCGTCGACGCCACGCCACAGCACGCTGCGCTCGCACAGCGCATCGCCGCCGCCGTGCCCGGCCTGCTCGGGCCGGTCGGCGTCGATTTCATCGAAACGGAAGACGGGCCGGTGGTGGTCGAAATCAATCCGCGCATGAGTACCTCGGCCTGCGCGCTGCGCGCGGCGACCGGCCTCAATCTGGTCGCCGCCACACTGAGCGCGGCACGCGACGGCACGCTGCCGTCGACCGACGCTCCGCGTCCGCACACCCTGACCCTTGAAGCCCATGACGAAACCGTCTGACGCCGCGCTGATCGGCTGGGACATCGGCGGCGCTCACGTGAAGGCCGCGCGCATCGACGGCGGCCGGGTGAGCGGCGTGGTGCAGGTGGCCTGCCCGCTGTGGCAGGGGCTGGACAAGCTCGACGCCGCCGTGGCCGAAGCGCTGGCCGCGCTGGGCGCCGCGCCGCGTCACGCGATCACGATGACCGGCGAAATGACCGACCTGTTCGACGCCCGCGCCGACGGCGTGGCCGGCATCGCGCAGCGCATGCGCTCTGCACTGGCTGGCGACATCGCGCTGTACGCCGGTCGCGCCGGCTGGGCGGAGGTCGATGACGCGCGCGTGCGCGCCGACGACATCGCCTCGGCCAACTGGCTCGCCACCGGAGCGTGGATCGCCACCCGTCTGCCGCAGGCGCTGCTGGCCGACGTCGGCAGCACCACCAGCGACCTCATCGTCATCGATGGCGGCGTGGCGACGACCAGCCGCTCCGACGCCGACCGGCTGATCAGCGGCGAGCTGGTCTACGCCGGCGTCGTGCGCACACCGCTGATGGCGCTGGCGCCGGCTATCGACTTCAAAGGCAGGCGCCACCGGCTGATGGCCGAGTACTTCGCCACGACGGCAGACGTATGGCGCCTACTCGATGAACTGCCTGAGCACGCCGACCAGTATCCGGCGGCCGACGGCGGCGCCAAGACGGCCGAAGCCAGCGCCCGCCGGCTGGCGCGCATGATAGGTCGCGATCTCGCCGAAGGCTCGATGGACGACTGGCGCGCACTCGCATCGGCTTTCGCCGATGCACAGCTGGGCGCCCTGATCGACGCCTGCCGCGCCCTGCCCGGCATCGCCGCACTCGCACCCGACGCACCGGTGGTCTGCGCCGGCGCTGGCCGCTTCGTCGCCGCCCGTCTCGCCCGCGCGCTCGGTCGCCCGGCCGTCACGCTGGGTGAGCTGCTGGCCGATCTCGCGCCCGACTGCGCGGACGAAGCCACCACCTGCGCGCCCGCGGTCGCCGTGGCGCTGCTGGCCGAGGGTGGGCGATGAAGCCGTCCGCCGTCATCCATCTGGTCGGTGTCGTCGCCTTCGGCCTGCTTTACGTGCTGTTCAACACGCTGACCGGCGGCGGTGCGCGGATGCTCGCATTGGCCATCCTCTATCTGCTGGCGCTGCGCCTGCTCGGCCAGGTGCTGGACCGCCGCATCGACCGCCACCACAAGCCGTGACCCGCGCGCCTCTGGTAATCAAGCTCGGCGGCAGCCTGCTGTCCGACCCGCGTGACGGACGACTGCAACGCTGGTGCGAGCGACTGGCCGGAGACGCTGCGGGCAGCGCCGTCATCGTGCCGGGCGGCGGGCCGTATGCCGATGCCGTACGCGACGCCCAGACGCACTGGCGCTTTTCCGATGACGTGGCGCACCGCATGGCGCTGCGCGCGATGGACCAGTGCGGGCTCATGCTGTGCGATCTGTTCCCGGCACTGGTCGCCTGTGAGGACATCGACGCGCTGGCCGGGCACTGCACCGCCGGCCGCACGCCGGTGTGGCTGCCCTCCCGCCAGCTCGATTTCAGTACCGACATCCCGCGCGACTGGACGGTCACCTCCGACAGCATCGCCGTCTGGCTGGCTGCCCGCATCGGCAGCCCGTCCGTGCTGCTGGTGAAGTCCTGTGCCCTGCCGGAAGGCGATCTCCCGGCACTGGCCGCACAAGGCATCATCGACCCGCATCTGCCGCAGATCGCGGCCCGGACGAACATCGAGGTTCGCCTCGCCCACGCCGACTCGCCGTTCTAGTTCGACCTCAAGGTCAGGGTCAGAAGGGCCCCTCTCAATACCGTGGTTCCGGCCGCGGGTCTGGCGCCCGACCAGGTGGGAGCGGCCTTGGCCGCGACGGGGCTGCTGCGGTCCGCCGGCTTCGACGCAGGCCGCTGTCGGGGTCAAGCCCCCTCCCACAGAACCCTGCCCGGGCGCCGGCTGCGGATCGGGCACCTCCCTTGTGGGAGCGACCACGGGAACATTTCGATCGCGCACGTGCCGCATGGGTGGCCGATGCGAAATCGAACGTCCTTTCAGTCCTCGTCCCCCTGTCGCACTGCAACTTGGATGATTTTTTAGACTTGATCTAAATATAAAGAAAATAACGATCCGGGCACCGCGGTCGGCGACGCAGAATCCGTTCTGCACGATCGACACGACATGACGGTCGGGCACCCGGAAAAACAGAGCATGAAGAGCTGAAGGCGGGGCATTGCTCCCCCCGCACCTTGGTGGCACCACGAACTGCCCGCGACAAGTTGTTCCGGGCGCTTACCTGACCCCGGCGGGAAGCACTGCGCCGGCGTCCCGAAACACGAGGAGAGCGATATGAACACGAGAGATCCCAATGCGATCGGCAAATGCCCGGTGATGCATGGCGGTGCGACCACCGGCAGCATCAACGTGATGGAGTGGTGGCCCGAGGCGCTGAACCTGGACATCCTGCACCAGCACGACCGCAAGACCAATCCGATGGGCGAAGGCTTCAACTACCGGGAAGAGGTGAAGAAGCTCGATTTCGACGCGCTGCGCAAGGACGTGACCGCGCTGATGACCGACAGCCAGGACTGGTGGCCGGCCGACTGGGGTCACTACGGCGGCCTGATGATACGCATGGCCTGGCACGCGGCCGGCACCTATCGCACCGCCGATGGCCGCGGCGGCGGCGGCACCGGCAACCAGCGCTTCGCTCCGCTCAATTCCTGGCCTGACAACGGCAACCTCGACAAGGCCCGCCGCCTGCTGTGGCCGATCAAGAAGAAGTACGGCAACAAGCTGTCCTGGGCCGACCTCATTCTGTATGCAGGCACCGTGGCCTACGAGTCGATGGGCCTCAAGACCTATGGCTTCGCCTTCGGTCGCGAGGACATCTGGCACCCGGAAAAGGACATCTACTGGGGCTCGGAAAAGGAATGGCTGGCCAAGTCGGACAACCCGCACAGCCGCTATTCGGGCGAGCGTGACCTCGACAACCCGCTGGCCGCGGTGATGATGGGCCTGATCTACGTGAACCCGGAAGGCGTGGACGGCCAACCCGACCCGTTGAAGACCGCCCACGACGTGCGCGTCACCTTCGCCCGCATGGCGATGGACGACGAGGAAACCGTGGCGCTGACCGCCGGTGGCCACACGGTCGGCAAGGCGCACGGCAACGGTGACGCGGCGCTGCTCGGCCCCGCACCCGAAGGCGCGCCGATCGAGGAACAGGGTTTCGGCTGGATGAACCACAGTACGCGCGGCGTCGGCAACCAGGCGGTCACCAGCGGCCTCGAAGGCGCCTGGACCACGAACCCGACCAAGTGGGACGACGGCTACTTCAAGTTGTTGCTCGGCTATGAGTGGGAACTGAAGAAGAGCCCGGCCGGCGCCTGGCAGTGGGAGCCGGTGGGCATCCGCGAAGAGGACAAGCCGGTCGACGCCGAGAACCCCACGGTGCGTCACAACCCCATCATGACCGACGCCGACATGGCGATGAAGATGGACCCGGCCTACCGGAAGATTTCCGAGCGCTTCCACGCCGACCCGGCCTACTTCAGCGAAGTGTTCGCCCGCGCCTGGTTCAAGCTCACCCACCGCGACATGGGGCCGAAGGCGCGCTACATCGGCCCGCAGGTGCCGTCCGAAGACCTGATCTGGCAGGACCCGGTGCCCGCCGGTCGCACCGACTACGACGTGGCCGCAGTGAAGGCGAGGATCGCCGCCGCCGGCCTGAGCATCGGCGACATGGTCGCCACCGCCTGGGACAGCGCGCGCACCTTCCGCGGCTCCGATTTCCGCGGCGGTGCCAACGGCGCCCGCATCCGCCTCGCGCCGCAGAAGGACTGGGAAGCCAATGAACCGGCCCGCCTGGCCCGGGTACTGCCGGTGTACGAACGCATCGCCTCCGACACCGGCGCCAGCGTCGCCGACGTCATCGTGCTGGCCGGCAACGTCGGTGTCGAACTGGCGATCAAGGCGGCCGGCATCAAGGTCGACGTGCCCTTCGCGCCGGGCCGCGGCGACGCCACGCAGGCGCAGACCGACGTCGAATCCTTCGAAGTGCTGGAGCCGGCCGCCGATGGCTACCGCAACTGGCAACCGCGCGACTACGTGGTGAAGCCGGAAGAACTGCTGCTCGACCGCACCCAGCTCATGGGCCTCACCGCCCCGGAAATGACCGCACTGATCGGCGGTCTGCGCGTGCTGGGCGCCAATCACGGCGGCAGCCCGCACGGCGTATTCACCGACCGCGTCGGCACGCTGACGAACGACTTCTTCGTCAATCTGACCGACATGAGCTACCGCTGGAAGCCGGCCGGCAGCAATCTTTACGAGATCGTCGACCGCAAGAGCGGTCAGGTGAAATGGACGGCCACCCGCCTCGATCTGGTGTTCGGTTCGAACTCCATCCTGCGCGCCTACGCCGAGGTCTATGCGCAGGACGACAACAGGGAGAAGTTCGTCCGCGACTTCGTCGCCGCCTGGACCAAGGTGATGAACGCCGACCGCTACGACCTCGTCTGAAGTCGTCCGGCCGGCATGAAAAAGGCCCGCCTCCGCATCCGCGGGGCGGGCCTTTTTTCTTGATCAGCATCGAAGCTGGTGGCCTGCCACCGCCCTGTCGCGGCCAAGGCCGCTCACACAAGGGGTGCCCGATTCGCGGGCTGAGCCAGTGCCGGGCTTCTGTGGGAGGGGTCTTCTGACCCCGACAGCGACCTGCATCGAAGCCTGCGGACAGCGACGGCCGCATCGCGGCCAAGGCCGCTCCCACAAGGATCACGCCCGACCTGCGGCCGGAGCCGGGCTTCTGTGGGAGGGGTCTTCTGACCCCGACAGCGACCTGCATCGAAGCCTGCGAACAGCGACGGCCGCATCGCGGCCAAGGCCGCTCCCACAGTTATCGCGCCCGACCTGCGGCCGGAGCGGGGTTTCTTTGGGAGGGGTCTTCTGACCCCGACAGCGGCCAGCATCGAAGCCTGCGGACAGCGACGGCCGCATCGCGGCTAAGGCCGCTCTCACAAGAAACGCTCCCTGATCGCTGCCGCGGCCGGGCTTCTGTGGGAGGGGTCTTCTGACCCCGACAGCGGCCAGCATCGAAGCCCGCGGACAGCGACGGCCGCATCGCGGCCAAGGCCGCTCCCACAAGAAACGCTCCCTGATCGCTGCCGTGGCCGGGGTTGTGTGGGAGCGAGCTTGCTCGCGATTGCAGCCTGAAGCGAAGCGTGCGGCCCGCATCCGCAGCATCGCGGCCAAGGCCCCTCACACGGAAGAAACCCGCCCTACCCCTGCATCGCCCCGCGCCGCAGCGCGGCGAATACCTGTTCGATCTCCGGCAACAGCCCGGCGAATCGCTCGCGTGTCGGCGCCGGGCGCTGACTCACGTGACACACGGGATCGTCGTACAACTCGGTCGCGCCGCCCGCCAGCACGTTTGCGCTGAACACCAGATCCGACAGCGTGCGCGGCATGCCGGTGCGGGCGCGCGGCTGTTCGTGGTCGCGCATCGCCTCGATCAGCACCTCGGGCACGCCGAGCGACTGCAGCAGCGATTCGCCCACGCTTTCGTGCCACTCCAGGATGAGAGTGCTCATGTCCTGCACATCGAGCGCCGCCGACGGACGCCGCGCCAGACGATCCAGCAGATAGAAGGCGCCGATGTCGTGCAGCAGCCCGGCCGTCATCGCCTCGTCCGGATCGAGCGAGGTCAGCCGGCGCGCCAGCACATAGGCACCGGCGGCAGTGCGCAGCGTGTGCAGCCACAGCCGGCGCGACATCTCATCGACGTGCGAAAGCTGGCGCGCACAGCCGATCTGCCCACAGGACACCGCACGCGCCACGCGCTGCGCCCGGTCCGCGCCCAGCCTAGCCAGCGCATCGCGCACGCCGGTGACCGGCTCGGCGCGCCGCCCACGGTTGGCGCGCCGCAACAGCCGTGCGCACAGCAGTGGATCGACGCGCGCTGCAGCGGCCAGATGCGGCGTCGTCACCTCGGGCGTGCGCAGCGTCTGACGTACACACAGCAGCGCATCGAAACAGACGGGAAAGATCACCCCCGGCCGCAGATCGCGCGCCAGGTCGGCCAGCAGATCGAAGGAGCGGAAGCTGTCGTCCGCCGGCAGCGCCACAAAAGCGAAATCGCGCGTGGCAACGGAGGACATCGTGACGTCGAGCGATGGATTCAATCCGTTCTCCCTGGCGGACGACGGCACAGGCCAAGCCTGCGGGCTGACCGGCACAGCAACCGGCCTCGTTCCATCCTCTACACGCGGGCGACGCAAGCGGATGCATTCGCGGGCTCGCCCTCCGCGTTCAGGACATGAGTGCATCATCCGCCTGAACGATCCACGTCACCTGACAACTATGTGGCACTTCGCCACCACACGGGAGCCAATCACCTTCAAAACAAAAAGGGCCTTGAAACATCAAGGCCCTTTCGTCATGGCAGCGAGTGCGCTCAGCTGTGCTTGTAGTGCTTGCGCAGCGGCTTCACCACTTCCCACATCGACTTCATGCCCTTCGGAAACACGACGAAGTCGCCGGCCTTGATCACCACCTTGTCGCCGCCCTGCGGCGTCACGTGGATCTCGCCTTCGAGCAGGTAGGCGCTTTCGGTCATCGAGAAGTCGAGCGGGAACTTCGATACTTCCTTTTCCCAGATCGACCAGCTGGACACGCCCAGCTCCTTCAGCTTCTCTTCGGTCGGGTTGTGATCGACGACGATTTGAGTCATGGCTATTCCTTGATTGGATGGGAGGTTGAAACGAAAGGCGAGGCGGCCGATGGGTAGAGTCGGTGGCGCGAAGAACGATGGGCGGTCAGCGCAGCGTGACCGCGTCCGAGCACTGCATGCTCGCGACGTCCAGCGCGCGGGTCAAGGCGACACGGCGCGGCATCGCCGAATCGGACCACATCGTCACCGTACGCGCAGACCTTGCCCGTTGGAATGTCAGGAACGGAACACTGCCGGACGCCCGCACGAGCAGGAGCCACGCCGCCCGCCGTCGGCGGAAGCGCTCCTTCGTTCCGGCTAGATCCCCGGCGGCGCGTCAACCGTGAAGCGGACGCTGTGATGCCGCCCCGCTTCGTCCAGCACGGTCAGCCGGTGCGCACCCGCCTCGTTCAGCAGCAGCTTGCCGCCAGCGTCCGGCATCACCCTCTTCCCGTCCAGCAGCCAGTACACCGGCCCCTGCGCGCCGCGCACGGCAAGTTGCAGCGACACGTGGCGCTGGTGCGGGGCCGGGCGCAGGCGGCTGGCTTCGTTCAGACCGACGATGCGCAACGTGGCGGCAGGCGTGCCGCCGGTCGGGGCGCAGCCGGGCTGCCAGTCGGGGATGCGCTGGTCGGCAGGCAGCCAGCCGGCCAGCCAGGGTTGCAGCAGCGTGGGCCAGCGTGCGGTGTCGCGCGGCTGACCGTGGCCGCAGCCGGATACGGTACGCATGCCCGTGGCCGGATCTATCCATACGGTCAGGCGCAGGCTGCTGCCGTCGATTCGGTCCGGGCGGGTGGGCGGCACGGCACCGGCCAGTGACCAGGCGGCGCGGCGGCGGTGGCACAGCGGCGCGGGGGTGTCGGCAGCGGCCGTGCCCAAGGGCCAGCAGATGTCGACCGGCTGCACCGTGGCCGGCCGCTCACGGGACGGGATGCCCTGGCGCGGCAGTGCGGCTGCGATGTCCTTCAGCAGCGGCGCGGCGACATTGGCGCCGAAAAAGCCGGGGTTAGGCGTGCCGTCCGGTCGGCCCAGCCACACGCCCAGCGTGTAGCGGCCGGACACGCCGACCGCCCAGGCGTCGCGGAAACCGAAGCTGGTGCCGGTTTTCCAGGCCAGCGGCGCAGCGCCACCGCCCTCGACGAAGGGCCGGTCGGGGTGGCCGCCACCTTCCAGGATGTCGCGGATGATCCAGGCCGCGCCTTCGCTCATCAGCCGCGTTTCCTCGACCGGTGCGCCCGGCGTCAGCCGCGGCCTGCCGGCCAGACCGCCGGCGGCGAGCGCACGGTAACCACCGACCAGTTCTTCCAGCGTGACGCCGGCGCCGCCGAGGATGAGGCTGAGGTTGGGCTGTTCGCCGGTGGCGATGCGCGGCTTGATGCCGCCCTCCGTCAGCCGGGTGGCGAAACGCGCCGGGCCGATCTGCTCCAGCAGGTCGACCGCCGGCACGTTGAGCGATCGCTGCAGTGCCTCGGACACGCTGACCGGCCCAGAAAAGTCCGCCTGGAAGTTGCCAGGCTGGTAGCCGCCGAAGGCCTGCGGCGCGTCGATCAGCAGGCTTTCGGAATGGATGAGGCCGTCGTCCAGCGCCATCGCGTACATGAAGGGCTTGAGCGCCGAGCCGGGCGAGCGCACGCCACGCACCATGTCGACGTGAGCGCCGCGCGCGTTGTCGCTGAAATCGGCCGAGCCGGCGTAGGCGCGCACCTCCAACGTCGCCGCATCCAGCACCAGCGCAGCGATGGACACGCGCGGCGGCAGCACGCTGGCGCGGTCGGCCAGCAGGCGCTCGACCGTGGTCTGCAGTTCGCGGTCCAGCGTGCTGGCGACCCGGGTGAGGCCGGCGGCGCCGGCCTTGCGCGCGCGACTGCGCAGGCGCTCGGCGGCCAGCGGCGCCAGCCAGGCGCCCTGCAGCTTCTGGGCGATCACCGGCTCGATGCGCGCATCGGCCACCACTTCGGGCGACCAGATGCCGAAGCGCTCCAGCCGCGCCAGCACGCGGTCACGCGCAGACCTGGCCGCCTCGGGTGCGCGGTCCGGTCGCAGCCGGCTGGGCGCGCGCGGCAGCGTCGCGAGCAGCGCCGCTTCGGCGTGACTGAGATCGCGCGACGGCTTGCCCAGATAGGCACGGCTGGCCATCTCCACCCCTTCGACGATGCCACCCATCGGCGCGTGATTGAGGTAGAGCGTCAGGATGTCGTCCTTGGACAGCCGCCATTCCAGCTGCAGCGCACGCACGATCTGGCGCAGCTTGCCCGCTGGCGTGCGCGGCACCGGTTCGAGGATGCGCGCGACCTGCATGGTGAGCGTCGAGCCGCCGGACACGATGCGGCCGGTCGTGGCCCACTGCCACGCGGCGCGCGCGAGCGAGGCCGGATTGACGCCCGGGTGCCAGCGGAACCAGCGGTCTTCGTAACCCAGCAGCGCGTCGATGTAGCGCGGCGACACCTCGGCCGGCGTGACCGGATAGCGCCAGGCGCCGTCGCTGCCGGGCCAGGCGCGCAGCGGGCTGCCGTCGCGGGCCAGCACGATGAAGCCATCGTTACCGGACGGCAGCGGCGGCGGAAAAATCCGGTCGAACAGCCACAGTGCGGCCAGCAACAGCAGGATGCCGGCGACGACGCGCCGCCGCCATGCCGCGCTGACTGACTTCATTCAGATTGCGGGGGCGATGCGGGCGGCGCGGAATCCGGCGCGGGTGCCGGGTGCTCCGCCATCCAGCGCGCGAGCAGCGCCTGACCGCGCGCGAACTCGTCGTCCTCGATCAGCAGCGTGACCGCCCCGCCCTGCCGCGCGTCAGCGCTGGCTGCGGCGAGCTTGACGTGCAGCCCTTCCAGGGCGAGCACGTCGCGCAGCATGCGGGCGTCGAGGCCGTTGGCGATGGTGGCGAGGGCTTTCATTGCGGGCGTGGGGTGCCGGCGCACCGGCGGTCGAGGCCCGCAATCTAACCGATATCGGCGCGGGTCGCTCAGCGGGGGCCGGTCCCGCTTGCGACAGCCGGCTGCGGCAGCGCGAACACGTGCAGCGCATCGCCCTGCGGGAAGCCGAACAGTGCGTTGCCGCCGGCAGCCACCGCGACGTACTGGCGACCGTCGATCGCGTAGCTGACCGGCGGCGCATTGACGCCGGCGTCCACCTGCCAGGACCACAGCCGCATGCCGCTGCCGCTGTCGAAGGCAGCGAAGCTGCGCTCGCCGATGCCGGTGAAAAGCAGCCCGCCGGCCGTCGACAGCACACCACCGACCATGGGTTGATCCAGCTTCACCTGCCAGCGCAGCCGTCCCTCGTGCGCGAGGTCCACGGCCGCCAGCACGCCGCCACGCGGGCCTTCCGGCTCGCTGACCACGTAATGGAAGCGGCTGCCGTCCGGGCGCTCGGCCTCGCGCACCGTGTAGCGGGTCGGCAGGTGGATGCCGGGCACGAACAGCAGCGCCTGCTGCGGGTCGAGCGCCGAGGGCGACCAGCTGGCGCCGCCGGCGATGCCCGGCGCGATCACCACACCCTCGGCGCTGGGCGCGGCAAACAGGTTCTGCTGCGGCACGAAGGCTTCGGAACGGAACAGCAGTCGACCGTCGCGCCGGTCGTGTACGTAGACCCAGCCCAGCTTGCTCGGCTGCGCCAGCGCCGGGATGCGCTCGCCGCCCCGCTGCAGCTCGAACAGCACCGGCGGGCTGGCGACGTCATAGCCCCAACGGTCGTGCGGCACCTGCTGGTGGTGCCAGACGCGGCGACCGGTGCGCAGGTCGAGCGCGACCAGCGAAGCGGTGTAGAGGTTGTCGCCAGGGCGTGAACCGTCGGCCATCTGCGGCGAGGGGTTGCCGGTGCCGAAGAAGATCAGCCCGCGTTCGGCGTCGATGGCCGGCGTCGCCCACAGCGAGCCGCCGCCGTGGCGCCAGGCCCCGCCCTCGCGGGCGAGCGCCGCGCGTTCGGCCGGCAGGTCGCGGCCCAGATCCAGGCCGTCCGGTGTATGGGCGACGAAATCACCCTCCCAGCCAGGGCCGGTCACCTCGAACTGCCACACGCGCCGACCGCTGGCGGCGTCGAAGGCAGCCAGCACGCCGGGCCGCCCGTACTGCCCCGGCAGCCCGACCACCGCGTTCTCCGGGTGCAGGCCGTAGCCGACACCGGTGATGCCGACGATAACCAGATCGCCGGCCACCTGCGGCGCCATCGCGATGCCGACACCGGTCGAGCCCTGGGTTTCGCGCCGGCTCAGCGGGTCGCTGTCCGGCAGCTGCGCCGCCTGCTCGGTCACCGGCGCTGCGTCGGCCACCGCCACGTTCCACAGCGGCTGGCCCGTGCGCGCGTCGAGCGCGATCAGGCGGGCGTCGACGGTGCCGACGAAGACGCGGCCGTTGCGCACTGCCACGCCGCGATTGGCCGGACCGCAGCACAGCCTGCCGGCCGCACGCGGGTGCTCGTAACGCCATAGCTCGCGACCGCTGCGTGCGTCGAGCGCAGCAACGTGGCTGAAGGGCAGCGACACATACAGCGTGTCGCCAACCACGATGGGCGTGGCCTGGAAGGTCGCCTTGACGCCGCTGCGCCAGGTCCAGGCCGGTTCGAGCGTCGCCACGTTGTCGCGGTTGATCTGCTCCAGCCGCGCGTACCGCTGACCGCCGGTGTCGTTGCCATGCAACGGCCAGCCGGTGTTGCCGCCCTCGCCATACGCGGCGGTCGTCACCAGCGTCAGCGTGGCCAGCAGATGGCCGGCGTACCGGCGCATTCCGTACTTCCTGATCATTCATCCATCTCCGTCATCGATGCCGAAGGGATGGTAGGCCGGGAGTACCCGCCTCCAGGCAGGCAATTTGCCGCCGTCATGCGTGGCAGCGTCCCCGCGCGGACGAAGGTCGGCGCCCCCTCAGGGACGGACGAGCAGGTGCTCGATGGTGCCGGCCGGTGGTTGGCGATGGATGCGCAGCAGCACGGCGGCCACCGGCCCCTCGGTGTCGACGGCTACACGCCTGTATCCGCGCATGACGCAGTCGTCGCGCGCGCTCTCACCGGGCTGCAGCACGCCGTTCAGGCTGCGGTAATGCAGTCGTCCGTCGGCCAGCCAGCCCGGCTGCACGAGGTCGCGCGACAGCGGCACCGGCAGGTCGAAGCCGTCGTTGCGCCAGGCGACAACGAAATCCTGCGCCGGCGCAGCGGCGGGTGCGACCTTGACACCGCTCTGCCACGCCTTGCCCGCCGTGTCGCGCCAGTAGATGCGCAGCGGCGGCGGTTCGCTGCCGTCGGCCCAGGCCAGATGCAGGTCGTCGCCGTTGCGGCACAGCCAGGGATGCATCTGCGTGGCGGTGTCGGCCCACAGCCCGCCGTGCAGGGCCTCGATGCGCTCGACCTGCACGCCGGGCGGCGCGATCAGCGACTGTGCAGAGAGCACTCCTGCGTCACCCAGACGGAAGCGCTGGGCCGCGTCGGCGCGATGCGGCAACGGCATTTCGGGACGCGAGGCGCGGGCGGCGGCGTCGAACTGGCGCGAAATCATGAATACCGGCGTCTGCAGCGCGGTGAATACCGCCGGCGGACACAGCAGCAGCATCAGGCCGCTGCCGGCGATCCACGCCGATTCGCCGCGCGACAAGCGCGGCGAGGCGAGCCAGCCGGCCAGCAGATGCATGCCAAACCACAGCAGCGGCGCGACGACGAGCAGCAGCAGGTAGAACACCGCCAGCCCCTCCATGCCGGACACCGCGCGCGCCGGCCCGAGCACTGCCGCTACGACGACCGCCAGCGCCGGCAGCGAAGCCAGCCGCACCACCCACCACGACGCGCCCTTGCCGCGCGCCGCGAACATGCGTCGCTCCAGCCGCAGCACGGCCAGGGCAGCAATCAGCAATGCGAGCGCGACGGCCGCCCACAGCGCGCGGGCGAGCGGTGGCTGGGTGGCGAAGATTTCAGTCAGGAAGTCGGGTATCGGCATTCGGGGGCGATGAGTGCATGGGCTGCGTCCATCCGATAACGGCCACCCATGCGCATTCTCAAGCCGGCCGGGCCGATGCCGATAGCACAACAGTTCCGTATGCCGACGAAGGACAACATCAATGAACGGTGAACGAGCGACAGAACACGACTATGTGCGCCTGCTGCGCGCCTGGGTGGCGAGCGTGAAGCAGCGCTTCCGCCTCGATCCGGCATGGGAGAGCGCGCTTGATCGACTGGACCGGCGCCTGACCGAGTTGCCGGCAACGGTCACCGCCTACGACGTCGGCCGGCTGTTCCACCCGCTGGAAAAGCACCGCATGGTCACCCGCGACACGCCGGGCGCCGACCGCGTTCTGCACTACCTGATCGAAGCAGGCCGCGACGGCCCGATGGAAAAATGCTCACCCGAACTGCGCGAGTGGTTCCGCAAACACTACATGTGGTCCAGCGGCAGCGTGATGATGCCGATGCAGGTGAATGAACTGAACACCCAGACCTCGGACGAGGCAATGCGGCATTACTTCGGCGGCGCCTGAGAATCAATACAGGCGCCGTGGCATCACCCGCCGCATCGCGGCCAAGGCCGCTCCCACGGGCTGTGCGCCCTATCTGCGGCCGGAGCGAGAAGTCTGTGGGAGGGGTCTTCTGATCCCAACAACCCGTCTGTATCGACGCGGGCGGAATGCCACGGCCCTGTCGCGGCGAAGGCCGCTCCCGCGGGGAATACGCGCGAAGCAGGCCGCCTACTTGCAGACCCGCATCAAGGCGTTGCGCAGCCGCGCGTCGTCGGCCAGATCGGCCGCCTTGATGTCCTTGCCGATCGCTCGGCGATAGCAGGTTTCTCGCGCGCGGATGTCGTCGTCGCTGTCGAACAGGCTGCCAAGGGTGCGGCCGCCCATGTCGGCCACCACGCGCTCGGCGGTCGCGCTGCGATCGACGCATGTGCTCAGGTCGAACTTGCGAGCGGCGATCGCCGCATCGTCCAGCTTCTTGGTGCGCTGCTGCATCGCCGTGCTGCTGTCGACGCAACTGCAGTCATAGCGCAGCAGACCGGTACGATCACCGCCTGCGTTTTGCTGGGCGCACCAGGCACGGTTCTTCGCACGCACCGGGTTGTCGCCGACGGCGGCACCCGGCAGCGCGGGAGCGTCCTGACCCACCGCGTCATTCGTGCCACCACGTCTCATCGTCGCGCCCACCGCGGCAGGCGAGCCGGTCGAGTACATGCAGCGCGCGATGTAGTCGAGATGCGAGGCGCCGGGTTCCAGGTTGTCTCGCGCCCAGTCCTCGCAGGCCGGCCGGCGCGCCTTGGCGCGTTCAGGCGAATCGTGGCCCTGCAGCGCGGCGGCACCAGTCGCGGCGGACACGCCACCGCTGTCGGCGTGACGTTTGCCTTCGCGGGCCAGGCAGTTCCACAGCGACTCGTCGCTCTCGCCTTCACGGTTGCCCCAGAAGGCGCCGGATTTTTCGCGACAGCGCTCGATGCGCTCCTGCGCGACCCAGCCGCCACCCTCGTGCGCGTCGACCATGCAGCGATGGAACAGTACGCCGTCCAGTCGTCCGCCCTTGCGGGCCTCGGCGTCGCACTGCTTGCGCGCCGACGCCGACCAGGCGTCGAAGTCGGCACGGCTGTCCGCCCACACCGGCGACGCACCCGCCAGCATGCCGATCAGGGCGGCCACAGTCACCCGATGTACCGAACGCATTCGCATCATGATGCCCTTCCTCCCGTTGCCGGCCGCACTCATTTGCGGGCCGGTCCGCCGTCTATAACGTCCAGCATCGCGCCGCGTTCACCGACGATGCGCAGTTCCGGCCGGTACATGTCCTCGACGAAGGTGCCGGGCACCGTATAGCGGCCCGGGGTGACGACCCGCACCATGTACACGAGGTTCATCGGCGCCGAATCGAGTTTCACCGCGGCGACGAAGCGGTCGTCGCGGTATTCGCGGTGCTTCACCCGGTTGTCCATCAGCGTGTCCATCACGCGCAGCGACTGGCCGCCCGGCAGTTGCAGCGTGAATTCGGTCGCCTGCGGTCCCTGCGACAGGTTCTGATTCTCTATTTCCAGACCGGCCGGCAGGCGGTCGACCAGCAGCGCGTCGTCGGCGCGTCGGGTCGGCCTGACCTCGACCCGCACCAG
Organism: Methyloversatilis discipulorum; assembly: GCF_000527135.1. Taxonomy (NCBI): domain Bacteria; kingdom Pseudomonadati; phylum Pseudomonadota; class Betaproteobacteria; order Nitrosomonadales; family Sterolibacteriaceae; genus Methyloversatilis; species Methyloversatilis discipulorum. The sequence goes on from NZ_AZUP01000001.1 coordinate 1,251,284, forward strand.
CATCAGCTCGCCCACCTTCAGCGCGCGGCCGCTCCAGGGACGGCCGTCGGCCTCGAACAGCGTGCGCTGCGCTGTGCCCAGTCCGTTGTCGACCGGCGGCGCGATCTTCGGATAGCCGGCGCCTTCGATCTCGACATAGAGCGGCGCGTCGCCGGTGTTGCTGATCGCCGCGCCCTTGCGCGCCGCCGCCGCGTCGACGGGGAGCAGCGCGGGCTTGTCGCCCTTGAAGTCACCACCGCCTTCCACCGCGGCCGACCACGGTTTGCCTGCGCCCAGACCGGCGGCGCGGCCTGCCATCACCAGCGAGATCTGCTCCTGCGTGGACAGCCAGCGCCGCTTCGCGGTGTCGTTCGACAGCTCGAACAGCAGGTTGGCGGCGCGGTCGAGCTTCACCTCGTGGCGGGCGAGCAGCGCGTACAGCGTGGCGCGGTCGCGCAGCGGACTGCCGTAGTCGCCCAGCCACTCGTACTCGGCGTCGTTGCCGCGCAGTCCGTAGGGCTTGGTCAGCGCTTCGTCGAGCGCGACGCGCGAACGTGCCTCGTCGCCCATCAGCTTCAGCGCCAGACCAAGGTGGGCCAGCGCCAGCGGCGACTTCGCCAGTTGCCGATGCTCGTCGTGCAGCAGACGCAGCGTGGCCAGCGGCGCGCGCTGTTCGCGCGCCAGCACATAGCCGAGGTGGGCCGCGTTAGCGAAGCGCAGGTGGGCACCGCGCACGAGGTCCATCTGGCCGGGCTGGTTGCCTGCTTGCGCCGGCAGCCGCGGCATCTGCGACGGCGCGAGCTGGAACTCCTTCAGCATCCAGTCGCCCAGTTTCTTCTGGAAGGCCTCGGGCACGGTGAAACCGCCCGCCTTGGCGTCGATCAGGAAACCGGCGACATAGGCGCTGATCCAGTATTCGTACTCGCCGCCACCCCACATCGTCATGCCGCCCGACGCGCCCTGCATGCCGGCCAGCCGGCCGATGGCGCCCTCGACCATGGTTGCGCGTTCCGCACGCGAGTACTGCTTCAGGCCCAGTTCCTTCGCGTAAGCGTCGTCGATGATGACGTGCGGCCAGGCCGAACTGACCGTCTGTTCGGCGCAGCCATAGGGATAGCGCAGCAGGCCGCGCACGCTCTCGCGGATGTTCAGCGGCGGGCTGGACGAGGCGCTGACGTTCAGCGTCGCCGATGCCGGCCAGAATCTATCGAGCAGCGCGGCGTCGATGGCCTGGCGCGCGCCCGGCTCGACCTTCATGCGCAGCACGCTGCGTTCGAGTGCGACCGGCGGCGTCACCTGCAGCGCGGCTTCGCGCTCGATGTGGATGGGCTTGGCACCGCCATTGGCGTCGAGCACCAGCTTCAGCCGCGCCAGCCCTTCCGCCTCGACCGCCTCGGCGTCGAAACGCAGCGTCTCCCGCTGCTTCGGCACCAGCGTCAGCGTGCGCGCGCCGTCGGCGATGCGCGCAGGCGACTCAGCCGACAGCGTGAGGCGGATCTGCTGCGGTGACTCGGTCAGATTGGTCACTTCGAGCGCGACCTTCGCGCTGTCGCCCGGCGCGATGAAGCGCGGCGTCGACAGTTCGGCGACGATGGGTGCCGCCACAGTCAGTTCGCGCTCGCCGTGTCCGTAGCGCTCGGGGGTCGAGGCGACCGCCATCAGGCGCAGGCTGCCGTTGAAGTCCGGCAGCGTCAGCGTGATCGTCGCCTCGCCCTTGTCGTCGAGCTTCACCGGGCCGGAGAACAGATCGACCAGCTTCACCTTCTTCGGCATGCTCTGCGAGTCGCGCATGCCGGCGTCGCCGCCCCACTTCAGCTTGCCGCGCGAGCCATCCATCTTCTCGATCAGCCGGCCGTAGATGTCGAGCAGGTCAGGCGCGTAGCGCTGCTTGCCGAAGAAGTAGCCGTGCGGGTCGGGCGTGGCGAACTTCGTGATGTTGAGGATGCCCTGGTCCACCGCCGACAGCGTCACCCAGGCCGCCTGCCCGGTCGCGCCATCGACCTTCACCTTCACCGTGGTTTTCGTTTCCGGCTCGACCTTGGCCGGCGCGTCCAGCGCCACCTTGAGCCGGCGGTCCTCGCGCGCGAGCGGGATGTGCGCGAGCCCGAGCGCGCGCGCCGGCGTGACGCGGCTGCCTTCGCTGCCCGGCCGGAAGGCCAGCACCGACACGTAGAGGTCGTGGCGGTTCCAGCTCTTGTCCAGCGGCAGCTCGATGGTGGTGTCGGCGGCACTCACCTTGACCCGCTTGGCCCACAGCACGCGATCGCCTTCGATCAGCACCAGCGCCTCGCCGTCGTGCGGCGGCGTCAGGTGAGCCTTCACCGTGTCGCCCGCCTTGTAGGGCGCGCCTTCGAGGCGCACCTGCACGCGGTCCGGCCGGTTGCCGAGCGCCTCGTTGTCCTGCGCGCCCCGGCCGGCGTAGAAGCGGTAGCGCATCGTGAGCTTGGTCTGCGGGTCGTCGATCTCCAGCCGGTAGCGCCCCCAGGAGACCGGGAAGCCGAGCTTGGTCTGCGTCTTCAGCGCGACGCTGCGGCTGTCGATCAGCTCGTCGTTCTCGCTGAAGCCGGAATGCCAGCCGCGCTGGTCATCGAAGCGCCAGTAGTACTGACGCTCTTCCCTGAACAGCCGCACATTGGCCTTGTCGATCGGCGCAAAGGCGGCATCAGGCAGGAAGCGGCCGACCTCGAATTCGGCCAGCGCCGATTCGCGCGCGACGTCGCCGTCGAACAGCGGACGCACCGCGATCAGCGCCGGCGCTGGCCACCACGCACGCTCGATCGAACGTACGACCGGGCGACCTGCCGATTCGAGCAGGCTCAGGCTGACGCGAAGCTGCAGCGGCGAGCGCGCGGTGCCCGGGTCATAAGGCACTTCGATGGTCGCGGCGCCGCTGTCGTCGAGCGCCGTTTCTTCCAGCTCGCGCCGGCCCTTCAGCGCGTCGTCGGCAAAGTCGCCGAAGATGAAGCCCGGCTTCTTCTGCGCCAAGGCGAAACGCTGGCGCTCGGTGGCGAGCGCGCCGAGCAGGCGGTTGCCGGAGGCCGGCGCGCCGAACAGGTAGTCGCCCTGCACGCCAATGTCGAAGGGTGCGCCTTCGGTCAGCACGCGCTCGTCGGACTTCAGCGCGAGCTTCATCCGCTCGGGCAGGAATTCCTCGACCTTGAAACGCATGACGGCGTCGGGCCGCTTCGCCGCCGGGTCGGCGCGCAGTTCCAGCGTCCAGGCGCCGGTCTGCGCGTCGGCGGGTATCGCCAGCGGCTGCCGGTAGTAGCCCGGCTGTTCGCCCGAACTTTTCCAGACGCGCTGGCTCACGGTGCGGCCGTCCGGCCGCTTCAGCACCGCGGTGAGCGGCAGCGGCTCGATCGCGCGGCCGTCGGCGTCGCGCGCCAGTACCGACACGTCGAAAGTCTCGCCCGGCCGGTAGAGGTCGCGGCCACTGTATGCGAACAGCTTGGTACTGGTCGGCAACAGACCGGAGGTGTCGAATTCCGACAGATCGAGCGCCGCCTCGGCCAGCGACACGACCGACAGTTCGCGTCCGCGTCGCGCGATCACCAGCCGCGCATCGGCCGGTGCTGCCTCGAAGCTGGCCCGACCGTCGCCGTCGCCCTTCACCGTGGCCACGCGCTTGCCGTCGCCGTCGAGCAGTTCGAATTCGACGCCGTCGAGCGCCGTACCCGACTTCAGCGACGTGGCGAAGGCGTCGATGCGGCCGCCGTTGCGGTGCAGGTGCAGGCCGATGTCGCTGACGTAGAAATAGGTGGTCTGGTAGTCGCCGGCGAAGCTGCCAGGGGCGCTCATGACGGCGATGTAGACGCCGGGCTCCTTCAGTTCCTTGATGTTCTCGACCGGCAGGAAGCTCACGTGCCGGCGGTCCTTCTTGTCGTCGGTCAGGAAGCGGCCGAGATAGACGCTCTTCGACAGGTCCTTCAGCCGGTCGAGATACCAGCCCGAGGTGCGACCGCGCAGATCTACCGTTCCGCCGTCGTAGTACTCCTCGTCGTAATAGCCGGGCTCACCCTCTTCCGCCGTCTCGTTGCGGCGGATGCCATACACCTTGTCGAGGAAAGCCGGCAGCTGCGCCGGTTCGACGCGCAGGAACTGCACGTCGACCTCGGGCGTATTGACGGTGACCACCGGCAGGCCGCCGTTCTGGCCGGCCGGCAGCACGGTGCCGCGGCTGGCGAAGAAGTGCGCCGGCGGCATGTCTTCGACCATGGTTTCACACTGGTGCGCGCCGGCCAGCTGATCGCCGGAACGCGCTGCCACGCCGGTGGCGATGTCGATGCGGTAGCGACGCTTGGGCAGCACACCTGAAAAGAAGGCGACGCGCGGGTTGTCACCGACGCGCCAGTGGCCGGCGACCTTGTCGGCCGCATCGCGGCCAGCGTCGGCTTCGCCGAGGTCGGTCACCTTCATCAGGTCGTTCAGCGTCTGCCGTGTGGCGAGCGGCCGGCTGAAGGTAACGGCCAGCACCGGGCCCTCGTCGCGGCTGCGCGCAGTGCAGTTCATCACGGCGAAGGGTGTGCCCGGATCGTCGCCGATCGCCGCCACACTTGCCTCGGGCGCTCGCCCGAACTGCCACCATGCGCCGGCCGAAACAGCCACCACAACCGCTGCCGCCAACCATCCGACCACCTTCCCGTTCGCCATCGCGGACCGCCCGTATGTCATGACGCGTCGGATTATCCTCGCTGAAGGGGTGTAATGGCGGACGAATGCGCAACACCGGCGTCGTTCTCCACACTGCGGCGGCGCCGACCTTCCCGGAACCGGCGCCGCTATCGCGAGCAAGCTCGCTCCCACAGGAATTCGTCTTCGGCAACGAATCGGGCGTGCTTGTCTGTGGGAGCGAGCTTGCTCGCGATGGCAGTTGAGACCGAAGCGCCCGCCCCTCGTCCGGGAACGAGGTCCGACGCGCATCTGTCCATGCGTGGACGCGCCCGGTGCTCGCCGCTATGCTGCGCGGCCTGACGAATCAACGCCTTACCGCCATGCCCACGATAGAACTCCGCGGCGACCGCCTCGCTGGCGCGGCCACGCTGCGCAGCACGCTCGCCGACCTGCTCGACCGCCTGTACGCACGCGACAGCGCGCTCGATGCATCACACCTGAAGGCACTGGTGGTGACCGACGACATCGCCACACCCGCGCAGGGGCAGACCGAAGCACCGCCGCTGGCGCGCGAGGATGCTGTGGACGGCTGCACGATCACACTGGCTGCGCCCTATGTGGAACAGACGCTGGGCGGCGACGCCGACCAGTTGCTGCAGCTGGTGCATCTGCTGCACCGCGAACTGTGGCGCGGCCAACTGACGCTCGACCCGGTCGCCGCGGCACCGGCCGACGCGCTGGCGGCGCAGTTCGCGCCCATCGTCACCCGCATGTTCGACGAATACCGCGCCAACCGTGCCAGCGCGTGGTCGCTGCCGGCCACGGCCGACCTGCTGCTGCCGCATCTGCTCGGCCTGCTGGAAGAACTGCCGGCTGCCTGCGAACGGGCGCTGGCCGACTACCGGCTCGACGGCAATCTCGACGCGCTAGCCGGCATTTCGATGGCGCGACTGGCGCTGCTGATGCAGACCACCGCCTTCAGCCTCGGTTACCTGGCCGGTCTCGGTCGCAGCGTGGCCGATATCGCGCCCGAACTGAAGGCCGGCATCGACGCCTCGCTGCTCGGTCGCGAATGGCCGCGCATCGCCGCGCTGCTGGCCGGCGCCAACGCGAGCGAAGGCGAGGCGCGCACGCTGCAGCTGGACATGCTGCGCACGCGGGTGGTCGCTGTGCTGGGCGCCATGGGGTTGGCCGCCCGCTTGGGCGAAGACGGTGCCGTCTGGATGGACGTCGCCGACGCGTCAGCCGAAGCCACCGCCGCCGCGGTGGCGCGCATGGGCACGTTGCACTGATCGTTGGCGCTGCGCGCTCGCGCAGCAGGGTCACAGCCCCCGCCCGTATCGCTGCGGACGGCATCTCCAGCCCTCGCCACGCACCATCCACCGCTGCCGTCGCGGCCTGAAGACCGCTCCTGCGGCTGCTTGAGCGCACACGCTGTGGGAGCGACCTCTGGTCGCGATGCGGCCTCTGCAGACAAACGGCTTCGGTCCCGCGCTGCGGATCATCGCCGGACCATCCGTCGGCGACATGAAAACGTCAAGTCCGCATCAACTGGTTGCAACCCGCATCGATCAGGCTTCGCACGCGGCAAGGAAGCAGATCACGGCACAGGATCTCTTTGCCGAAGTTTGCACTCCGGTCACCGATACACGAGGCGCCTCCCCATGTCTCCCCGCACCCTGCACGACGCCGCGAACGACGCGCTCTTCCGCCCCTTCCCGCTGCTGCGCCCGCGACCGCGGTTGCACGCCGTCGCACCGCCGGCGCTGCAACTTGCGGCTGCGCTGCCAGCCGCCATCGAATTCACGATTGCGGCCGATGCGGCAGACCTGGCGGCGGCCGAGGCGCTGGTCGTACGCTGCTACGGCTGGCGTGGCTATGGCGTCGAGCAGCGCGACGCCCGGCAGGGTGAAACGACCTTGCTGGCGCGGCTGGATGGCGAAGTGGTCGGTACGCTGACCGTGCGCTGCGGCACGCGGCTGCGTCTGCAGGCGGAAGCGGGCTATGCCGAACATGTGGGCGAACTGCGCCGGCAGGGGCGCCGTCTGGTCGAATACACCCGCTTCGCCGTAGACCGCGAGCGGGCGCTGCCGGACGATCTCGCACCGCAACTGATGCGCCGCGCGCTGCTGCTGGGGCATGTCGCACTCGGCGCCACCGACTGCGTAATCGAGGTCAACCCGCGCCACGCGCGCTACTACCGCCGCGAGTTCGGCTTCCGCGAATGCGGGCCGGAACGTACCTGCGAACGCGTCGGCGCGCCCGCCCGCCTGCTGCATCTGGACATGGTCGTGCCGCCGGCCTGCCTCGCGCACGACCCGCGAACCCCGCTGCACTGAATGAAACCGTTCGCCGCTGCTCAGCGGCCGCTGCTGCCCGGCGCCGGCACCTGTTCGGCCGACACCGCCTCGCCCTGCACCGCGCGGATGCCCAGCGCGTACAGCCCGGTCAGCGTTTCCGCGTGCTCGACCGCCACCGCCATCGGTGTGATCGACAGCGCGGACGCAATGCCGGCCAGCGAACTCACATACGCACCGGAATCCGGGTTCAGCAGCGCTTCGCGCGTCAGCGTGACCGAGAACTTCACATGTGCGGGACGCAGGCGGCGCAGCAGCGTCAATGCATTCGCGTGCAGGCCGAAGTGCTTGATGCCCAGCGCCAGACCGTTGGCCTGCGCCTGATGGGCAAAGGCCTCGGCGGCGTCCGGATCGCCGAGCAGAGCCGACTCGGGAAATTCGAGCACCAGCGTGCCGACGCGCGCATCGTGCCGGTAGCCGCGCAGCCAGCGCTGGATGTCGGGGTCGGTCAGCGTCGCTGCACCGACATTGACCACGGTGGCAATGCCGTCGCGACGCGCTTTCGCGTGTTCCAGCGCACGCATCAGGCAGGCGCCGTCCAGCGCCGCCGACACGCGGGTTTCGCTGGCGTAGGCGATGTATTCGGCGGCGCGGATCAGACGCTGGCCGTCGTCCAGCGCGGCGCGCAGTTCGACGTGCAGCGGCGCACCGATGTGTTCGCCATCGAGCGCCCGTGTGGTCTGTTCGGCAAAGGCGATGCGCCCGGCGCCGATCAGTTCGCGCACCAGGGTGCGCAGGCTGCCGCCACCGGCTTCGCCGGCACGTGCGTGCGCCAGCACCGGCGCCGCACCGCTTTCGATGCGCCACTGATGCAGCGCGCGATCGGCCGCCGCCAGCCAGTTCGCAGCGTCGCCGTCACCGGCGCAGTCGGCCGCACCGGCGCGCCAGGCGTAGGCCTGACCCGCACCCGCAGCGGCGGCCAGGCTGTTGAGGCGCGCCAGCAGTGCTTTCAACGCGTCGTGCGTCGTGTATTCGTCGGCATCGAACAGCAGCGCGAAGCAGGCACCCTCGACGCGGCCGCACAGTTCGACCGCATCGATGGCCGCGATGAAGCCGGCCGATTCGGTCAGCAGGTCATCGACCGCCTCACGGCCGTACAGATGGTTCAGGTCCTCGAGCCCCTCGACGCGCAACAAAGCCAGCCAGCCGCTGCGCGTACCGGCTTCGATGCGCGCTTCGAGCGCGGCGCGGAAACCGCGACGGTTGGGCAGGCCGGTCAGTTCGTCCACCAGTGCCTGGTCGCGGAACTGCGCAGCGCGCCCGGCTTCGCTTTCGAGCGCGCCGGCCATGGCGGTGAGCATGCGGTTGAAAGCGCCGACCAGCGGCTGCAGTTCGACCGGCATGCGCGTTTCATCGATAGGCACGAACTTGCGCGATGCCGCCGCCACCGCCGAGCGCTGCACGCGGCGCAGCGGCCGCAGACCCCAGCGCAGCGCCATCAGGCCGAGCACGCTGGCCAGCGCCAGACCGCCGCCCATCCACAGCGCCAGCGTCTCGGCGATCGCCCACAACTGCAGTTGCGCCCAGTGCGGATGCGGTTCGACCACGACGCTGCCGGCAATGCGCCAGCCATGCATGATGTCGGCACTCTGCGCGCCGGCCGCCAGCGGCAGCAGGTCAGCGAACCATTGCGGCGCACCACCCGCCAGCCGGGCCGGCGCCTGCCGCGCGGCGATCACTGCGCCCTTGGCATCGCGCACCTCGATGCGGCGAAGGTAGCTCTGGTCGAACACCGGCTCGACCAGGCTTTCGGCGTTCTGCAACGCCGGTTCGCCGCCAGCGGTCAGCGCCACCGTCAGCGACAGCGCGATCGACTGTGCCTGGCTGGCCATCTGCGCCTCGACCCGGTCGCGCGACACCCACAGCGCGGTCGCCAGTGCGGCCGCGAAGGCGACAACACCGACGCCGAGCAGCGCGGCGAGCAGGCGCAGGCGCAGGCTGTTCATCCGCGCACCTCGGCCTCGACCCGGTCGAGCAGTTCGCGCCATTTGCGCAGCTGCTGCGGCGAGCCCAATTCGCGGTCACCGCCGCTCTGCACCTTCCACACGCGGTCGTCATTGAAGCTGTAGACCGGCGTCAGATCAGGCCGGTCACGCGCCGGCATGAAGCGCTTTTCGAGATTGTCGAGCACCCAGGGCTCGGCACCCGGCTCCGGGTAGTAGGCGAGCACCATGTGGTTTTCGAGGCGCCCCTGCCGCAGCAGCCGCACATAGGTGATGCGCAGCTTGTCGGCCGGCATGCCCAGTTCGCGCAGCGCGAAGTACTTGGCCAGCGAGTAGTCCTCGCAGTCGCCGGCGGCCAGCGCGGCGAATTCCACCGGCGTCGCCCAGTAGTCCTCCGCCTGCCAGAGTTGCGGGTCGGTCACGTAACGCGCGCGATTGGCGATCTGATTGATGCGCTCGACGCGGACCGCCTCGTCGGCGATGCGGCCGGCGGCATTCAGCGCCTCGGCCAGCTCGGCCATGCGCGGTCCGGCCTTGTCGCCGAAACGCGCCGTCATTTTCTGCTGCAGCTCAGTGCGCACGGTGAGCAGATAACCCTGGTAGGTGAACGCGGTCGCCTGCGCCGCCATGAAGACCAGCAGCAGGCAGGCAATCAGGCGCGAGCGGGACAGTACGGCAGTCAGGGCGGGCAACGGTGGCATGGCGACGGGGCAAAGGACAGTTCTCCTTTAACGGTCATGCCCTGCCCCGCCTTGATGCGGAGCGGGCGCTACCAGAACTGCCATTGTGCCGTGTGCACCACCCACAGGCCCAGCAGCAGATTGGTCAGCGCGTGCGAAACGATGGGCAGCCACAGGCGACCGCTCGCCCGGTAAAGCTGACCGTAGGCCAGACCGGCGACAATGCCGGCCGCCCACTGGCCGTGCTCGAAGCCGAAGGCGATCGAGCAGAACAGCATGCTGCGCAGCGTGACCGAACGCGCGGCCACGGCAAGGAAATCCGGAGAATCGAGCCAGCGCTGGACGAAAGAGCGCCAGAACAGTTCTTCCATGACGGGCACGACGGCGGCGGCACCGAATATGCGTATGACGACCATGGGCAGGATGAGTGCTCCGGTCTCGTCCAGTGGCTGGTAGCCCTTGCCCGGCGCGAAGGCGAAGGGCGAGAAGTCGAGCCATATCCAGATCGCCCAGACGACTGCGCCGGACACCAGCGCGGCGACCCAGCCCGCGGCGCCGGCCAGCGGTCCGGGCGGCGCTGCTTCGCGCAGTTCCACGTAGTCGCGCTGGAAGTACAGCAGAGCGGCGATGACGCAGGCGATCTGCAGCGCATACATCCAGCGCACGTCGATGCCCGCCAGCTCGGCCAGCGGCGCGGAGATGACGAGGAAGACGATGTAGAGGGCGAACGGAAGTACGCGTGCGAGCACTGCACGCCTGGATGCTGCGGAGGTCGGGCTCATCAGGGCCGTGGCGGGAAGGTCCGGAATGGCCGGATCATACGGCCGCCATGCGACATGGAAATGTCACCAACCGTTACAACGTCACCCGGGTGTCGACTGCGCCACGACCGGCGACCACACGGGCATCCATCCCGATTCGCCGGGCGCGGCCTGCCATGGCGGCGCCGGCTCGCAGCCGGGCATCCACAGCGCCTCGCGACCGACCGCAAGGATGGGGGCGCGATCGCGCAGCCAGGGCGGCAAACCGCATTCCTGCGCGATCTGCTTGATGCCGGCACGCGGGCGACCGGGACCGCGGCAAACGCGGTCCTTGGGCTGGCGGGCGCGTACCGTGAGCTGGCCCACCGGCAATGCGGATGGCGCAAACCCGCGCCCGATCACGGCTTCGAAACGCAGGCAGCCGGTACCCCAGGCGATGTCGGTTTCGCCCTGCCAGACGACGGCTGCCGGCGGTGGCTGATCGGGCATCAGCCACAGCAGGCCGCGATGACAGAGGCCGGCGACGCCGGCGTGTGCCACCGGACATTCGGCGCCCGGCTGCCAGGCGCGGATCTGGCGCAGCCATTCGTCCAGCCACGCTTCGGTCGGTGCCGTGCGAGCGCCGTGTACGCGCAGCAGGCGACGCAACAGGTTGCGGCTGCGCGCGTCGTCGAGCGCGCGCAGGCCGTCGATGGACCAGGCCGTGCCCCATTCTGTCGCCGTTGCCAGCCCTGCAGCGTCGGCGTCGGCCAGACCGTCGAGCAAGGTCTGCGCCTCGGCCAGCCGGCGCGCGACGCCGGACATCGTTTCGGCGGCACGCGGCCAGCGCGCGCTCAGCCGCGGCATCACCTCGCGCCGCAAGTAGTTGCGCGCGTAGCGGGTGTCAGCATTCGATTCGTCGTCTATCCAGGCGAGGCCGTGTTCGATCGCGCAGGCTTCGAGTGCCGCGCGCGCCAGACCGAGCAGAGGCCGCAACTGGGCCGGGCGCGCCGGAGTCGCCGGGCGCCACACCGGCATGCCGGCCAGACCGAGCAGGCCGGCGCCGCGCACCATGTTGTGCAGCAGGGTTTCCGCCTGGTCGTCGGCGTGATGCGCGGTCAGCAGTGCGTCGGCACCAAGGACCTGCGCCTGTGCGTTGAGCACCCGGTAACGGGCGTCGCGGGCGGCACATTCGAGTCCGTCCGGGCTGGCCGTGTCGACCTGCACCCTGTGCAACGAGAACGGAATGCCGAGCGCGGCCGCCTGCGCGGCGCAGTGATCGGCCCAGGCATCGGCATTCGGGCTCAGACCGTGGTGGACATGCGCGCACGCCAGCCGCCAGCGATGGACATCGCGGGCCGCCGCCAGTGCGTGCAACAGTACGGTTGAATCGAGCCCGCCGCTGAGGCCGATCAGCAGCTGAGCGCCGTCGGCCAGATGCGCCGCCGTATTGGCGGCGATACGGGCGTAAAGATCAGGCGACCGCCTGCTCCTTGAACTTTCCATAGGACATGACGCGCTCGAAACGGCGCTCGACCAGCTGGGTGGGGGTCAGGTCGGCCAGCTGACGCAGCGATTCGGCCAGCGCGCGCTTCAGCGATGCCGCCACGGCCGCGTGATCGCGGTGGGCGCCGCCCGCCGGTTCGTTCACGACCTTGTCGATCAGGCCCAGCGTCTTCAGGCGCGACGCGGTGATGCCCATGATCTCGGCTGCATCGGCCGCCTTGTCGGCGCTCTTCCACAGGATGGAGGCACAGCCCTCGGGCGAGATGACCGAGTAGGTGGAGTACTGCAGCATCATCAGCGTGTCGGCCACGGCGATCGCCAGTGCGCCGCCGGAACCGCCCTCACCGATGATGGTGGACACGATGGGCACGCGCAGTTCGGCCATCGCGTAGAGATTGTGGCCGATCGCCTCTGACTGGCCGCGTTCCTCGGCGTCGATGCCCGGATAGGCGCCCGGCGTGTCGACGAAGGTGAACACCGGAATGCCGAACTTTTCGGCCAGCTTCATCAGGCGCAGCGCCTTGCGGTAACCCTCGGGGCGCGGCATGCCGAAATTGCGGAGGATCTTTTCCTTCGTGTCGCGCCCCTTCTGGTGGCCGATCACCATGCAGGACTGGCCATTGAAGCGGGCGATGCCACCGACGATGGCGTGGTCGTCGGCGAAGGCGCGATCACCGTGCAGTTCCTGGAAATCGGAGAACATCAGGCGCAGGTAATCGAGCGTGTAAGGGCGCTGCGGATGGCGCGCCACCTGGGCGATCTGCCACGGCGTGAGCTTGGCGTAGATGTCCTTGGTCAGCGCCTGACTCTTGCCTTCGAGTCGCGTGATTTCCTCGGATATATCGACAGCGGAGTCATCCTGGACAAAGCGGAGCTCTTCGATCTTGGCTTCGAGCTCGGCGATCGGCTGTTCGAAATCGAGAAAGGTTGTTTTCATCAGGCGGACCACAAACAAAGGTGCGCAATTCTAGCGCGTCGAGGGCGCGACGGCTCGTGCCGCGTGCAAGCGGCCGCGGCAGATAGATTGCGCTTATAAATCAATTAGATGAAAAGAAAAAACCGGCTTGCGCCGGTTTTTTTCCTACTTGATTCGCCGCAGATGCGGTCGCGCCGCCGGCTTTTCCGGTGTCGTCAGCACCGGATGCTCGACCCGGTCGGTGACCGGGTTGGGCGCCAGATCGGCACGCACCGGCTGGCCCGGCGTCACTTCGAACGCCATGCCATGGCCGTTTTCGCGCGCGTAGATCGCGGCGACGCACTCGACCGGAATCGTCAGTTCCTGCGCCACGCCGCCGAAGCGGGCGGAACAGGTGATGAGCTCGTTGCCCATCACCAGCTGGTGCACCGCCTCGCGACCGATGTTCAGGATGATCTGGCCGTCCTTCACATACTGGCGAGGCACGCCGGCGCGGTCGTCGACAACGACCGCGATGTACGGCGTCAGCCCCTGGTCGGCGCACCAGTCGAACAGTGCGCGCAACAGGTAGGGCTTGGTGGAAACGGAACTCATGACGTCCATGAAGACTTTCGCGCAGAGCCGACGCGGGTCAGCGACGCATCACCTTTTCGGACGGCGTGAGCGCATCGATGAACCCTTGACGGGAGAAGATGCGCTCAGCGTACTTCATCAGTGGTGCAGCAGACTTCGGCAGCTCGATACCGTAGTGGTCAAGGCGCCATAGTAACGGAGCGATGGCCACGTCAAGCATGGAAAATTCCTCGCCCAGCATGTACTTCTGCTTGGCGAAGATCGCCGTCAGCTCGGTCAGGCGGTCGCGCAGGTGGGTGCGCGACTTGTCGGCCGTGCGTGCGTTCTTCTCGAGTGCCTCGATGTGCGAGAACAACTCGTTTTCGACCGTATGCAGCAACTGGCGTGCCCGCGCGCGCATGATCGGATCCGGCGGCATCAGCTGCGGATGCGGAAAGCGCTCGTCGATGTACTCGTTGATGATGTTCGAGTCATACAGGATGAGATCGCGATCGACCAGAACCGGCACGCGGTTATAGGGATTGATGACCGCGATGTCTTCCGGCTTGTTGTAGAGGTCGACATCGATGACCTGGAAATCCATGCCCTTTTCGTAGAGCACGATCCGGCAACGATGGGAAAAGGGATCGGTAGTCCCCGAGTACAGATTCATCATGGTGTTAACACCCCAGGAGTACTCGGCATCCCTCACCACGCGTCTGACGCGTGATGAGGTCGCTTCGCGATGACCGAGAGCTTGCATGACTTTCGGGCGTATTGATTAGTGAATGTCTTTCCAGAATTCGCGCTTGAGCAGATAGCTCAGAACGAGAAGAACGGAAAGACCGATGATGACCAGAAGACCGGTCTGACGGCGCTTCTCAGCGCCCGGTTCGCCCATATAGACCAGATAGGCGACGAGATCGCCGACCATCGAGTCGTATTCGGACTTGCTCATCTTGCCCGGCTTGGTGAGCTCGAGCTGAATGACTTCCTTCTCGCCACCGTGACCGTCAGCCACCTTGACGTGCTTGGCCGTCTGCTCGCCCTGCAGTTCGTACAGGACGTGCGGCATGCCGACGTTGGCAAAGGTGGTGTTGTTCCAGCCGGTCGGACGGTTCTCGTCGCGATAGAAGCTGCGCAGATAGGTATAGAGCCAGTCTGCACCGCTGCCGTCGGCCGAGGCGCGCGAGCGCGCAATCACGGTGAGGTCGGGCGGCGCTGCGCCGAACCACGCCTTGCCGTCATCGCGGGTCATGGCCACCTTCATCGTCTCACCGACCTTGTCGGCGGCAAACAGAAGATTGTCCTTGATCTGCTCGTCGGTCAGGCCGACATCCTTCAGGCGGTTGTAGCGCATGTAGGACGCCGAATGGCAGTTCAGGCAGTAATTGACGAAAACCTGGGCGCCGCGCTGGATGGCGATGGCGTCACGGAATTTCTCGGTCGGCGCACGATCGAGGTGCACCGGTTCGGAACTGGCGATCGCCAGCAGGGGCGCGCACAGCGCGCCGAGAAACAGTTTTTTGAGTTGTTTCATGGTTCTCTGGCTCTCAGTGACCGGTCACGCGCGCGGGTTCGGGCTTGCACTTGTCGATCGCGGTGTACCAAGGCATCAGCGCGAAGAACAGGAAGTAGATGACCGTGCAGATCTGCGAAACCAGCGTGCCCATCGGCGTCGGTGCCTGCATGCCGAGGTAGCCCAGGATCAGGAAGGCGATCACGAACACCACCAGAGCCGACTTGAAGATCGGGCCCTTGTAGCGGATCGACTTGACCGGCGAACGGTCCAGCCAGGGCAGCGCGAAGAAGACCATGACCGACAGCCCCATGAAGATGACGCCCCACAGCTTTGCGTCGACCCAGAAGAAGTTGATCGTGTTGGCACGCAGGATCGAGTAGAACGGCGTGAAGTACCAGACCGGCGCGATGTGCGGCGGCGTCTTCATCGGGTCAGCCGGGATGAAGTTGTTGTACTCCAGGAAGTAGCCGCCGAACTCCGGACCGAAGAACACCACAGCCGAGAAGCAGATCAGGAAGACCACGACGCCGACGATGTCCTTCACCGTGTAGTACGGGTGGAAGGGGATGCCGTCCAGCGGGATGCCAGTCTTCGGGTCCTTGTTCTTCTTGATTTCGACGCCGTCCGGGTTGTTCGACCCGACTTCGTGCAGTGCGATGATGTGGGCGGCGACGAGGCCGATCAGCACCAGCGGCACGGCGATGACGTGGAAGGAGAAGAAGCGGTTCAGCGTCGCATCACCGATCACGAAGTCACCACGCAGCCAGGTCGACAGGTCGTTGCCGATCAGCGGGATGGCCGAGAACAGGTTGATGATGACCTGGGCGCCCCAGTACGACATCTGGCCCCAGGGCAGCAGGTAGCCCATGAAGGCTTCGGCCATCAGGCACAGGAAGATCAGGCAGCCGAAGATCCACACCAGCTCGCGCGGCTTGCGGTAGGAACCGTAAAGCAGGCCGCGGAACATGTGCATGTACACAACGACGAAGAAGGCCGAGGCGCCGGTCGAGTGCATGTAGCGGATGAGCCAGCCCCACGGCACGTCGCGCATGATGTACTCGACGCTGGCAAAGGCCACCGGCACGCCGGAGGCGTTCAGCGACGCATCCGGCTTGAAGTGCATGACCAGGAAGATGCCGGTCACGATCTGGATCACCAGCACGAGCAGCGCCAGCGAGCCGAAGAAGTACCAGAAGTTGAAATTTTTCGGTGCGTAGTACTCCGAAAGGTGTTCCTTCCAGAGCGATGTGAGCGGGAAGCGCTCGTCTATCCAGCCGAGCAGGCCGGTGGTGGTCACTACCTTTTCGCCAGCCATTCGATCAACCCTCCTTGGAATCCTGGCCGACCAGGATGCGCGAGTCAGACAGGAACATGTACGGCGGAACCTTCAGGTTGTCCGGGGCCGGCATGGCCTTGAACACGCGACCGGACAGGTCGAAGGTCGAACCGTGGCACGGACACACGAAGCCGGCGACGTCGCCGAGCTGCGCGTTGGAGCCCGACTCGAAGGGACCCGAGGGCGAACAGCCGAGGTGGGTACAGATGGCGACAACGACCAGCACGTCGGCGTGGTCTTCACGCGAGCGCTGCACGTTACGTGCGTATTCGGGGGTGAACTCGGACGGGTTGCGTTCCGACTTGGGGTCGGCCAGCTTGTCCTCGATCTTGGCCAGCGCTTCGAGCTGGGTCGGCGTACGGCGCATGATCCACACCGGCTTGCCTTGCCACTCGACGGTGGTCATTTCACCGGGAGCGAGTTTGGAGATGTCCACCTCGACCGGAGCGCCGGCCGCTTTCGCGCGCTCCGAGGGGGAAAGACTGGTGAGAAAAGGCACTGCCACCGCGAGCCCGGCCACACCGCCAGCACAGGCTGTTGCCACGAGCAGATTGCGCCGGCCGCAATCCGCTTTCCGTTCATTGCCACTCATGCTTTATCCCGTCTAGACAATTGATTCTGCACAACCTGCGATTATACCCTCAAGCGGTGCCCCGTTTAAAGCCCTGCTGCACTGCAAACAACGCGGAAGCGGCGAGAGAAGCCGATTTCCGATGATTTCAAAGCGCACCCCGGGCACGCAGCGCGGCGATGTCCCCGGCGCCGTATCCGAGCCCAGACAGCACTTCGTTTGTATGTTCCCCCAGCGCGGGTCCGATCCAGTCGGTGCGCCCGGGCGTCTCCGACAGCCGCGGCATCGGCGCTGGTGCCTTGAACTCTCGACCGTCAGGCAGGCGCGCAGTTTCGAACACCGCGCGCGCCAGATACTGCGGATCGGCGGCGATGTCCTCGATCGAATAGACCCGGCTGACCGGCACGTCGGCCTCACCGAGCAGGCGCAGCACTTCGTCGCCGTCGCGTTCGGCGACCCAGGCGTCGATCAGTGCATAGATTTCGTCGCGGCGCGCGTCGCGCCCGGCGTTGTCGGCCAGAGATGGATCATCGGCCAGATCCGGCCGCCCCATCGCGGTCATCAGCCGACGGAAGATGGCGTCGCCGTTACCGCCGATGATGATGTGACGGCCGTCGCGGGCGGTGTGGGTGTTCGAGGGCGTGATGCCGGGCATGATGTTGCCAGTGCGGCCGCGGATGAAACCGAACACGTCGAACTCCGGCAACATGCTCTCCATCATCGCGAACACCGCCTCGTACAGCGCGACATCGACGGTCTGGCCCTGCCCTGCCCCGCGTCCGCCGGTGGCGTCGCGATGACGCAAGGCCATCAGCGCACCGATCACCCCCCACAGCGCGGCGATCGAGTCGCCGATGGAGATGCCAACCTTGACCGGCGGCCGATCGGAAAAACCGGTGATGTAGCGCAGCCCGCCCATCGATTCGCCGATGGCGCCGAAACCGGGCTGCTGCGCCATCGGCCCGGTCTGACCGAAACCGGACAGACGAACGATGACCAGCGACGGGTTGATGTCCTTGAGCAGGGCTTCCGGCAAACCGAGCTTGTCGAGCACGCCCGGGCGGAAATTCTCGACCAGCACGTCGGCCTCGGCCAGCAGCTTCTTCAGTACCGCGATGGCGTCCGGGTGCTTCAGGTTCAGCGTGACCGACTTCTTGTTGCGCGCCTGCACGAACCACCACAGCGAGGTGCCTTCGTAAAGCAGCCGCCACTTGCGCAGCGGATCGCCGCCATCGGGCGACTCGACCTTGATCACCTCGGCGCCGAACTCGGCCAGGATGCGCGAGGCGAACGGACCGGCGATCAGCGTACCCAGTTCGACCACCTTGAGGCCGTCGAGCGGACGAGCCTGCGTGCTCACGCCGGTCGCCTTTCCGACAGCGCCTGGGCGATGGTGCCGATATCGGTGTGTTCCAGTTCGCCACCGACCGGCAGGCCGCGGGCGATACGGCTGACGGCGAGGCCGCGTGCGCGCAGCATTTCACCGAGGTAATGCGCGGTCGCCTCGCCCTCGTTGGTGAAATTGGTCGCCAGGATGACCTCGCGCACGGCGGGATCAGCCGCGCGCTCGAGCAGGCGATCCAGCCGCAGCTCCTTCGGACCGACGCCTTCGAGCGGCGCGATGCGCCCCATCAGACAGAAATACAGGCCGGCATAGCTGTGCGTCTGCTCCATCATGAGCATGTCGGCCGGTGTTTCGACCACGCACAGCAGGCTGGCGTCGCGGCGCGGCGAGCTGCAGCGTTCGCACACCTCGAGCTCGGTGAAGGTGTTGCAGCGCGCGCAGTTGTGCAGCCGCGTCAGCGCATTGCCGAGCGCGTGCGCCAGCTTGTCGGCGCCGCCGCGGTCGCGCTGCAGCAGATGGAAGGCCATGCGCTGCGCGCTTTTCGGGCCGACCGAAGGCAGGCAGCGCAGCGCGCTGACCAGCTCGTCCAGCACACCGGTACTCATGACGGACGCAGGACCGGACTCAGAACGGCAGCTTGAAGCCCGGCGGCAGGTTCAGGCCCGACGTGAAGCCGGCCATCTTTTCCTGGGTGGTCGTCTCGACGCGACGTACCGCGTCATTGACGGCGGCCGCGAGCAGGTCTTCCAGCATTTCGCGGTCGTCCATCACCGACGGATCGATGGAAACGCGGCGCACGTCGTGCTTGCAGGTCATGAGCACCTTGACCATGCCGGCACCCGACTGGCCCTCGACTTCGACGCTGGCCAGCTGCTCCTGCATCTTCTTCATGTTTTCCTGCATCTGCTGGGCCTGCTTCATCAGGCCACCGATGCCACCTTTCATCATGGTGCTGTCCTCAAAGGGGTTTGATCGAGTCTTCGATCAGCCGGGCGCCGAACTGTTCAATCACCTGCTGCACGAAGGGGTCATTCTTCATCGACGCACACGCCTGTTCACGGCGCGCGCGCTGTTCTGCGTTCAGTCGCTGGGCGACAGTCTGGCCGACCGGATCGCCCTGCTCGAAATGCAGCCGGACATTGACGCCGAGACGAGTCTGCAGCGCGACGCGCAACTTGTCCTGGCCGGAAGTGATCAGGTGCGCCATGTCGCGCGACAGGCGCAGGCGGATCGCCTCGCCTTCGCTGGCCAGCCACTCGCTCTGGTGCGCCAGCTGCTTGCTCAGCGCGGCGACGTCCAGCGTATCGACCAGCGCATGCCAGTCGGCGTTGGTGCGCGGCATCGCGGCCGCGGCGGGCGGCGCGACATTGACCGGCTCGTCGTCTTCCCACGGCGGCGGTGCCGGATTCGCGTCGACGAGCGGCGCCGGCGCGGCGGTCGGCGGCGTTTCACGCGGCACCGGCGCGGCGACGGGTGCCGCGGCGACGGGCGGCGGCACCGGCGCGCTGGTGCGCGCGACACGGTTGGGCGCCTGCAGCGCCGCGCTCTGGCCGCGCGGCGTGGTGCCCAGCGCTGGCGGCGTCTCCGGTCGGAAGGCCAGCAGGCGCAGCAGGGTCATCGAGAATCCGGTGACTTCGTCCGGCGCCAGCGCCAGATCATTGCAGCCCTGGACGACGATCTGGTAAGCCAGTTGCACCGATTCGGCGTCCATCGTTGCGGCGTAAGGCTCGAGCCGCGACTTTTCGCCTTCGTCGGTGATCGCGTCCGGCACCTTCTGCGCCACCGCAACGCGGTGCAGCAGCACCGCCAGTTCGCGCAGCGCCTGGTCGAAATCAACGCTGCGCGCGCGCATCTGCGCGGTCAGCGTCATCAGCGCGGCGCCGTCTCCGGCGAGCAGCGCATCGAGAATGAGGTAGAGGTGTTCGTCACCCACCGTGCCCAGCATGTCGAGCACATCCTGTTCGACCAGCCGGCCAGCGCCGTGCGCAATGGCCTGATCGAGCAGCGACAGCGCATCGCGCATGGAACCGGCGGCGCCCTTGGCGATCGGCCGCAGTGCCGCCGGTTCGTATTCGACCCCTTCGGCGTCGAGCACGCCCGACAGATGACGCACGATGGCGTCCGGCGGCATCTGCTTCAGGTTGAACTGGAGGCAGCGGCTCAGCACCGTCACCGGAATCTTCTGCGGATCGGTGGTCGCGAGGATGAATTTCACGTGCTCGGGCGGCTCTTCGAGCGTCTTCAGCATCGCGTTGAAGGCGTGCCCGGTCAGCATGTGAACTTCGTCGATCATGTAGACCTTGTAACGCCCGCGCGCCGGCGCGTAGGCCGCCTTCTCCAGCAGCGCCGCCATGTCGTCAACGCTGCGGTTCGACGCGGCGTCCATTTCGACGTAGTCGACGAATCGGCCGGCATCGATCTCGGTGCAGGCGGCGCAGGTGCCACAGGGCTTCGCGGTAATGCCGGTTTCGCAGTTCAGGCTCTTGGCCAGGATGCGCGAGATCGTCGTCTTGCCGACGCCGCGCGTGCCGGTGAACAGGTAGGCGTGATGCAGGCGCTTCTGTTCGAGCGCGTGCGTCAGCGCACGCACGACGTGATCCTGACCGACCAGGGTTTCGAAGCTGCGGGGACGCCACTTGCGCGCAAGAACCTGATAAGTCATCTGGACGCTGGCGTAAGAGGACGGCTGTGCGGACTGCAGAAAAGGGAGGGGTGGCGAGCCTGACCCCCGGCACTCGTGGTGAGCAGCTGTGGCTGCTTCCTTCCGGACCTGACCAGGTTCACCGCGCCACGATGCGGGGAGACCCGCCACGCCGAATATTAACCCGGGAGGCCCCCTCTCGACCAGCCCGACCTGAAATTCTGGCCGGACTCAGCCGCCGCCGCGCTGGAAATGGCGGTCGAAGCGCGCCATGAAGGCGGCCATGAAATCGACATCGCGAACCGTAAAGTCGATCTGCACCCGCAGGCGAGGCAGGCTCAGCAGCGCAATGTGGAGCGCCGGCAGCACCTCGGCGGATACTGTCCAGCCGCGGCCGCTGACGCTGTCACCGCGATGGACGATGGGCAGTTCCACCGCGCCGGGCAGCATCTGGAAGAACTCTTCGCGCCCTATGCTCATCACGCGCACGACCTGACCGGCGGTGATCTCTTCCGGCTTCAGCGGAAAGGCGGCGCTCATCCGCCCGCCACCGGCGGCCAGATGGCGAGTACGTCGTTATCGACCAGCGCGCGCGCATCGCGGCTGGCAGGAGGAATGAAATGACCGTTCACGAGAACCAGATGGACGAGCCGCGCAGGAAGTTGATGGCGCGCGATCATATCGCCAACCGTCGTTCCTTCGGGCACGTCCATCGGCCACTCGTTGGTGCGCTTCGCCTCGTCCGGCAGGAAATCGGACAGCGAGGCGTACAACTTCAGCGTCACCCGCATCTTCAGTGCAGCGCTTCGGCCAGCGGCGGCGCGCTCTGCGCCTGGGCCATCGAAAGATAGGCCTCCATCACGCGCAGCGGGTCGTGCATCAGGCGCTGCTTCCAGCTGCCCAGCGGCGTACGGGTCTGGATCAGGCCGCGCAGCACGCCGACATGGTCGGTCAAACCGATCGAGGTCGCGCCCACCAGCACGTCGTCCTTGAACTGCAGACTGATGTAGCGGAAGCGCTCTTCGTCGATGAGCTCAACCGAATCGCCGCCGTCGGCACCCCACCACTGTCCGAAGGAAGCCGAGATCAGGCCCAGCGTGTCGAGCACGTTGATCGCCATCGTGCCCTGGGAGCGCGTATTCCGGCCCACCATGTTCATCGCCGCGACACGACCCTGGTCGACCGCGTTCGGCTGGATCGCATTGACCAGACGCTCGCCGGTCGAGAAATCAACCGCCTCAGCCACGTCGCCAGCGGCGAACACGCCCGGGATGTTGGTTTCGCAGCGCTCGTCGATCAGGATGCCGGTGGCGCAGGCAATGCCGCTGCCTTGCAGGAAGGCCACGTTCGGCTTCACGCCGGCCGATGCGATGATCAGATCGGCCACCACTTCGGTGCCGTCACCCAGCGTCGCGATCAGCTCGTCGCCGTTCTGGCGGATCGAAGTGACGCGGGCGCTGGTGTGCACATTGACGCCCTTCTGCTTCACCCAGCGCGCGATCATGCCGCCTGCCTTGGACGTCATCATGCGCGGCACCATGCGGTCGCCCATTTCAACGATATCCAGCTTCACGCCGCGCGAGGCGAGCGCTTCCATGATGATGCAGCCGATGAAACCGGCGCCGATCTGCAGCACCCGCGCACCTCGCTTGGCCTTGGCGGCGATGTGGCGCGCGTCGTCCAATGTCCAGCAGCTGTGGACGTTCGGCGAATCGATGCCCGGCACCGGCAGCTTCAGCGGATGCGAACCGGTACAGACGAGCAGGCGGTCATAGGCGAAGGAGCTGCCGTCCTCCATATGGACGACGCGACCGGCGGTATCCACCGACTTCGCGCGCCCGAGCACTTCCTTGATGTTCAGCGACGCGAAATGGCCATCGGTCTTGCGCAGCCAGGTACCCTTTTCCTGGATGTTGCCGACCAGCAGATAGGGAATGGCCATGCGCGAATACGGCGGCTCGGGTTCGTCGCCGATCATGACGATGTCGGCATTGCGATCCGCCCGGCGGATCGCTTCGGCGGCGACCACGCCGGCCGGACCGTTGCCGATGATGACGTGCTTCATGAGTGATGCTCCTGAAATGCAGCGCGCCCCGGAGGGCGCGCTGTGTTCATGCGACGACTTCGATCAGAGACCCAGGCGGGCAACCGTCTCCGCCGTCGGGCGGCCTTCGGTGTCCCAGCCGCGCAGTTCGTAGTACTCGGGAATCATCTTGTCGATGCCCGACACCAGGCCCTTGGCCGGGCCGACCTTGGCGGCTTCGTTCTTCAGGCGCGGCGGCAGATCGTCGTCCTTGCGGGTGAAGCCGGCGGCGTTGTTGAACTGACGCTCCATGTTCCAGATGCGCTCGCCCATCAGGTCCAGCTTCTCCATCGACCAGTCGCCTTCGCAGGCAGCCTGCAGTTGCGGCTGGATGTCCGACAGTGCCCAGGCGAAGGTCGTGAACACGCACAGGCCGGACGAATCGACCACCGCGGTGGCGTCCTGGAAGGCCTTGACCAGTGCCGGCTTGCCTTCGGTGGTGTGCGGATCGGTCTTGACCGGGATACCCAGCACTTCCGAGGAAATCGTGTAGGAACGCAGGTGGCAGGCGCCGCGATTCGAAGTCGCATAGGTCAGGCCCATGCCCTGCACGCCGCGCGCATCGTAGGCCGGGAATTCCTGACCCTTGACCGACATCGACAGCTCAGGGTGGCCGTACTTCTCGCACAGGCGCTTGGAACCGAGACCGACGATCTTGCCGAAGCCTTCGCCACGGGCCGTCTGTTCGGCCAGGAAGGTGAGCGCACGCGCGGAGCCGAACGGTGCCTCGATGCCGATCTCTTCCTTGGTGAGCACACCCATTTCGTACAGTTCCATCACCGCACCGATGGTGGCGCCAAAGGAAATCGGATCGAAGCCGTCTTCGTTGCACAGCATGTTGGCGTACTGCAGCGCCTCGATGTCATCGACACCGTTGGCACAGCCCAGCGACCACGCCGCTTCGTATTCGAGGCCGCCGGAGGCGCCCCAGTACTTCGGGCTGTTCACCACGGTGTAGTGGGTCTGATCGATCTTCGAAATGCGACCACAGGCGATGGTGCAGCCGAAACAGCCCTGGTTGTTCACCAGCTGTGCCTTGCCGTCGGATTCGCGCGGCTCGTGCATCGCTTCGGCGGAAATCTTGCGCGCGCCCTCGAACTGCACGTCCTTGTGATTGCGGGTCGGCATGGCGCCGATCTCGTTGATCACGTTCATCAGCACCTGGGTGCCGTAGGTCGGCAGGCCCTGACCGGTGACCGCGTTTTCCTTGAGGATCTTCTTCTTCTCGAAGGTGACCTTCATGAATTCCTTCGGGTTGGCCAGATTGCCAACGCCGAGGGTGCCACGCACCACGAGTGCCTTCAGGTTCTTCGAGCCGGCGACCGCGCCGACGCCGGAGCGGCCGGCTGCGCGGTGCAGGTCGTTCACGATAGCTGCATAGAGCACGCCGGCTTCGCCGGTACGCCCGATACAGGACACGCGCACCTGCGGATCCTGGTGAGCCGCCTTGATCGCCTCTTCGGTTTCCCAGACGGTCTTGCCCCACAGATGGGACGCGTCGCGGATTTCGACCTTGTCGTTCTCGATCGACAGATAGACCGGGCTCGACGCGCGGCCTTCGATGATGACCATGTCCCAGCCGGCGAACTTCAGCTCGGCGCCAAAGTAACCACCGGAGTTCGAACAGGCGATGGCGCCGGTCAGCGGGCCCTTGGTGACGACCGAATAGCGGCCACCGGTCGAGGCCATGGTGCCGGTCAGCGGACCGGTCGCCCAGATGATCTTGTTGTCCGGCGACAGCGGATCGACCTTGGGATCGATTTCCGACACCAGATACTTCGTCGCCAGACCACGCTGGCCGAGATAGTCCTGAGCCCACTGCATGTTCAGAGGCTCGCTCTTACAGGTGCGGTCGGTCAGGTTAACGCGCAGGATTTTGCGGGTCCATGCCATTTTGTGTTCCTCCGAAAATCAGGCGGGCTGGTTGCCGAGCTTGTCGGCCCACTGGCGCATGCGGTCCAGACCGGTCCAGTTGGCGTCCACATAGGTGATGGCACCGGTCGGACAGGCTTCCGCACAGGCCGGGTTGCCGCCGCACAGATCGCACTTCTGCACCTTGCCGGTCTCAGCCACGTAATTCACCGTGCCGAACGGACAGGCGATCGTGCACACCTTGCAGCCCACGCACACGTCCTCGAACACGACCTTGGCGCCATTGGTCTTGTCCAGCTTGATCGCCTCGACCGGACAGGCGTGCATGCACCAAGCTTCATCGCACTGCGTACAGGTATAGGGAACCTTGGCGCCGGTGTGGTGGAAGTCGAACACCTTGATGCGCGACAGCGAGTTGTTGAAGACACCGTAGTTCTCGAACGAACAGGCCATTTCGCATTGCAGGCAGCTGGTGCATTTCGAGGGATCGATGTGTAGGGACTTCTGCATGTTGATTCGCTCCTCCACGTTCTGGGCGTGATACGGGTCGCCGGGCTGTTTACGCGGGAAAACCGCCCCGCTATGAAAAACACTTCATATTTTAGCGCCCGGATTTTCGCGTCTGTGCGCTTCGCGTGTCTCAAAAATCGTTATTTGCGACGCAGGTGTTCAGGTGTCCATAAACTGGACACCTGAACACTCAGGGTGCACGCCACTTGATATTGTGTCGCGCCATGATGCGCTCGATCTCGCCGTCAGCAACCAGCGCGTTCATCGCCTCCATGATGGCCCGGCCGAGCTGCTGCTCGCCCTTGCGGATGGCGATGCCGACGGGCCACTGACGCGTATTGAGCAGAGCGATCGGCGCCGGACCGACCGGGAAGTTCGCGTCGCCGGCGACCGCGCCTTCGAGCTCACCCTGCAGCGCCATCACGCCGGCAACCTCGCCCGAGCGCAAGGCGGCCATCGCGTCGGTCAGCGTCTTGTAATGCTTGAGCTGACTGCGATAGCGCCCACCGTCGGCCGACAGCATCAGTGAGTCGGGCAGCGTATCGACCACCACGCCACAGGGTAGCTTTTCGAACGGCGCCATCGTTTCGAGGTTGTCCACACGGCGCCTGTCGTAGGCGACCGCATAGCGCTCGCGGTGATACGGCGCGATGAATTCCACCTTGTCCTGACGCGCCATGTACTCGCGATCAACCGGCGCGTGCATCATCATGTCGGCCGGGCCGTAGCCCATGTAGTGGCCCTTCCAGACCATATTGCGCAGGTCGTCGCCCATGTTCTCGTCGGCGTCGAAGAACATCGGCGACATCTTCAGTCCCATGCGCGCCGCCAGAGCGGCCGCGATGTCGACGTCAGAACCCTTGCCCTCGTTCGAGAACGGCGCGAAATCCTTGTAGAAGGCGACACGCAGCAGGCCGGACTTCCGGACGCCGGCCCAGACCTCGTCGCCGTCCGCCCATGCGGGCAAACCGGTCAGCGCGAGGCCCGCGCCGGCGAGCAGCAGACGACGCCGCTGCAACGCAGAATCACTCTTCATGACGGGTTTCGATATAGGCGCGAATGGCCCACATGGCTTCCTGCGACAGCGCTTCCTCGAACGGCGGCATGTAGACGGCGCCGTTGCGCACGCGGCCGCGGCGCACGGTGTTGATGAAGTAGTCGTCGGTTTCAGCGTCGATCGGGAGCATGCGCAGATCCGGAGCAATGCCGCCGCTGACGGCCTCCAGACCGTGACAGCGCGCACAGTTCTGATTGTAGGCGGAGCTGCCGACGCGGACCGCTTCCTTGTCGCCGCGGTACGGATTCTCCTTGCGCCACTCGGCGCCCAGCGCCTTCAGCGTGCTCACATCGACGGCCTGCGGCACGACGTCGCCGTGAGCTTCGACACGCATCGTGGTCATGCTGCCCAGCGCGATCAATGCGGTGACGATGGCGGTCGTTTTCAAAGTTGCGGCTCCTGCTTTCATAACTCCTCCGTGGATGTTCATATGCTGCAAGTCAGCTTGCGGGTGTGCCTGATTGCATGAATCGTGCCAAGCTCATGTCCATTTTGAGACAGGTGTAGCGTCTCGAAGCGAATCAAGTTATAACGCTCTGACAGTCCGGCGGGTTGATGTGCAGGCACAAGCTGCTGCTTCCCTGCTGGAGGTGAGAGCCGGTACAACCGGCCGTGCATCCCGGAAACGGGCTCGGAGGAGACCATGGAATCAAGCCCCGCCGACATCGCGCGCAGCGAACAGGCACACGAAATCATGCGCAGCGCTGGCGAAGTGCCTGCAGGCGTCCTGCCTGCACTGATTGAAACGTCGTGGAGCCGCTGCATCAGCCGCGGCCTCGACGCCGACAAGAACAGCCGCGAAGTCGAAAGAGCCCGGCGCGACCTGCTGCTGACCGAACGCGAGCGCAACGAGTCGCTGCTCAAGCACGCAGCGCCGGTGATGAACGGCCTGTACGCGCAGATCGCCCGCTCGGGCAGCATGATCGTGCTGACCAATGCGTCCGGTTTCATCATCCATTCGGTCGGCGACCAGACCTTCCTCGACCGCGCCTCCAAGGTGGCGCTGTCGCCCGGCGTCGAATGGTCGGAGGAAAGCAAGGGCACCAACGCTATCGGCACGGCGCTGGTGGAAAAGGTGCCGGTGTCGGTGCACGGTTCGCAGCACTTCTTTTCGGCCAACCACTTCCTCACCTGCTCGGCCTCGCCCATCTTCGACCCGTGCAGCCGCATGCTAGGCGTACTCGACGTCACCGGGGATTCGCGCAACCCGTCGCATCACAGCCTGGCGCTGATCAATCTGGCGGTGCAGACCATCGAGAACCAGATGTTCGCGCACGCCTTCCCGGACGGTTTCCTGCTGCACTGTCATGTCCAGCAGGAACTGATAGGCACCGTATTCGAAGCCCTGCTCGCCTTCGATCAGGACGGCCGCGTGCTGTCCGCCAACCGCAGCGCCTGTCGGCTGATCGGCCGCAGCCACGCCGAACTGCTGACGCACACCTTCAGTTCGATGTTCGACAAACCGCTGGGTGCGCTGTACGACCCGCTGCTGCGCGGCACCGACATGCTCGAACTGCGTCTGTTCGGCGGGCGCACGCTGTTCGGTCGCCCGCAAGCAGGCAATCAGAGCCGTCCGCCGGCCCGTGTGATCAGCATGGACGTGCAGCGTCCGGAATCCGGTCAGTCGGTCAGTCGGGTGCAGATCGCCAAGGACCGCGGACTGGCTCGGCTGAGCACCGGCGACGCACAGATGGATGCGGTCGTCGAAAAGGTCCGTCGGGTGCTCGGGCGGGACATCCCGGTACTGATCCAGGGTGAGACCGGCACTGGCAAGGAACTGCTGGCGCGCGCCATTCACGACGAAGGCCCGCGCCGCGACCAGACCTTCGTCGCCGTGAACTGCGCCGCCATCCCCGACGGCCTGATCGAGTCGGAGCTGTTCGGCTACGAGGAAGGTGCTTTCACCGGTGCGCGTCGCAAAGGCTACCCGGGCCGCATCATGCAGGCGGACGGTGGCACGCTCTTCCTCGACGAAATCGGCGACATGCCGCTGGCACTGCAGGCGCGCCTGCTGCGCGTGCTGCAGGAACGTACCGTGGTGCCGCTGGGTAGCGGTCGCGCAACACCGGTCGATCTGTCCATCATCTGCGCGACCCACCGCAAGCTGCGCGACCTGGTCGCCCAGGGCAGCTTCCGCGCCGACCTTTACTACCGCCTCAATGGTCTCACCGTGATGCTGCCGCCGCTGCGCGAACGCAGCGATCTGCGTGCGCTGGTGCATCGCATTCTCGCCAGCGAGGAATCCATTCCGCAGGGGCTGCGCATCGACGACGAAGTAGTCGCGCTGTTCGAGCGGCATCCGTGGCCGGGCAATATGCGCCAGCTGGCGAATCTGTTGCGCACCGCCGGCGTCATGGCCGCCGACGATGGCTGCATCCGCAAGACCCATCTCCCGGACGACTTCATTGATGAACTGGGCGGCGCGCCGACGTTCGCACCGAGCGAGCCCGAGTTCCGTGCGGTCGCCACCCAGGCGCCGTGCGACCTCGACAGCCTCACGCTGCGCGCAATACGCGAGTCGCTGTCGCGCAACGAGGGGAACGTGGCCGCCACTGCGCGTGAGTTGGGCATTAGCCGGACCACGCTCTATCGCAAGCTGAAGGAAGGCTGATCAGGCTCCGGCCACCGCACTGCCAGGACGGCAGCCACGGAACTGAACACTTCGTACAGTAACGTTCCACCTGTACAGCGGGCGGGAATCGCTCCCGCACGTGCATCAGCACCCGTTTCGGACAGGCAAAAAAATGGCCGGCTTGGGTAAGCCGGCCAAAGAGCCATGTCTAACTGAAGAGAACAACACCACCCCGAAACTGCCTGTAACGGAACGGATACGGCCGCGAAACCGGGGATGGATCACACCACCGGAAGCGGGCTCGGCCTGAAGTTCCAGTACGTCGCTCCAGTCCGCCGCGACCTGCCCGCTTGTTTCCTTTATCCCGACGCCCAGAGGCGCCGGGATGTACGACTTATGCAAGCGCTATGCCAGCACAGGTCGTCGATGTCATTACTTGTGCAGCTTGAACACCCACATCGAACCACCCTGGTTCAGGTAGTTGACCTTCTTGGCCACGTCCCCGCCCCACAGCGGCACAGCGCCACCCCAGCCGGCGGCGACGCCGATGTACTGCTCGCCGTCCTGTTCCCAGGTGATCGGGGGCGCCACGACGCCGGTACCGGTCTGGAAGGACCACACTTCCTTGCCAGTCTTCGCGTCGGCGGCCTTCAGGAAACCTTCAGGCGTACCCCAGAACACCAGGCCACCCTTGGTCGTCATCACACCACCCCACAGCGGAGCGTTGTTGGTGACTTCCCAGACGATCTTGCCAGTCTTCGGATCGACCGCACGCAGCGCGCCGATGTACTTGTCGTCGATGGTCTTGATGGTGAAGCCGGCGCCCAGATAGGCAGCACCCTTCTTGTAGGTGATCGGCTCGTTCCAGATTTCCATGCCCCACTCGTTGGCCGGCACGTAGAACAGGCCGGTATCCGGGCTGTAGGCCATCGGCATCTGGTTCTTGCCACCGAGGAAGGACGGCGCGGAGAACACCACTTCACCCTTCTTGCCGTCGGCGCCCTTGGACGGGTCGCCCGGGCGGTTGGCCGGATCGAAGATCGGCTTGCCGTTGGCGTCCAGGCCCTTGGCCCAGGTGATCTTCTTGACGAAGGGGAAGCCGCGCTCGAACTTGCCGGTCTGGGCATCCAGAACGTAGAAGAAGCCGTTACGGTCGGCCTTGCCGCCCATGCGCTTGCCGTTCATGTCGAACGTGACGAATTCGTTCACGCCGTCATAGTCCCAGCCGTCGTTCGGCGTGCCCTGGAAGTGCCACTTGATCTGGCCGGTAGCGACGTCGATGGCGACGGTCGAGCACGAGTACAGATTGTCACCGGGGCGCAGGTGGCTGTTCCACGGGGCCGGGTTGCCGGTGCCGAAGTAGGCCAGACCGGTCTTGGCGTCGTAGGAGCCGCCGAGCCAGGTGGCCGCGCCACCGGTCTTCCACAGGTCGCCCTGCCAGCTGGCGTTGGTGGTGCCGCTGATGCCGTTTTCGACCTTGTTGCCGGCGGCATCGAACTTGTAGCCCATGTGGCCTTCGACGGTCGGACGGCTCCACACCATCTTGCCCGTCTTGGCGTCGCGCGCCTCGACACGGCCGACGATGCCGAACTCACCACCGGACACGCCGGTCAGGATCAGGCCCTTGGCGATGATCGGAGCTGCGGTATTGGAGTAACCAGCCTGGTAGTCGTCGATCTTTTCCTTCCAGACGACCTTGCCGGTGTTCTGGTCGAGAGCAACCAGTTGTGCGTCCAGCGTGCTGAAGATGACCAGGTTGTCATACACGGCGGCACCGCGGTTCACCACGTCGCAGCACGGCATGATGCCGTCCGGCAGGCGGTGCTCGTATTGCCACAGCTTGGCGCCGGTCTTGGCATCGAGTGCGTACAGGCGGGAGTAGGAACCCGTAACGAACATCTTGCCATTGACGACGAGCGGCTGCGATTCCTGACCGCGCTGCTTTTCGCCGCCGAACGAGAACGACCACACCGGAACCAGGTTCTTGACGTTGCCGAGGTTGATCTTGTCGAGCGGGCTGTAGCGCTGGCCTTCCGTGCCCATGCCCCACGACAGCACATCGCCGGTCGTCTTCGCGTCGTTTTCGATGTCACGGTCGGTCACACCAGCCATGACCTGCGGTGCTGCCATCGCGGCGAACGCCGCAACCAGCAGGCTGGACAGCGTGGAATTACGCAAGCCTTTCATACTTCCTCCTCGTTGGTGAATTTCTCTCTTGCACGAAGGGAATGGTTCCCTTTTTCGGCAGGAGACCGACCGCAAAAAACGGGCCAGCCCAAAACAAGGAGAAAATCCCGTTCGCACCGCACTCCTGCGATGCGAAACGGGTCAGGTGTTCATTTTTGTTGCAACACAGGCAGTGCAACACTGTCCAGCGCGCGCAACTCGTAGGCGCCATACAGGTGGGTGACCGAACGCTCGAACTCGCTGCGGGCCAGCGGCATGCGTTCGAAGCGCTCGGGCAGCGGCAGGCGCATCACTTCGGCCATGTCGAGACCGTTTGCCGCCGACTGCATCAGGGTCTGATCCAGCCACTTGAGCCAGTCACGCGTCTGCTCGATGCCGACCGTCCCGGCATGCACCGGACCGTGACCGGGCAGTGTCTTCTTCGCACCCAGTGCCGCCAGCGCGTCGAGCGACTTCAACCAGCGCTGCACCGACGCGTGCGGCGTGGTCGGGGCACGATCGAGGAACACCAGATCGCCGGCGAACAGCACGCCGGTCCGGTGATCGAGGATGGCCAGGTCGCCAGCGGTGTGCCCCTCAAGCGCGATCAGTTCGAACTCGTGTCCGCCCACCGTCAGCCGTCCGGGCTGCACGTCCTGCTGCGCAACCTGGGGCTCGGTGCCGGATGCCCAGTCGCCCGCCATCCGGTACATGTTGTCGGCAAAGGCGCCGCCGTCGTCACGCTCGCCAGCGCGCGTGGCGGGCAATGCGGCGATCGGAACATCGGCGTAAGCCTGATTGCCGAGGAAGTGATCGGGGTGATGGTGCGTATTGAACACGCGCACGACCGGCTTGTCGGTCACGCGGGCGATGGCCGCCCTCATCTGTTCGCCGTAGCGGCGCGACGGACCGCTGTCGATCACGACCACGCCCTCCTTGGTCACGACAAAGGCGGTATTCACGATATTGCCGCCGTTCGCGCGCGTGATGTCCTCGGTGCTGCCGATCAGCACCCAGGTGTCGTCGGCGATCTTCTCCGGCTTCAGGCGATAGTCGAAAGGTGTGGCCGCGTGTGCCGCGAAGCTCAGCGCAAAGGCGACCAGTGCAGTGAGGAGGCGGGCCATCATGGCTGCACCTTGGCGTCGATGCGATTGCCGTTGTTGTCGCGGCCGACGACGCGCAGCGCCACCGCGCCGGTGTCCGGCAGATCGAACGAGAACACCGGGTTCTCGCTCAGCGGCTCGAAGGTCTCGAGCTTCAGCATGGCATCGCCCTTGTCGTCGACGATGGCGAGCTGTTCGATGAAGAAGGCCGGGATGCCGGGCGCCAGACCGGTGTCCATCGGATGCATGATGCGCAGACGGACACGCTGGTTCTGTCCGTCGCGCCACACCCTGCCCTGCACCTGATTCAGCTTCTGCGCCCAGTCCGGCGCGCTGCGGCCGGTGCTCGGCGCGGTACAGCCGCCGCCGGCAGCATCCACCCAGGCGCCGCCGGCCAGCCAGTTGCCGTCGCCGGTCTGCACGAGCGCGCGGATCGGGCTCGCCTGCTGCAGCTTGATGCGGAAAGACAGGCCAGGCTGAGCCAGCAGCGGCTGGAAGTCGAGCACCTTGACGATGGGATTGAAGTCGGCGATCACCAGCACGCGCTTGACGTCCGGCAAGCCCTTCAGCCTGACCGTCACCGGCACGTTCATCGAATCCTCGGCCACCTTGGGCGCCAGCACTTCGATGCGCGGATCGAAAGCCACCGGCGCATCGTTCAGATATTCGCGCTGCAGATCCGGCCAGCGCGAGGAATTCAGCGGATCGGCATCGGCCGCCTGCACGGTGCCGGCCAACGCAAGCGCGAGCCCGAGGGCCGCAATCACCTTCTTCATCGGGACAAACTCCTCCATTGCATCTTCTATATGTAAACGGCGCCAGAAACCGGTCCCCGCGGACCAAGGCAAGCAAGACGAGGACCATCGCCGCCCGCAACAGGCGGAAGGCCTCGCATCCGGCATAAAGCTTGCCGAACCCCCATCTGTTACAGACCTCGACAACTCAGTGTCCATCCCTGAAACAGTCCTGAAAAACGGGATCGACTCCCTGATTCTGCGGGAGCTTTGAACCTTCGACACCTCCAGGTGCTGCCTAACCTGCAGTGCGCATCACGGCCCTGTGTCCGCGAAACAAGCGGGGTCGCGGTGACGACACGACAGATCAACACTGAAAGAGGAGTCAGGATGAAAACGTTTGCCCTCAGGAACCCGGCACTGCTGATCGCGCTGGGCATCCTTGCAGCTGGCCCGGTGCACGCCGCCAAGACGGTGAGCTGGGAAGATATCGTCAACGACGACAAGACGACCAAGGACGTGCTGACCTACGGTCTGGGCATGAAGGCCCAGCGCCACAGCCCGCTCAAGCAGATCAATACGCAGACCGTTGCATCGCTGAGCCCCGCCTGGTCCTACTCCTTCGGCGGCGAGAAGCAGCGCGGCCAGGAAGGCCAGGCGCTGGTGCACGACGGCGTCATCTACATCACCGGCTCCTACTCCCGCATGTACGCCGTCGACGCCAAGACCGGCAAGCGCCTTTGGGCGTACGAACATCGGCTGCCGGACGACATTCGTCCGTGCTGCGACGTGGTGAACCGCGGCGCCGCCATCTACGGCGACAAGGTGTACTTCGGCACGCTGGACGCCGGCATGGTGGCCTTGAACAAGGACACCGGCAAGGTCGTCTGGTCGAAGAAGTGGGGTGACCACAAGGTCGGCTATACGATGTCCGGTGCGCCCTTCATCGTGAAGGACAAGAAGTCCGGTCGCGTGATGCTGGTGCACGGTTCGTCCGGTGACGAGTTCGGCGTGGTCGGCTACCTGTTCGCACGCGACGTCGATACCGGCGAGGAAATCTGGGCGCGCCCGATGGTCGAGGGCCACATGGGTCGCCTGAACGGCAAGGACAGCACGACGACCGGCGACGCCAAAGCGCCGTCGTGGCCGGATGATCCCAGCCGCGAAACCGGCAAGGTCGAGGCCTGGAGCCATGGCGGCGGTGCCCCGTGGCAGACCGCCTCGTTCGACGTCGAACAGAACATGGTGGTGATCGGCACCGGCAACCCGGCTCCCTGGAACACCTGGAAACGGACCAAGGAAGGCGACAGCCCTACCAAGTGGCCCAGCCTGTTCACCTCCGGTCAGGCCTATGTCGATGCCTCGACCGGCGAACTGAAGGGCTTCTTCTCGCACACGCCGAACGACGCCTGGGACTTCTCCGGCAACAATTCGGTGCTGCTGTTCGAATACAAGGATCCGAAGACCGGCAAGCTGGTCAAGGCATCGGCGCACGCCGACCGCAACGGCTACTTCTTCGTGACCGACCGCGAAAAGCTGGCCACCGGCGCCGGCTATCCGTGGAAGCAGACCGCGCTGATCGGTGCCTGGCCCTTCGTCGACGGCATCACCTGGTCCAAGGGCTTCGATCCGAAGACCGGCCTGCCCAACGTGGTCGAGAGCCAGTATCCGCCGAAGCCCAAGGCGGGTGCGGACAAGGGTGAATCCATCTTCGTGTCGCCGCCCTTCCTCGGCGGCACCAACTGGATGCCGATGTCGTACAGCCCGGACACCGAACTGTTCTACATCCCGGCCAACCACTGGGCCATGGACTACTGGACCGAGAACGTCACCTACAAGCCGGGTGCGGCCTACCTCGGCCAGGGCTTCCGGATCAAGAAGCTGTTCGACGACCATGTCGGCGTACTGCGCGCGATCGATCCGAAGACCGGCAAGATCGCCTGGGAACACAAGGAACAGTTCCCGCTGTGGGCGGGTACGCTGACCACCGCTGGCGGCCTGGTGTTCACCGGCACCTCCGATGGTTACGTGAAGGCCTTCGACGCCAAGACCGGCAAGGAAGTCTGGAAATTCCAGACCGGCTCCGGCGTGGTGTCGGTGCCCATCACCTGGGAACAGGATGGCGAACAGTACATCGGCATCTCTTCCGGCTACGGCGGCGCCGTGCCGCTGTGGGGCGGCGACATGGCCGAGCTGACCAAGCAGGTCAGCCAGGGCGGTTCGTTCTGGGCCTTCAAGCTGCCGAAGCGCTGATTGACGGCGCGCCCCCGCCGCCCGGCGGGGGCCGGCCACACCTCCTGCCGGCCCTGCGTGGCCGGCCTTTGCCTGGCAACTGCGATAAGGTCTCCCGAGGGTTTCCGGTGCCGTCGCGTCCGCGTCGGCCCATGATGCGCGGTTGCCAGGTTCTTTCTGTCCGGAGCCCTGGATGCGAAGACTTTTCCCCACAGTACTGCTCGCACTGCTCGGCATGAGCACGCCTGCCGTCGCCGAAGATGCCTCGGTCAGCGAAACACTGGTCATCAACGGCTGCCCGATCTGGCCCTACACCCGTTGCCCGGGTGCCGACCTGCGCCACGCCGACCTGTCGGCGAAGGATCTCGCCGGCGCCGACTTCACCGGCGCGAACATGGTGCGCGCCGACCTGCGTGCCGCCAATCTTGCCGGCGCGATACTGGACCGCGCCGACCTCAGCTCGGCCCGCCTGCAGAAAGCCAACATTCCGGCCGCCAGCCTGCGCGGCACCCGCTTGGTCGGCGCCGACATGGAGTTCGCGCGCATGTTCCGCGTCGACTTCAGCTACGCCGACCTGACGGCCGCCAACCTGGAAGCGGCCCGCCCGATGTTCGCGCGCTTCCACTACGCCCGGCTGGTCAACGCCAACCTGCAGGAAACCAAGTTCGGCAGCGCCGACTTCCGCAACGCCATCATGGAAGGCTGCGTGACGCGCTACACCGTGTTCCTCGACGCCAATTTCGACGACTGCAAAGGTTGTCCGGTGGGCTGGTGAGCGCCGCCCCGACGCAATGGAGATACCGCACATGATCAGGACACTGGCCGCACCGCTGCTGCTGGCTGCGCTGCTCGGCAGCGCATACGCCGGCGATCCGGCGATGGAAGCGCATCCGCCCAAGACCGACATTTCGGCTTTGCCGCCGGTCGGCGACGTGTGGGTGGACAGCAACCCCTACCGCGGGAACGCCGCCGTGGTCGATACCGGCCGCGCGCTCTACAACGAATCGTGCGCCGTCTGCCACGGTACCGATGTCAATCACAAGAACCAGGTCGGCCCCAATTTGCTGCGCCTGCACCGCGGCTGTCGCAAGGTGACCGAACCGGAACTGCTCCCACGCTGCCTCAGCGACGTCGACCACTACTTCGTCAAGACGGTGCGCAAGGGCAAGCGGGTGCTCGACGTGCAGCACATGCCGCCGTGGGACAAGGTGCTGACGCAAGAGGCGGTATGGGCGATCAAGACCTTCATCGAGGCCCGCATCGACGAGGACGCGCGACTCAAGGCACAGGGGAAGACCGCGGTGCGCTGAGCCTTGCGCAGCACGAAAAAAAGCCGGCGCTTCGCGCCGGCTTTTTTTTGGCCCGGGCGGACCGGAATCAGATCTGGAAGGTACGCAGGCTGGCTTCGAGCTCGCGCGCCGAACCGGCGACCGATTCGCCCTGCGACGCGGTCTGCGCCACGCCGCGTGCGTTGTCCTCGGACAGCGCCGACAGTTCGCCCGCATTGCGCAGGATGGCGTGCGCCGTGGTGTCCTGTTCGCGCATGCTGGTCGCCACTTCACCCGACTTGTTCACCAGTTCTTCCATGCGGTGCAGGATGGACTCGAACGTCTCCACTGCGCCGCGCGAGGTGGTCACCGCGCCGCTGACGCGCTCGCTGGCCTGACCGACGCGCTCGACCGTTTCCTGAGCGTCGTGACGGATCTTGGCGACGATCTGCTCGATGTCCGCGGTCGACCCCTGGGTGCGTTGCGCCAGCTTGCGCACCTCGTCGGCCACCACCGCAAAACCGCGACCCTGCTCGCCGGCGCGCGCGGCTTCGATGGCGGCGTTGAGCGCCAGCAGATTGGTCTGGTCGGAAATGTCCTTCACCACGTCGTTGATCTTGGCGATCTCTTCGGAATCCTTGACCAGGCGCTCGATCACCTGCAGCGACTCTTCCATCTCCTTTGCGATGCGGCTGACGCCCTCCATCGACACTTCGAGGTCGGTCTTGCCGCTGCGCGTGCTGTCGCCGGCGGCACGCACGATGCTGTCCATGTCGGCCGACAGATCGGCGACCTGGCGGGCCGAGGCGGTCATCTGCTCCATCGCTTCGGCGACGGTACGGATGCGGTCGGCCTGGCGCGAACCGGTCTCGTTGGCGGCAATGGTCAGCTTGGACAGTTCTTCAGCCGAACTGGTGAGCGTCGACGACAGGGTCGTCATCTTCTCGATCAGCTTGCGGAAAGACTTGCAGGCCTGGTTGTACTCATAGCCCAGCCAGGCAAAATCGTCCTTGCCGGACAGGCTGAGCTTGTGATTCAGCTTGCCTTCGGCAAGGCTGTGCATGGCGTTGACCAGCAGTTCGGCGCGCTGGCCGAAGCCGGTACCGAACCAGATGCCGACACCCATGATGACGGTGGCGCATACCGCACCGGCTGCAATCAGTCCGGTCACTCCCGGGAACAGTATCTGCTGCGAGCCGAACACTGCGATGCAGACGACGGACGCAAAGATGGAGTGAAAAAGGAAGGCTTTGCGGATGCTCAGCATGTTCTTCATGTGTCTGTTCCCTGTTCTCGATTCACTACATGGCCAATATCGACAGGTGCTTATAGGACTTTAGTTATACAGAAGCGCACCGTCGATCTCCTCGTAGACCCCTTTACGACCGGCCGCGCGGCGGACTTGAGCAAGGGCTCCGCAAAAAAGAAAAACGCCGCGCACAACATCACGCGGCGTAAGCACGTAGGGGTTGCTGCCGTGTCAGGTGAACATCAGTTGATCATGCCCAAGGTGCGCGGCAGCCACAGCGACAGCGCCGGCCAGTAGGTGACGATGACCAGGAAGATGAGCATCGTGACCAGCCACGGCGACACCGCCTTGGTCATGTCCGTCATGCCCAGCTTGGCGATGCCGCTGCCGACGTACAGGTTGAGGCCCACCGGCGGCGTGATCATGCCGATCTCCATGTTCACCGTGATGATGATGCCGAAGTGCACCGGATCGATGCCCAGCGCCATCGCCACCGGGAAAAGGATGGGCGCGGTGATCAGAATGATGGACGACGGCTCCATGATGTTGCCGGCCAGCAGCAGCAGGATGTTCACCACGAGCAGGAAGCCGAGCGCCCCCATGCCGCTGTCCACCAGCCAGGCCGCCACCGCCTGCGGAATCTGTTCCGAGGTCAGCAGGAAGGAGAACAGGATGGCGTTGGTGATGATGTAGAGCAGCATCGCGCTCATGTTGGCCGAATCGAGCAGCACCTTGGGGATGCGCTTCAGCGGCAGGTCGCGATAGACGAACACCGCGACGATGAAGGCGTACACCGCACTCATCGCCGCCGCTTCGGTCGGCGTGAAGATGCCGGTGTAGATGCCGCCCATCACGACGACGATGAGCATCAGCCCCCAGAAGGATTCGCGGAAGGCCTTGATGCGATCGGCCATCGGCGCCTTCGGCATGCGCGGGTAGTTGTTGCTCTTGGCCCGCCACCAGGTGGTGAAGCCCAGCATGAACAGCAGCACCGCGCCCGGAATGATGCCGGCCATGAACAGCGCGCCGATCGACGAATTGGTCGACACCGCATACATCACCATCACGATGGACGGCGGAATCAGGATGCCCAGTGCGCCAGAGCTGGCGACGATGCCGGCGCCGAACTTCATCGGGAAGCCCTGCTTCACCATCGCCGGCAGCAGGATGGCGCCGATCGCCGCCACCGTCGCCGGGCTGGAGCCCGACACCGCGGCAAACAGGCCACAGGCCACCACACCGCCCATGCCCAGACCGCCGTGGAAGTGGCCGACCAGCGAGGTGGCGAAGTTGATCATCCGCTTCGCCACACCACCGTGGGTGAGGAAGTTGCCGGCCAGGATGAAGAACGGAATCGCCATGATTTCGAACTTCTCGATACCGGTGAACAGTTTCAGCGCCACTGACTCGACCGGCACATCGGTCATCGTGAACAGGAAGGTCAGTACGGTCAGACCCAGCGAGATGGACACCGGCATGCCGGTGAGCATCAGCACCAGCAGCAGTGCAAAGATGATGGCGGCGCTCATTGGCGGCCTCCCTTGGCGTGTTCGCGCTCTTCGGCGTCTTCGACCGCCTCGCCGATCAGCACCGGCTTGACGTCCTCCATGCCTTCGACGTGCGCATGATCGTGGTGCGGCAGCTCACCGGTGCGGATGAAGGCCGTCATCACCTGCAGGAAGCGGAAGCACATCAGGCCGGAACCCAGCGGAATGGCCATGTAGACGATCCAGGTCGGCCATTCGAGGTCGGGCGTGGTCGGCCCCTCGAACAGATCACCGGTGTCCTGACCCAGCGCGGTCAGCACGGCGTAGGCGGCGCCGTTCTCCCACACGAAGTGGCTGCCCAGCGCACAGATGATGCCGGTGAACAGCGCGCCGGCCGCCAGGCCAAACACGACGAACTTGTTGCGCAGCGCCGGCTGCAGCTGGTTGATCAGCACGTCGACGCCGACGTGGATGCCGGTGCGCACACCGTAGGCGGCGCCGAACTTGGCCATCCAGACGAACAGGATGATGCACAGTTCCTGCGCCCAGCCCAGGTTCAGCGACAGCAGCCAGTCCTGCAGGCCGGGCACGTCGAAACCGGCGGCGTAGCGATGCACGACGGACACGAAAATGATGACGGTGGCCACGCCTATCAGCAGCGTGATGAGCCACTCCTCGATATGGTCGAGTATTCGGAGCACGGTGGTCTCCCGATGAGATGAGGGTGATGCAGTGTGCGCGTGTGCGCGCGGGGATGCGACACGTGCGGCGTCCGCCGCACGTGTGCAGGACGGATTACAGCTTCGACGGATCGAAGTTGGTTTCCTTGTAGATGGCCTGGATGAGGTCGGCGCCCATGCGGCTTTCCATCTTCTTGTGCACCGGCACCAGCGCACGCTTGAACGCCAGACGCTCTTCGGCCGTCGGCACATAGACCTGGGTCTTGCCGCTCTTGCGCACGCCTTCGAGCGCAGCGTCGTTCTCTTCCTTGGCGATCTTGTTGGCGTAGCTGGTGGCTTCCTTCATGGCCGTGTCGAGCTGACCGCGCACGTCGGCCGGCAGACCGTCCCAGAACTTCTTGTTCACGATGACGGCGTAACCCAGATAGCCGTGGTCGGTCACCGCCATATGCTTCTGCACCTCATGCATCTTCTGCGTGTAGAGGTTGGAATGCGGGTTCTCGGTACCGTCGACCACGCCGGTCTGCAGCGCCTGGTAAACCTCGGAGAAAGCCATCACCTGCGGCAGCGCGCCGAGCGCGCGGATCTGCTCTTCCAGCACCTTGGACGACTGGATGCGCAGCTTCTTGCCCTTCAGGTCAGCCGGCGTCTTGATCGGCGTATTGGCCGAGAAGGACTTGAAGCCGTTGTCCCAGAAGCCCAGGCCGACGATGCCCTTCGGTTCCAGCTTCTTCAGGATGGACGCACCGATCGGGCCCTGGGTCACCTTGTGCAGGTCGGCGTAGCCGTCGAAGATGAACGGCAGGTCGAACACCTCGAATTCCTTGACGCCCAGCGGGCCGAACTTGGCCAGCGACGGCGCCAGCATTTGCACGGCGCCCAGCTGCAGCGCCTCCATCTCTTCCTTGTCCTTGTACAGCTGGCTGTTCGGATACACCTCGACCTTCACCTTGCCGCCGGTCAGTTCCTCGGCGCGCTTCTTGAAGAAGTCGGCGGCCTTGCCCTTCGGCGTCTCGGTCGCCACGACGTGGCTGAACTTGATCACGATGGGCTGCTGCGCCAGCGCAAACGGAGTCAGGCCGAGCGTGAGCAGGCCGAAAAGCATGGAATGAAGTTTCATGGTGTCTCCTCTTGTGTATGAAGGCCACACGGCGCGAACGGCCAGTGTGATGTCCGGATTGTGGTCGGCGGGGGTGGCTGCGGCCATTGTGGATATCCGCAACCGCGCCCGAGCCCTCGGGTAACGCGTCAGCGAACGCCGGAAACCGGGAGGACCTTCTCGCGCAGCGTGCGATTCAACTGCGTTGTCACCGGCACGAAGTCGTCAAAGGACAGCGGACGTGACATGAAATAGCCTTGCGCCAGATCGCAGCCCAGTTGGCTGAGCAGCTGCCAGTCCTCCAGGCTTTCCACGCCCTCGCCGACGGTCACCATGCCCAAGCGGCGCCCCATGTCGATCGCCGACTCGAGTATCGTGCGCCGCGCCGGCCGTGTATGGGCTTCATGCACGATGGAGCGGTCGATCTTCAACTCGGAAAATGGAACCTTGGACAATTGCTCCATCGACGAGAAGCCGGTGCCGAAGTCGTCGATGGCGAGCGAGAAGCCGTTCAGCTTCAGCCTGAGCAGCGTCTTCAGCGCCGCCGTGCCCGAGGTCATGGCCGTTTCGGTCACTTCGAAGGTAATGCGGCCAGCATCGATGCCCGCCTGTGCCACCTGCTCGATCAGATCGTCCGCGAGCTTGCGGTCTGAAAAGGTTAACGGCGACAGGTTGACGGCCACGGAGAGACGCAGGCCGCGACTGTCCCAGCGCTGAAGCGCTTCCAGTGCGCCGCGCAACATGACGACCGTCAGCAGCGCGATCTGACCGCTGCGTTCCGCCACGCCGATGAAGCGTGTCGGTTCGGTGATGCTTCCGTCCTCGTTGATCCAGCGCGCCAGCACTTCGGCGCCACGCGGCATCG
Organism: Methyloversatilis discipulorum; assembly: GCF_000527135.1. Classification (NCBI taxonomy): domain Bacteria; kingdom Pseudomonadati; phylum Pseudomonadota; class Betaproteobacteria; order Nitrosomonadales; family Sterolibacteriaceae; genus Methyloversatilis; species Methyloversatilis discipulorum. Next base: position 1,292,960 of record NZ_AZUP01000001.1, read on the forward strand.
CCGTCTGCAGATCCACCTTGGGCTGGAACCACGGCACGATGCGGCCCGCCTCCAGGGCTGCAGCCAGGTCTTCGGGGCTGACCTCTGGCGACGGTATCGCGCCATGCACGCCGGTCGCGGGCGGCAGGGAATTGTTGGACTGTGCGCCCGCGCGCAACGCGGCATACAGACGATCACGCAGGATGGGCTTGGGCATGCAGGCCAGCAGTCGCAGGCCCAGTTCGCCCACCATGGTCTCAACGGAGTCGAGCAGGATCGCCTCGCGCGAACTGGCAATGATCACCCCGGGCCGGTAACCCGAGGCGGCCATGCGATGCAGCAACTCCACGCCGTCCATCACCGGCATTTCCAGATCCACCAGCACAACAGCCGGCGGGCGCGTCAGCGCCTGCAGCTTCTGCAGCGCCTCCTCTCCGTTCGCCGCCTCCTCGATGACGGACACCCCCAGTTCGCGCAGCATGCCCAGCAGTACCATGCGTTGCGGCAGGCTGTCCTCGACAACCATGACTCCGGTTTCGTTCAGCAGCGCCAGGGCATCCGCTTCACTTGCCATAACGGTTGATCATTCCGGGGATCTGATCGAGTCCGATCACGTGCTCGACGGCACCGAATCTGATCGCCTCCTTCGGCATGCCGAACACCACGCAACTGGCTTCATCCTGAGCGTATGTCGTAGCGCCGGCATCGCGCATCTCCTTCAGTCCGCGCGCGCCGTCATCACCCATGCCGGTCATGATGATGCCCAGCGCGTTCTTGCCTGCATACTTGGCGACCGAGCGGAACAGCACATCAACCGACGGCTTGTGCCGATTCACCAGCGGTCCGTCGCTGACCTCGACGACGTACTGAGCACCATTGCGCCGGAGCATCATGTGGCGGCCGCCCGGCGCGATCAGCGCCACGCCCGGCATCACACGGTCACCATTCACCGCCTCCTTGACATGGATCGCGCAGATGCTGTCCAGACGCGCCGCAAAGGCGGCGGTGAAACGCTCGGGCATGTGCTGTACGACGACGATGCCGGGCGACACCCGCGGCAGTTGCGTCAGCACGGCCTCCAGTGCCTGTGTGCCACCGGTCGACGTGCCCAGCGCAATGAGCTTTTCGGTCGTCATCCGCATCGCCTCGCCGGTCACCGGCGGCAACATGACGTCGGCCGTCAGCTTCGGCCCGGCCTTGGGGCCGGCCGCCGGCGCGGCGCGGGCGACGCGTGCCCGCGCCGCGGCCTTGACGGCATCGGTCAGGGCCTGGGCCGACTCATGCAGGAACTGCTTGATCCCGAGCTTGGGCTTGGTCACCACGCTGATGGCGCCGGCGGCCAGTACCTCCATCGTGGTTTCCGCGCCCTTCTCGGTCAGCGACGAACAGACGACGATGGGCGTCGGTCGCTCCGACATGATGCGGCGCACGAAGGTGACGCCGTCCATGCGCGGCATCTCGACGTCGGTCACGATCACGTCCGGCCACTCGACCTTCAGTCGTTCGAGCGCGATCAGCGGGTCCGGCGCGGTGGCGATGACGCGGATCAGCGGATCTGCCGACAGCAGTTCAGACAGCACCTGACGCACGACCGCCGAATCGTCGACGATCAGGACGCGAATGCGGGCACCCGCCGGTGCGGGCGGTTTGACGGCAACCGGGCTCAGCATGCAAGTTCTCCGTGGGTGCTGACGCCAGCGCCGGAACGGGTGTCGTCGTGGCGCATCCATACGACGCCGTTGCTGACATCCATCATCAGCACACGCTGGCCGTATCCGCCGGTGTGTTCGGCCACCGGCCGCACACCCAGCGCGTCGAGCAGCGCGCGAGCACGTCGCACGTTGGCTTCGCCTATCGGTACGTTTTGGCTGCCCGCGATTCCGGGAAACATATTGCCCCCGCCGAACAGCTTGAATTGGTAATCGAGCTCGCGCGTACCGAAACGCCGCGCTTCGCGGATCATCGACTTCAGCGCGCCTTCTGCAAAACGCCCGCTCAACCCATCGCCTACCCGATCGGCACGGGCATTTCCGGGCAGCATGAAGTGGCACATGCCGCCTATCCTGCGGGCGGGGTGCCACATGGTGATGGCGACGCAGGAGCCCAGGACCGTGCGCAGGCACATGGTCTCGTCGCCGAAGAACAGATCTCCGGGCTTCAGATAGATTTCGGTCCTTATCGTCGGCCTCATGCACATATCGTCATTTGAGGCGGTAGATGGAAGGCTTGACGATCTCGACGCGATCAGTGACGCCGTGCAGGTTCTCCGAATGGCTTACGAAGACGTGACCGCGCGGCTTCAGTTTGCTCAGGATGCGCCCCATGACCTGGCGCTTGGTGTCCGGATCGAAATAGATCATCACGTTGCGCACGAAGACGATGTCGAACATGCCGATGTCCGGCAGCGTCTCGTTCAGGTTGATCTGCGCGAACGACACCCGCTCGCGCAACGGCCGGTCGATCAGGAAGGTGCCCTCCTGCGGGCCCGTGCCCTTCAGGCAGAAGCGCTTCAGGAAAGCGGGCGGAATCTTGTCCGCGCGGGTCATCGGATAGTGGGCACGACGTGCCGTTTCGAGCACGCGCGTGCTGAGGTCAGAGCCGAAGATTTCCCAGCGCCGCCCCATGCCCAGCGTGTCGGCCAGCACCATGGCCAGCGTGTAGATTTCCTCGCCGGAAGAGCTTGCAGCGCTCCAGATACGCAAGGGCTCGCTGCCGTCGAAGCGGGTCAGTATCTGCTCGGCGAGAAAGCTGAAGTGGGCCGGCTCACGGAAAAAGTAGGTTTCGTTCGTGGTCAGCAGATCGATGGCGATCTGCAGTTCGCCCGGTCGGCCACCGTCCATCAGCAATTCGAAGTAGTCCCGCCAGCCGCGCACGCCGCACGGTCCGAGCCTTTTCGACAGGCGTCCGACGAGCAGCGTCTTCTTGTGGTCGGCCAGCGCAATGCCCGCCACCGCATGCAGCCAGCCCTGGAAGCGACGGAAATCGGTGTCGCTGATGGCCGGGACGACGAACGCAGCTTCCCTGGCGCCAGGCCGGCTCCCTGCAAGTGCGGCGGTACTCATGCTCAACCAGCCACCTTCATGTCATTGACCGCCGCCATGTCGTCGCCCGCGAGCACACGATCGATGTCGAGCATGATCACGAAGCCGTCGTCGAGCTTGCCCATGCCGGCGATGAAATCCGCCCTCACTTTCGCACCGAAGGACGGACCGGGTTCCACCGCCTCCGGCGGAATGTCGACCACCTGGCTCACCGCATCGACGATGATTCCCATGTCCTGCGCCTCGCCGTCGTTCGCGACTTCCACGATGACGATGCAGGTGCGCCGTGTCACGGCGGCACTTTCGCTGCGCAAGCGGGCCGCCAGATCGATCACCGGCACCACCCGCCCGCGCAGATTGATCACGCCGCGCACGAAGCCCGGCATCATCGGCACCTGTGTCACACCGCCGTACTCGATGATTTCCTTCACCGACAGAAGGCCCAGCGCGTAGCTCTCGTCGCCCAGCCTGAAGGTCAGGTACTGCTGTTGCTGGTCCGCTGCGGCGTCGTCGTCATCGACCACGGTCAGCGCCATCGAATGCCGTGCATTCATAGTGCCCACTCCCTAGAAACGTGTGAAATCGCTGTCGCTCGCACTTTCGAGCGCCAGTGCGCCGCGCGCGGAAACGCTGCGCACCGGGGCGCGGCGGGCGGGCAGTTCATTCGCAGCCTGGCCGGGCGCGAACTTCTCGCCATGCAGACGGAACACCGACATCGCCTGCTGCAGCTGCTGCGCCTGGCCGCTCATTTCCTCGGCCGTCGCCGCCAGCTCTTCCGACGCCGACGCGGTCTGCTGCACGGTCTGGCTCAGCTGATTCATCGCGCTGTTGATCTGCGACACGCCGCTGGCCTGCTCGCCCGACGCCGCCGAGATCTCCTGCACCAGATCCGAAGTCTTCTGGATAGACGGCACCAGCTGTTGCAGCACCTCGCCCGCTCGCGCCGCAACCTTCAGCGACTCGTTCGCAACCCCGCCGATTTCCTGCGCCGCCACCTGAGAGCGTTCCGCCAGCTTGCGCACTTCCGTCGCCACCACCGCGAAGCCCCGACCGTGGCTGCCCGCACGCGCAGCTTCGATCGCCGCGTTCAGCGCCAGCAGATTCGTCTGGTAGGCAATGTCGTCGATGATCGAAATGCGCTCGGCAATCTTGCGCATCGCCTCCACCGTCTGCTTCACCGCCTCGCCGCCTTCCGCCGCTTCGCGCGAAGCCTGCGTCGCGATACCGTCGGTCACCCGCGCGTTCTCGCTGTTCTGGTTCACCGACGCCGACATCTGCTCGATCGACGCCGACGTCTCTTCAACCCCGGCAGACTGTTCGCTCGCGCCCTGGCTCAGCGACTGCGCCGTCGCCGAAACCTCTTCCGACGCACTCGCCAGACCGTTGGCGACACCGATGACCTCGCCTATGGTCTGCGACAGGCGATCGCTGGTGCTGTTGATCGAGTTCTTGAGCTCCAGCAGCTTGCCGCGGTAGTCGCCATGGACACGGGTGCTCAGGTCGTTGCGCTCCATCGCCGCCAGCACGGACATCACTTCGTTGACCGGGTTGATCACCGCGTCCAGCGTGTCGTTGATGCCCTGCACGATGCGATGGAAATCGCCCTTGTGCCGGCTCGAGTCGGCACGCTTGTCCAGATCGCCGACCAGCGCGGCGCGGCACAGCATGTCGGTATCGGCGACCAGCGCCTTGATGTTCCCGCGCACCTGCTCGATGGTGTCGTTGATGAAGGCCTTCTTGCCCGGCAACTGTTCCATCGGCGCATCCATATTCCCTTCGCCGAATGCCTTGAAGCAGGCCATCGCCTTCTTCTTCACCGCGATGTGGCCGGACACCATCTGGTTCACGCCCTGTGCCATGGTCCGGTAAGCGCCCTTGAAGCGGGCCTCGTCCATCATCACGTCGATGTCGCCACGGTCATGCTCGGCCGACATGTGGTTCATGTCGGCGATGAAATCCTTGATGTTGGCGCGGACCTGCTCGATCGTGTCGTTGATGAAGGCCTTCTTGCCCGGCAACTGTTCCATCGGCGCGTCCATGTTGCCTTCGCCGAATTCCTTGAAACAGGCCATCGCCTTCTTCTTCACCGCGATATGGCCGGACACCATCTGGTTCAAGCCCTGGGCCATGGTCCGGTAAGCCCCCTTGTAGCGGGCTTCGTCCATCATCACGTCGATGTCGCCGCGGTCGTGCTCGGCGGACATGTGGCTCATCTCGGCGATGAGGCCCTTGATGTTGGTGCGCACCTGTTCGATCGTGTCGTTGATGAAGGCCTTCTTGCCCGGCAACTGTTCCATCGGCGCGTCCATGTTTCCTTCGCCGAATTCCTTGATGCAGGCCATCGCCTTCTTCTTCACCGCGATGTGACCGGCCACCATCTGGTTCACCTGCTCGGCGACGACACGGAAGTCCCCGCCGAAGCGATTGACGTCTATCGTCACGTCGATGTCGCCCCTGTCGTGCTCGGCCGACATCCGGCTCATCTGCGCCATCAGCAGGCCAAGATTGGCCGACACCTGATTCAATGACGCGGCGAGGCTTCCGGTCGGCGCATCGGCAAGTCCGGCAGCCGCCGAGAAGTCGCCGGCCGCGAGCTTGCCGGCAGCGCCCGCAAGGATTTCCGGCTCACCGCCAAGCGTGCCCTGGCGCAAGCGCAGCAGAAGCCAGCCGGACAACACGGTCAGGACGACGATCGCCCCGGTCAGCGCCAGCAGCAGCGTACGCCCCGCACTGGCCGCCTCGCCCGCCGCACCGGCGTCGGCGCCGGAAGCGGTCGATAGCCTAAGCAGTTCGCCCATGCTGCCGAAGCCGGACCACGCCGCGGCACCAGCCAGCGCACTCACCGCCAAACATGCCAGCGCAACGCGGTTCGAGAATTTCACGCCCGAATCATTTTTCATTACCCAGTTCTCCGATCCATTCGAAGCGATGAACGAGCCCGACCATCCGCCATCGCGATCGCTGCGCGACGGCAAGCCTTGAAACTGATCAGAACCGGGCGAAATCGGCCTCTGCAGGCATTTCCGAAGACGCCATGCCGATGCGTGTCGAAGACGGCCGGACCGTAGTCCGATGCGACGACAGCGATTGCGCCGATGCGTTGTCGCGCAGACGGAAGAAGGCCATCGCCTGCTGCAGTTGCTGCGCCTGACCGCTCATTTCTTCGGCCGTCGCCGCCAGCTCTTCCGACGCCGATGCCGTCTGCTGCACGGTCTGGCTCAGCTGACTCATCGCGCTGTTGATCTGCGACACGCCGCTGGCCTGCTCGCCCGACGCCGCCGAAATCTCCTGCACCAGATCCGAAGTCTTCTGGATCGACGGCACCAGCTGTTGCAGCACCTCGCCGGCTCGCGCCGCTACCTTCAGCGAGTCGTTCGCGACGCCGCCGATTTCCTGCGCCGCAACCTGCGAGCGTTCCGCCAGCTTGCGCACCTCGGTCGCCACCACCGCGAAGCCGCGGCCATGACTGCCTGCCCGCGCCGCCTCGATCGCCGCGTTCAGCGCCAGCAGATTCGTCTGGTAGGCAATGTCGTCGATGATCGAAATGCGCTCGGCAATCTTGCGCATCGCTTCCACCGTCTGCTTCACCGCCTCGCCGCCTTCCGTCGCTTCCCGCGAAGCCTGCGTCGCGATGCCGTCGGTCACCCGCGCGTTCTCGCTGTTCTGGTTCACCGACGCCGACATCTGCTCGATCGACGCCGACGTCTCTTCCACTCCGGCCGACTGTTCGCTCGCGCCCTGGCTCAGCGACTGCGCGGTCGCCGATACCTCTTCCGATGCGCTGGCCAGCGCGTCGGAGCTGCCGCGCACCTGGGTGATCACCTCGGCCTGACGTTCGACCAGGCTGCGCAGCGCAAACAGAAGGCTGCTGCGATCGGTCGGCTTGGTCACGATGTCGACCGCCAGATTGCCTTCGGCCACTTCCTTCATCACCTCTACCGCATAACCCGGTTCGCCGCCGAGCAGACCCAGTACGCCGCGGGTGATCAGCACACCAAGCAAGGTCGCCAGCAGCACCGCACCGATGGAAATTCCGATGACCAAGGTGTTGGTCTGTTCATATGTCTCGGCCGCAGCCAGTGCGTCCTTCTCCATCAGCTCGACCTGAAACTTCTCCAACTCCTTCAGCGCGGTCTCAAACGCCGTATTCGCCGGCAAAAAATCGTTCTTCAGAAAATCGACCGCCTTGACCTTGTCGGTTTTGACAATGGCGTAGAAGGGCTCGTACTTGTCAGCGATCACCGTACGCGCCTTGACCACCTCTCCGAACAGGCGCTTGCCGGTATCGGTGTTGATCATTTTCTCGAGCGTGGCCATAGCCTCGCTGTTGCGCTGCCGGTTGACCTTGATCTGCTCCTTGATCTGCTCGACTTCGGCATCGGTACTCGCGAGCGCAATATTCCGCACCTTGCGACCGTTGTCGATCGTATTGCGTACGATGTCATTGGCCAGACGGACCTTGGCCACGCGATCGCGCAGCATCAGGTCAAGGCTGTCATTCAGCGTGCCCAGCTTGACGATGCTCATTACCGAAATGGTCAGCAGCAACGCGATCACAATGCCAAAGCCCAGCGCCAGCCTGGTGGCGACTTTCATATTCCCGAACATTTTTCCATCCTTCCTTGTTTGGCTCTCGCCTCCGCTACCTCATGCCCTGCACTGTGTACTTCCCCATGCGTCGCCGGCCGGCGACATGCTCCGTCGTCAACCTGCCGATCCCGCCAATTCCGCCGGTGAGGGCGCCCTCCCGCTTACCGCCATCGTCATCAACCCGGCAACATCAAGGATGAGTGCGATCTCGCCGGTGCCGAGGATGGTCGAGCCGCTGACGCCGCGCAGTGCGCTGAACAGCTTGCCCAGCGGGCGAATGACGGTCTGGTGTTCGCCCATCAACTGATCGACCACGATGCCAGCCTTGGTCTGTCCGAAATGGACGACCACCACGTTCTCCCGTCGCTCGGGGGCAGGACTTTCGATATCGAACACTTCGCGCAGCCAGAGCAGCGGCAGCACCTCACCGCGCATGTCCAGATAGCCGCGGGCGCGGGCGGCATCGCGGATCGAGCCGGCCAGTTCGACGCACTCGACGATCATGTCGACCGGAAGCACGAAGCTCGCCTTGTCGATGCCGACGCGGAAGCCGTCGATGATGGCCAGCGTGAGCGGCAGACGGATCCGGATGCGGGTGCCCTTGCCCGGCTCGGTATCGATGTCGACGGTGCCGCGCAGCGCTTCGATGTCGCGTCGGACCACGTCCATGCCGACGCCGCGGCCGGACAGATTACTCACCTGGTCGGCCGTGGAGAAACCCGGGGCGAATATCAGTCGGTCGATCTCGCGCTCGCTGAGCTGCGCGTCTTCCGCCACCAGCCCGCGCTCGATCGCCTTGCGCAGGATCTTCTGACGGTTCAGGCCGCCGCCGTCGTCAGCCACGTCGATCACGACGCTGCCCGCTTCGTGATAGGCGTTCAGCATGACCTTGGCGCGCGCCGGCTTGCCGGCGGCAAGACGGACTTCGGTGGCTTCGATGCCGTGGTCCATCGAGTTGCGGACCAGATGCATCAGCGGATCGCCGATGCGCTCGACCACGGTCTTGTCGAGGTCGGTCTCACCACCGCTGATCTGAAGTTCGATGTCCTTGCCCAGTTCGCGACTGACGTCGCGCACGACGCGCTGGAAGCGCTGGAAGGTGGCGCCGATCTGCACCATGCGCAGAGACAGCGCCTGATCGCGCACCTCCTCGACCAGACGGGTGAGCACTTCGCTCGCTTCCGTCAGCTGGGCCTGGGCAAGCATCTGCGCGACGTTCTGCACGCCGGCGCTGGCCACCACCAGTTCGCCGACCAGTTCGATCAGCTGATCAAGCTTGTCGGCGTCGATGCGCAGCGAACGCGCCTCCTGCGCCTTGCTGTCCTTGACCTGCTTCTGCTTGACGAGCGCGGCATCGACCACACCGGCACCAACCGCGCCACTCTCTATCAGGATCTCGCCAAGCGGCGGCGCCTCGGCCTCGCTCGCAGCGCTTGCCGAGGCAGCCGCTTCCGACTGCAGCGACAGGCCGCGATCGAGTTCGGCACGGGTCAGCGCGCCGCTGAGCACGAGCATTTCACCCAGCTTCAGCTCGTCCTCGGGCAGTGCGCGCAGAACGTTGATGTACTCGGAAATCTGCGAGTGCGGCGGAATGATGTGAAGCACGCATTCGTCGCGGACGAACTCGAATACGCCCTCGATCTCGGCCTTCGAGGCCTCGCTGCGGAAGTCGATCTCGAAGCCGAGATAGCAGGACTCCGGGTCGAGTTGCAGCCACTGCGGCAACGCATCGAACAGCGTGTCGAGGTGAACGATTTCACCCAGCGTGCACAGATACCGTATGAAAGACAGCGGATCCATGCCGCCACGCAACACGTCGGCACCAAAGCGAATCGACAGGTGCCAGTTCTGGTTTCCACATTGATCGTCGGCGGCATGCGAGTCGCTGCGGCTGACATCCGCCGAAGCTGCGACCACGGCTGTCGCTGCGGGCTTGTCCGGCTGCTTGCCGAGCAATGCAAGCAGGGCCGCCATCTGCGCTTCGCCCTCTGCGCGCTGGGCGGCGTCGAGTTCGCGCTTTTCGGCCACCGCGCGCACCAGCGCACCGATGTGATCCTTGTTGCGCAGAAGCAGTCCGATCACCTCATTGCTGACCTGAATCTGGCCGTCGCGGACGCGGTCAAGCACGCTTTCGACCTCGTGCGTGAAATGGACGACATCGTCGAATCCGAACACGCCCGCGGTACCCTTGATGGTGTGCGCTGCACGGAAGATGTCGTTAATCAGTTCGTCGTTTTCCGGCTCGCTTTCGAGCTGCAGCAGGGATTCCTCCATCCGCGTCAGCAGTTCGTCTGCTTCGGCGAAGAAGGCTTCGAGGGCGGGTTCAAGATTCATGGGTGAATTCCTCGTCCTGTTCAGGCGGCCTGCGCCGGCATCACGAGCGGATCGCCGAATACGTGGCTCAGCTGCAACAGTTCCATCACTTCGAGCATGGCTTCGCTGTGCGCCACCAGTTCGAAACTGTGGCCCTGCTTCTCGGCCGCCCGTTTGGCTGCCAACAGCAACTGCACGCCACTGCTGTCCACCTCGCTGACCTGCGCCAGATTGACGCGCAGATCGCGTCGTTCCGACAGCGCGCGCGTCAGGAAGCCGTAGGCTTCCGCAGCACCGAATATGGTCAGTTCGCCGACCACCTTGAGTTCGGTCACGTCGCCGTCGTCGGTGCGTTCGATTTCCATGTCGCGGGCTCCCCGTCGGCTCAGGGCAGGCAGAGCTTGGACACGGCCATCAGCATCTGGTCCGGCTTGAACGGCTTGACCATCCAGGCCTTCGCGCCCGCCGCCTGGCCTTCGGCCTTCTTCGATTCCTGGTTCTCGGTGGTCAGCATGATGACCGGCGTGAACTTGTAGGCCGGCAGCTTGCGCATCTCCTTCACGAAGGTGATGCCGTCCATGTTCGGCATGTTCACGTCGCTCACCACGAGGTGCACCTTCTGGCCGGTGAGCTTGGACAGCGCGTCCTTGCCGTCGCAGGCTTCGAATACGTCATAGCCCGCGCCCTTCAGCGCGATGCTGACCACCTGGCGCAATGACGATGAGTCATCCACGACCATGATTGTCTTTGCCATGTGTCATTACTCCTCAAAAGAAAACGAGATCGTCGCTGGCCGTGCTGCCCGCGTTGCCCGAGCCGCCGTGATTGCCGCGCTCTTCGGGCGTGGTGTAGCTGCGTTCGAGATTGGCGACCAGCGGTCGCAGGTCGGGTGCCTGATCGGCAGGAATGGCGTTCACGTGCTGCTCCAGTTCGTCCAGGCTTTCGCAAACGTGGGCGAGTACCTGGTCGATGCGATCCTGGAACTGGAGGTGCGGCAGGGTCTCGGCGATCTCGTGCTGGATGCCCTCTGCCTGGCGACGCAGTTCGGCGTTGGACGCGGCCAGCACGTCGAGCAGCCCGGAAAAATCGCCGAGCACCCCCTGGATGCTGGCTTCGGAAACCTTGAAGGATTCGATGTCGCGGCTGGTCGAGCTTTCGACCAGGCGAGCCGACGCGAGGATGGCGTCACTGACCAGCTTGGCCTTCTCGGCGATCTTCTTGCCGGTATCGCCCGAGGCCGTCGACAGCTTGCGCACCTCGTCGGCCACCACGGCAAAGCCGCGCCCAGCCTCGCCGGCACGGGCGGCTTCGATGGCGGCGTTGAGGGCAAGCAGATTGGTCTGGTCGGCAACCTGCTGCACCGAGGTTGCCATGCCGCGCAGATCGTCCGCGTAACTGGCCAGTTCGCGGATCTGAGCCAGCACGAGATTCTTGTCTGTGAGCGCGCCGGACATGCTGTCCAGCACCTGGGTAAGCTGCGTCTGGGACGTCTTCAGTACGGTATCCACGCCACCTTGCGCAGCCGAAGATCCCGTTCCGGACGACGCTGCAACGGCCGCATCGAGCCTGGATACAAGACCGGAGAAGCGCTGGATCAGCTCGCCGATCGCTACCTCGGCCTGCTTGCGCACGCCGTTGATCTGTCGCTTCCAGATCGGCGCGGCTTCGGACGACACCAGCACCAGACTGCCATGCAGCGCACGGGCGAGCGGATCGGGTTCCGAGGCGGCGGGGACGTCCGCCGCGGGGGCGATCTCGTCGCGGCGACCGAGCACGATCATCGACCACACGAGACCGCAGCCCACCGCGATGCCGACCGTCAGACGCACCCACAGAGGCATTTCGATCGGCGCAACCGCCCAGGCTCCGACCAGCGTTGCGACCACCGTATGGGTCACGCTGACTATCGTTCTGTTCAACTCACTCTCCCGTTTCGCATGGCAGACATTGACGGGCCGGGCCTTGTTATATATGTAATTGACACTGCGGCCACGTTCAGGCTAACGGTCCGGATGCCCGAGGACTTTAGGTCGCCCCGGCGTCTTTTTTGAAAACTTCATATGCGGCGCGGCACCGCGTATCAGCGGGAGTTTTTCCCGCTTCGCCATGCAGTCTCGGACTGTGGATATCCGACATCGGCGCCCGCAAACACGGACGTATGATTGCCGCAGATGCCCGTCGGCGCCGTTTGCACCACCAGGGCCCCAGTCCCAGATGAACAGTCCTTCGTTCGTGTCCACATTCCGTCCTCGCGCCACCCCGGTGTCCGCCCCCGGCTGGTACTGGATGGTGCCGCGCGTGGCCATCGCGCTGTTCCTGCTCGCCATCGGCACACTGGTCTGGTGGCTGCACCGCAACGACCTCGACGAACAGCGCTCGACGATGATCAACGACGTGCTGTGGATGGAGCAGGACCTGCGCTTCCACCTCGATCGCAACGCCGAGCAGATGGCGCAGATCGGCCGCGAGGCCGCCGATGGCCGGCTCGACGCGCGAGTAATCGAGGCGCGCCAGCGCAACCTGATCGCCAACGGCCACGGCCTGCTGCGCGTCGACACCATCGCGCGCATCGACGCCAACGACCCCGATCTGTCCGGACCGGCGCGGCTGGCCGAGCAGCTCGGCCGGGCCGCCTACCTGCCGCCCTACGCGACCGCCGACGGCGACGTGCATTTCGACGTGCTGGTGCCGCTCGGCGGTGGCCAGGGCTGGATGCGCGGCACTTACTCGATCGAGCAGATGCTGGCGCAGTCGGTGCCCTGGTGGTTCGCCGAGCGCTACAAGCTGGACGTGATCGACAACACCGAAACCGTGCTGGCCAGCAAGTCCAAGGTGGCGGCCGAACACGACGAAATGAACTACGCGCTGGTGTTCGACCCACCTGGCCACGGCCTGCGGCTGCGCGTCACCGCCTACCGCAGCGACACCCGGCTGCTGCCGGCCCTGCTCGTGGTCACCATCGTCGGTCTGGCATTCACCATGCTGTGGAGCCTGTGGGCGCTGCGTCGCCATCTGGTGCGCCGGCTCGAAGCCGAGCAGGCGCTGCGCGAGGAGCACACCTTCCGCTCGGCGATGGAGAACTCGCTCAGCATCGGGCTGCGCGCACGCGACCTGAGCGGCCGCATCACCCACGTGAACCCGGCCTTCTGCCGCATGGTCGGCTGGAGCGCCGAAGAGCTGATGGCGATGAGTCCGCCCATGCCCTACTGGGCGCCGGAAGAGGCCGAACACATCCGCGCACTGCACGACGGCATCCTGGCCGGTGGGGCGACTGCGCACGAAGCGCTGGAACTGAAGTTCATCCGCCGCAACGGCGAGCGCTTCGACGTGCTCATTTCGGAAGCACCGCTGGTCGACGCCGATGGCCACCACGTCGGCTGGATGAGTTCGGTACTCGACATCACGGAGCGCAAAGAGGCCGAGGAGCTGTACCGGCAACAGCAGGAAAAGCTGCAGTTCACCGGCCGCCTGATCACCATGGGCGAAATGGCGTCGACGCTGGCGCACGAACTGAACCAGCCGCTGTCGGCGATCGCCAGCTACAGCACCGCCTGCCTGAACATGGTCGATAACGGCAGCGGCTCGCTGGCCGACCTGAAGGAGCCCTTGGCGAAAATGAACGCCCAGGCGCGCCGTGCCGGCACCATCATCCGCCGCGTGCACGAATTCGTCCGCCGCTCAGAGCCGAAGCGCGTCGCCTGTTCGCTGAACGACGTGGTCGAAGAGGCGCTGGGCCTGATCGAGGCTGACGCGCGCAAGCGCGACATCCGCATCTCCAGTTCGCTGGCCGGCGCCCTGCCCCTAGTCAGCGCCGACCGGGTGATGATCGAACAGGTGTTGCTGAACCTGATCCGCAACGGCATGGACGCCATGGCCGCCTGCCCGCCAGAGCGGCGGCGCCTGCTGATCCAGACCAGCGCCGACGCAGAGGGGGTGCAGGTGTCGGTACGCGACAGCGGCAGCGGCATTCCGCCGGAAGTGGCGGACAAGCTGTTCGCCCCCTTCTTCACCACCAAGCCGGACGGCATGGGCATGGGGCTCAACATCTGCCGCTCCATCGTCGAACTGCATCGCGGCCGGCTGTGGTTCGAATCCGCGGACGGCGGCGGTACCGTGTTCATCCTGAAGCTGCCGGCCGGGGAGTGAAGCCGATGAGCCAGATATTCATCGTCGACGACGACGAAGCCATCCGCGACGCGCTGGGCTGGCTGTTCCGCTCGCGCGGCCACACCGTGCGCACCTGGCCGTCGGCCGAAGCACTGATCGGCAGCGGCGAGATCGCGCATTGCGGCTGCCTGCTGCTGGACATCCGGATGGACGGCATGAGCGGGCTGGAGCTGTTCGGCTGGCTGCACGAGCACGGCCATGAAATGCCCGTCATCTTTCTGACCGGCCACGGCGACGTGCCGATGGCGGTCGGCGCAATCAAGCAGGGCGCTTTCGATTTCGTCGAAAAGCCGTTCAACGACAACGAACTGGTGGACCGCGCGCTGGCTGCGCTGGACATGCACCAGCAACAGCTGTCGAAGCGCGCCGCCGCGCAGGCCATAGAGGAACGCGTCGCTCAGCTCACGCAGCGCGAGATCGAGGTGATGGAGCGCGTGCTGGCCGGCCAGATGAACAAAGTGATCGCCAGCGACCTCGGCGTCACCATGCGCACCGTGGAAGTCCACCGCGCCCGCATTTTCGAGAAGATGGGTGTGCGCTCGGCTGTGGAGCTCGCGCAGGTACTGGCAGCGAGGAAGTAGCGCGGCGCGCTTTCAGCGCCGCTGTCGGGGTCAGAAGACCCCTCCCACAGTAACCCCGGCTTTGGCCGCGGGTCGGGCGCGATCCATGCGGGAGCGGCCCCTGTGGGAGCGGCTTTGGCCGCGACAGGGCCGTTGCAGTCCGCCGGCTTCGATTCCGGCCGCTGTCGGGGTCAGAAGACCCCTCCCACAGAATTCCGGCTTTGGCCGCGGGTCGAGCGCGATCCATGCGGGAGCGGCCCCTGTGGGAGCGGCTTTGGCCGCGACAGGGCCTTTGCAGTCCGCTGGCTTCGACACCGGCCGCCGTCGGGGTCAGAAGCCCCCCACGGAATCCCGGTTCCGGGATGGCGGCCGGACTACAGACCCGCCGCGTCGTCCAGCGTGGCGGCGGCGCCGCTGCACACCATGTGCGCCAGACCGCCGCACTCGCTCAGCACGTGATCGGCATAGAAGCGCGTGGTAACGATCTTCGCGCGCAGGAAGTCGGCGTCGCCCTCGCCAGCGGCCAGCCGCTGCTGCGCCAGCAGGGCGCCGCGCGCAAGTTGCCAGCCGCCCGCCACGCGGCCGAACAGCAGCAGCAGCGGCACCGCGCCGGCCAGCACGGCACGCACATCGCT
Organism: Methyloversatilis discipulorum; assembly: GCF_000527135.1. Lineage (NCBI taxonomy): Bacteria > Pseudomonadati > Pseudomonadota > Betaproteobacteria > Nitrosomonadales > Sterolibacteriaceae > Methyloversatilis > Methyloversatilis discipulorum. The sequence continues at coordinate 1,308,245 of NZ_AZUP01000001.1, forward strand.
GCGCCAGTTCGCGACGACGAAATCGACGCAGCGTTCGAGCGCCGATGTCGCCTCGTCCAGCGGCACGGACAGCGCCTGCAGCCGCGCCGCATCGAGCGCCGCGACGACATCGCGCATGTCGGCGATCACCGCGCGCGCGGCCGCGCCGCCGTCGCGCGCGATCTTGCGACCGACCAGATCGTTCGCCTGTATGCCGGTCGTGCCCTCGTAGATATTGGTGATGCGCGCATCGCGCAGGTACTGTGCGGCGCCGGTTTCCTCGACATAGCCCATGCCGCCGTGCACCTGCACGCCGAGCGAGGCGATCTCGTTCGCGCCTTCGGTGCTCCAGCCCTTGACCAGCGGAATCATCAGTTCGACGAAGGCCTGGGCTCGCGTGCGTTCGGTTTCGTCCGCATGGCGCGCCGCGCGGTCGCGTGCCGCCGCGGTGACCGCGGCCAGCGCGCGCATCGCCTCGACCTGCGACTTCATGCGCATCAGCATGCGGCGCACGTCCGGGTGGCGCACGATGGCCACGCTGCTGCCGCCTTTCACGCCCGCCTCGCCGCCCTGGCGCCGCTCGTTGGCATACTCGCGCGCCTGCTGGAACGCACGCTCGGCCACCGCGATGCCCTGCAGACCGACCGCGTAGCGCGCAGCGTTCATCATGATGAACATGTATTCGATGCCGCGGTTCTCTTCGCCGCACAGCCAGCCTGTCGCGCCGCCGGCATCGCCGAAGGCCATCACGCAGGTCGGGCTGGCGTGTATGCCCAGCTTGTGTTCGAGCGACACGCAGCGCACGTCGTTGCGCGCGCCCGGGTTGCCGTCGGCATCGGGAATGAACTTGGGCACGATGAACAGCGAAATGCCCTTCACCCCTTCAGGCGCCCCCGGCGTGCGCGCCAGTACGAGATGCACGATGTTGGACGCCAGTTCGTGCTCGCCGAAGGTGATGAATATCTTCTGCCCGAATACGCGGTAACTGCCGTCGGGCTGCGGCTCGGCGCGGCTGCGCACCGCCGCCAGATCGGAACCGGCCTGCGGCTCGGTCAGGTTCATGGTGCCGGTCCATTCGCCGCTCACCATGCGTTCGAGATAGAGCGCCTTCTGTTCGTCGGAGCCGCACAGCGCCAGCGCCTCGATGGCGCCTGCGGTCAGCAGCGGACACAGCGAGAACGCCATATTGGCGCCCATCACCATCTCCTGTATCTGCGCCACCACGAGGTGCGGCATGCCGGCGCCGCCATGCGCCGGGTCGCAGCCCATGCCGTTCCAGCCGTTGTCGGCATAGGCGCGATAGGCCTCGGCGAATCCGTCCGGCATGCTGACCTTGCCGTCCTCGCCCAGCTTCGCACCGACGCGATCCCCTACCCGATTCAGCGGCGACAGCACCTCGCCGGTGAAGCGGGCCGCCTCTTCGAGCACCGCGTCAACGACGTCCGGGCTCGCGTCCTCGTAACCGGGCAAGGTCACCACTTCGTTCAGGCCCGCCAGTTCCAGCGCAAAACGCATGTCCTGCAGCGGCGCGACGTATTCGCTCATGAGGCTCTCCTCCATCGGGCTCTGACGGCCCTCGAAATTGATCAATGACGGCCGCGGGCGGATGCCGCCCGCTGCGGATCAGTCCAGCGCCTGCACCAGTTGCGGCACCAGTTCGAACAGGTCGCCGACCAGACCGTAGTCGGCCACCTGGAAGATGGGCGCGTCCGGGTCCTTGTTGATGGCGACGATCACCTTCGAATCCTTCATGCCGGCCAGGTGCTGGATGGCACCGGACAGCCCGACTGCAATATAGATGTCGGGGGCGACGATCTTGCCGGTCTGGCCGACCTGATAGTCGTTGGGTGCGTAACCGGAGTCGACGGCGGCGCGGCTGGCGCCCAGTGCGGCGCCGAGCCGGTCGGCCAGCGGTTCGAGCACGCTGTGATAGGCCTCGGCGCTGCCCAGCCCGCGCCCGCCGGATACGACGACGCGCGCGGCACCCAGTTCCGGGCGGGCCGACTGCGACAGTTCCTGCGACACATGGGCGGACAGCCCGGTCGCCGCCGGTGGCGTCACCGCCTCGACCGGCGCGGCACCGCCAGTGGCCGGCAGCGGGTCGAAGGCGGTCGCGCGCACCGTGATCACCTTGACCGGATCAGCGCTCTGCACCGTCGCCAGCGCGTTGCCGGCGTAGATCGGGCGCACGAAGGTGTCGGCCGACACCACCTCGACGATGTCGGAAATCTGCGCCACGTCCAGTGTCGCCGCGACGCGGGGCATGAAGTTCTTGCCGAAGCTGCCGGCCGGTGCCAACACGTGGCTGTGGCCGGCGGCGACCGCCAGCACCGCTGCGGCGAGGTCTTCGGCAGTCGGGTGAGCCAGATGGGCGGCATCGGCGCTCAGCACCTTCGCAACACCCGGCACCGCGGCAGCGGCTGCAGCGGCGCCCGCGCAGCCGCTGCCGGCGACCAGCACGGTGATGTCGCCGCCCAGCTTCGCCGCGGCGGCCAGAGTGTTCAGCGTGGCCGGGCGCAGGCCGGCGTTGTCGTGTTCTGCAATGACCAGAATGCTCATGTGGGGCTCCTCAGCGCAGCACTTTGGCTTCGTCGCGCAACTTCGCGACCAGTTCGGCCACCGAGGCCACCTTGATGCCGGCCTGACGCTTCGGCGGCTCGGCCACCTTCAGCGTTTTCAGGCGCGGCGCGACATCGACGCCCAGTTCGTCCGGCGTCACCGTGTCGAGCGGCTTCTTCTTCGCTTTCATGATGTTGGGCAGGCTGGCGAAGCGCGGTTCGTTCAAGCGCAGATCGGTGGTGACGACCGCCGGCAGCGCCACACTGACGGTTTCCAGACCGCCATCGATTTCACGCGTCACGGTCGCGCGACCGTCGGCGACGCCGACCTTCGATGCGAAGGTGGCCTGCCCCCAGCCCAGCAGCGCAGCCAGCATCTGGCCGGTCTGGTTGGCGTCGTCGTCGATCGCCTGCTTGCCGCAGATCACCAGCTGCGGCTGTTCGCGACCGGCCACAGCCTTGAGGAGCTTGGCCACCGCCAGCGGTTGCAGTTCGACATCGGTATTCACGTGGATCGCGCGGTCGGCACCCAGCGCCAGCGCGGTGCGCAGCGTATCGACGCAGCCCGCGACGCCGCAGGACACCGCGACCACCTCGGTCGCCACACCCGCCTCCTTCAGCCGCACCGCCTCTTCCACCGCGATTTCGTCGAACGGATTCATCGACATCTTCACGTTCGCGGTTTCGACGCCGCTGCCATCGGCGGCAACGCGGATCTTCACGTTGTAATCGATCACCCGCTTGACCGGGACCACAATCTTCATGCCTGTGCCTCCTGTGTGCCGCTCACGGTTGCACGCACCCATACGGATGCGTATGTTCAGCCCATACGCTACCGTATGCTTCCCGTAGAGGTCAACCACGCCGCAGGAATACCGCCATGCCCAACACCGCCGCCCGCCCGCAGACCGACCGCGACACCTGGGTGCGCGCGGCCACCCAGACCCTGGCCGACAGCGGCGTCGACGGCGTCCGGGTGGAAACGCTGGCGCGCGGTCTCGGCCTGACCAAGGGCAGCTTCTACTGGCACTTCAAGGACCGCCGCGCCCTGCTCGACGCCGTGCTGGAGCACTGGCGCGCCGGCCGCATCGACGACATCCGCAACCGCACGCAATCTGCGCCCGGCAACGAAATCGCGCAACTGCAGCACGTGATCGACACCTACAGCCTGGCGCGCAACCGCCGCGGCATGCAGGTCGAACTGGCGCTGCGCGACTGGGCGCGCCACGACGAAGCGGCTCGCGCCGCCGTCGACGAGGTGGACAGCGTGCGGCTGGAATGCGCCGCCGCGCTGTTCCGCGCCGCCGGTTGCGACGCCGACGAAGCGACCAATCGCAGCCTGCTGCTGTATGCCTACGTGTTCGGCCTGGGCATGATGGATGTTCCGCGTGACACGGCGAGACCGGCGGCGGCACGCCAGTTCATCGCCAACCTGATCACGGGCCGTTGATATTTTGCAAAACAATGCCGCGCGGCCGTCATCGTTCGCACGGGATAATTGATGCAATGCCGCATCCGTGCGGGCCTACAACAGAACAGAACGCAGAAAGGAAAACCGATGTCCTTCCCGGCACCCGAAATCTTCAAGGCCTACGACATCCGCGGCATCGTGGACAAGACGCTGACCGCCGACGCAGTGCGCGCCATCGGTCACGCACTGGGCTCCGAGGCGGTGAAGCGCGGTCAGCGCACCATCGCCGTCGGCCGCGACGGCCGCCTGTCGGGCCCTGAACTGGCCGGCGCGCTGGCCGAAGGCATCAACGCCGCTGGCGTCGACGTGCTCGATATCGGCTGCGTGCCGACACCGCTCTCCTATTTCGCCGCCTTCGACCTCGGCACCGACAGCGCGGTCAGCGTGACCGGCAGCCACAACCCGCCCGACTACAACGGCCTGAAAATGGTGCTGGGCGGTCAGACGCTGTACGGCGACATGATCCAGGACCTGCGCCGCCGCATCATCGACAACGATCTGGTGCACGGTCAGGGCACCACCCGCCACGCCGACGTGCGCGATACCTACATCACCCGCGTCACCTCCGACGTGAAGCTCAAGCGCCGGATGAAGGTGGTGATCGATTGCGGCAACGGCGTCGCCGGCGATATCGCGCCGCGCCTGTTCGAAGCGCTGGGCTGCGAAGTGGTGCCGCTGTTCTGCGAGGTCGATGGCAACTTCCCCAACCACCATCCGGACCCGTCCAAGCCGGAGAATCTCGAAGACGTGATCCGCGTGCTGGCCGCCGGCGACGCCGAGATCGGCCTCGCTTTCGACGGCGACGGCGACCGCCTGGGCGTGGTCACCCGCGACGGTGAAATCATCTACCCGGACCGCCAACTCATGCTGTTCGCCGCCGACGTGCTGTCGCGCCAGCCGGGCGCGCAGATCGTCTATGACGTCAAATGCACCCGCCTGCTGGCGCCCTGGGTGCGCGAACATGGCGGTGAGCCGGTCATGTGGAACACCGGCCATGCACTTATCAAGGCCAAGCTGAAGCAGAGCGGCGCCGCGCTGGCCGGCGAGATGAGCGGCCACATGTTCTTCAAGGAGCGCTGGTTCGGTTTCGACGACGGCCTGTACGCCGGCGCGCGGCTGCTGGAAATCCTGTCCGCCTCGCCGGACGGCAATGCCGTGCTGAAGGCACTGCCGACCGCCACCTCGACGCCGGAACTGAACCTGAAGATGAACGAGGGCGAGCCGCACGCGCTGATTGCCGCAATGCAGCAGTCGGCGGTGTTCGACGGCGCGCGCGACATCATCAAGATCGACGGACTGCGCGTCGAATACGCCGACGGTTTCGGGCTGATGCGGGCATCGAACACGACGCCGGTGGTCGTGCTGCGCTTCGAGGCGGACAACACCACGGCGCTCGAACGCATCCAGGCCGATTTCCGCCGCGTGCTTGGCAGTGCACGCCCCGACCTCGCCCTGCCGTTCTGAAGGCGATCCGCTCCGGCGCCCGGGCGCCGGTTTCCGGCGCTCTCCAGCGACCGTCACCGGCGTGAAATAAACTCTTGCGGCACCCTAAATGTGGCGGCCGGCATGCCGACAACAGAAGCATGCTCACCGCAGCCACAAACAACATCTACGTTGGCCGCCAGCCCATACTGGACCGGAGCCAGGCGCTCTACGCCTACGAGTTGCTGTTCCGCTCCGGCCACGTGGAACACGCTGACGTTCAGTGCGAAGTCAGCGCCACTGCGCGGGTGATCACCTCGGTGTTCAACGAACTCGGCCTCGAGCAGGCGCTGGGCGACGCCTTCGGTTTCATCAACGTCAGCGAAGACATGCTGATGTCCGAAGCGCTCGAACTGCTACCCGCCGACAAGATCGTCATCGAACTGCTTGAAACCATTCCGCCAACGCCCGCAGTCATCGATCGTGCGCGCGAACTGGTGCGCAAGGGATTCCGGCTGGCGCTCGACGACGTGCTCGACCTCGAAGAAGGCTACAAGCCGCTGGTCGAGATCGCCTCCTTCATCAAGATCGACCTGCTGGGCGTTGCCGCCGACGCACTGCCCGATGTGGTCGAACGTTTCCGTCCCTATTCGGCCAAGCTGCTGGCCGAGAAGGTCGACAGCGCAGAACAGGCCCGGCGCTGCCACGAACTGGGCTTCACGTACTTCCAGGGCTATTTCTTCGCCCGCCCGAGCGTGCTGAGCACACGCACGCTGAGCGCCGGCGAAACCACCCTTTTGCGCCTGCTCGGCATGGTGATCGGCGATGCCGAAACGTCGGCGATGGAACCACTGATCAAGCAGGAGCCGGCGCTGCTGGTCAACCTGATGCGCATCACCAACTCGATCGGCAGCGGCAGCAATCGCCAGATCTCGACCGCGCGCGAGGCGATCACGCTGCTCGGCCGCCGTCAGCTTCAGCGCTGGCTGCAACTGCTGTTGTTCTGTACGCAGGGCAACAGCAAGGCACAGATGCCATTGCTGAACATGGTCGCGACGCGTGCCCGCACGATGGAGCTGCTGGCCGAGCGCTGCGACATGCGCGATGGCGACCCCGACAGTGCATTCCTGACCGGCATCCTGTCGCTGTTGCCGGCCCTGCTGGGCGTGTCGATGGACGAGGTGCTGAAGACGCTGGCCGTCGATCCAGCGATCCACGGCGCACTGACCGACGGCTCCGGCACGCTGGGCGCACTGCTCCGGCTGTTGCGCAGCTGGGAAGAAAACGCCGTGACCGACTTCGCCGCCACGCTGGCCACCCTGCCGCCGCTGAGCGGCGAAGACTTCACCGTTGCCGTGTCCGAAGCCATGAGCTGGGCCGCTGGCCTCGGACAATGATTGCCGGAAAGAGGCAGCAATGATTTCCCGTACCCACGCCATCGAACGCCTTTTCGCCGCCGCCGGCCAGTTGCCGAGCATTCCGCGCGTCGTGCAGAAGATGATAGAAACGCTGCGCGACGAAGACGCCGACCTGCTGCCGCTGATCGGCGAAATCCGCACCGACCCGACCATTTCGGCGCGCGTGCTGAAACTCGCGAATTCGGGCTACTACGGCAGCCGCCGCGCGGTGGGGTCGATCGACGAGGCGGTGTCGCTGATCGGCACGCGGGCGATGCGCACGCTGGTGATTTCGGCCGGCATCAGCAGCAGTTTCCCCAAGGTGCCGGGCGTCGATCTGCAGGTCTTCTGGCGCCATGCCCTGCTTACCGCATCGATCGCCTCGCAACTGGCGAAGCGTGCCGGCGAGAACGCGGAGCGCGCCTACAGCGCTGGGCTCATGCTGCGCGTCGGCCAGCTGATGATCCACATCGCCTTCCCGCGCGTCGCCGATGAAATCCTGCGTGAGTGCCAGGGGCTGGGCATGAGCGAACGCGCGACGGTGGAGCAGCACAAGCTGAACACCAACCACTGCGAAGTCGGTGCTGAGCTGGCGATGCGCTGGAACTTCCCGGACGACATTGCCGGCGCGCTGGAGTACTACTGTCAGCCGCGCAATCCCGATGCCAGCCTGCTGGCGCGTCTGGCCTACGTGTCTGCGCAGTGCGCGTTCGAACTCGAACAGCAGACCGCGCCGGAGGACATCGTGCAGCGGCTGGACAGCACGGTGACCGACATGTGCGGGCTCGACGCCGCCGGCATCCTGCACGATATCCGCGCCTGCGCCGAGCACGCGGCGGGTGACGGACAGGCGGACTGACGACGCCCAGCACCGCACCAACGAAAGAAGCCGCCCGCGGGCGGCTTCTTTCGTTTCCGGCGTTCAGCGCATCTTCGGGTTCAGCGTGCCGCGGTTGTAGTCCTTGTCGCCGGGCAGGATGGTGCGGGTGCCGAACCAGCCGCCCTGCGCGCCTTCCGGCCGCAGGTGGTTCTGCGGGTAGGTGTCGGCCACCTTCTTCGCCTCGGCCTGCTTGGCCTGATCGATGAAGCGCCAGCGGCCGTCCGGCATCAGTTCGACCTTGTCGCCAGCTGCGGTGGTCGCCTCGATCACCGCGCCCTCGCCGGCCAGCGCGCCGGCCGACGCCAGCGCCATCAGCAACACTGCAGCGATTTTCATCCGAGCTTTCCTTCCACCCATTTGCCGACGCCGGCCAGCGCCGCCGGCAGGTTCTCTGGCTGCGTGCCGCCGGCCTGCGCCATGTCCGGCTTGCCGCCGCCCTTGCCGCCAACCTGACCGGCGACGAAATTGACCAGTTCGCCGGCTTTCACCTTCGCCGTCAGATCCGGCGTGACGCCAGCGATCAGGCTCACCTTGCCGTCGTTCACTGCGGCCAGCACGATGGCGGCCGAGCCGAGCTTGTCGCGCAGCTTGTCCAGCGTTTCGCGCAGCGCCGGCACGTCGGCACCTTCCATCACCGCGGCCAGCACCTTCGCGCTACCGACGGCCACCGCCTGGGCGGCCAGTTCGTCGCCCTGGCTGGCGGCGAGCTTGCTCTTCAGGCGGGCGATTTCCTTTTCCAGCGCGCGCACGTTGTCGATCACCTGCGCGATCTTGGCCGGCAGTTCGGCCGCCGGCGCCTTGAATGCGGCAGCCGCTTCGCTGACCAGCTTGTCCTGACGCTGCACGAAAGCCACCGCGTTCTCGCCGGTGATCGCCTCGACGCGGCGGATGCCGGCGGCCACACCGGCTTCGACCGTGATCTTGAACAGGCCGATGTCGCCGGTGCGCGCGACGTGGGTACCACCGCACAGTTCGCGCGACGAACCGATGTCCAGCACGCGCACCTCGTCGCCGTACTTCTCGCCGAACAGCATCATCGCGCCCGACTTCTGTGCGTCCTCGATCGCCATCACGCGCGCCTGGGTGGCCGCGTTGGCAAGGATTTCGGCATTGACGATGCGCTCGACGCGGGCGATTTCGTCGTCGCTCATCGGCGCGTTGTGAACGAAGTCGAAGCGGGTCTTGTCGGCATCGACCAGCGAGCCCTTCTGCTGCACGTGATCGCCCAGCACCTCGCGCAGCGCCTTATGCATCAGGTGGGTGACCGAGTGGTTGCGCGCGGTGGCGGCGCGGGCGCGCACATCGACGCGCGCGCTCACGCTGTCGCCGACCGCGATGCGGCCGGTGCCGACCACGCCGTGGTGGCCGAACACTGCGGCCTGGATCTTCAGCGTGTCCTCAACCTTGAAAATGCCCTGCGCCGCGCGCAGTTCGCCGCGGTCGCCGACCTGGCCGCCGGATTCGGCGTAGAACGGCGTCTCGTCGAGCACGACGACGCCCAGTTCGCCCTCGTGCAGTTCATTCACCGGCGCGCCGTCGCGGTACAGCGCGACCACCTTGCCCGCCGCGTCCAGCATGTCGTAGCCACGGAAAGTGGTCTGCACGCCGTCGTATTCCAGCGCGGTCGCCATCTTGAACTTGCCGGCGGCGCGCGCCTGTTCCTTCTGGCGCGCCATCGCGGCGTCGAAGCCTTCGGTGTCCACGGTCACGCCGCGCTCGCGGCAGATGTCCGCGGTCAGGTCGAGCGGGAAGCCGTAGGTGTCGTGCAGCTTGAACGCCGTCTCGCCGTCCAGCGCGGCGCCCTGCGCCAGCGCGGCCAGCGCCGATTCGAGAATGTCCATGCCGTTGGCGATGGTGGCGAAGAAACGTTCCTCCTCCTGCCGCAGCACGTCCATCACCTTCTGCTGCGCCGCCGCCAGATCCGGGTAGGCGGCGCCCATCTGCGCCACCAGGTCCGGCACCATGCGGTGGAAGAAGGCGGCGCGCGCGCTCAGCTTGTAGCCGTGGCGGATGGCGCGGCGGATGATGCGGCGGAGCACGTAGCCGCGACCTTCGTTGCCCGGAATGACGCCGTCGGCGATCAGGAAGGAACAGGCGCGGATGTGGTCGGCCAGCACCTTCAGCGACGGATTGTCGAGATCGGTGGTGTTCGTTTCGCGCGCGGCGGCGGCGATCAACGCGACGAACAGATCGATTTCGTAATTGCTGTGCACGCCCTGCAGCACCGCGGCGATACGCTCCAGACCCATGCCGGTATCCACGCTGGGCTTGGGCAGCGGATGCAGCACGCCCGCCTCGTCGCGGTTGTACTGCATGAACACGTTGTTCCAGATTTCGATGAAACGGTCGCCGTCCTCGTCCGGCGAACCCGGCGGACCGCCCGGAATGTGTGCGCCGTGATCGTAGAAGATTTCGGTACACGGGCCGCAGGGGCCGGTGTCGCCCATCATCCAGAAGTTGTCCGAGGCGTAGCGCGCGCCCTTGTTGTCGCCGATGCGGATGACGCGCTCGGCCGGCACGCCGATCTCCTTCGTCCAGATGTCGAAGGCTTCGTCGTCTTCGGCATAGACGGTGATCGTGAGCTTGTCTTTCGGCAGCTTGAACACGTCGGTCAGCAGCTCCCACGCAAACGCGATGGCGTCGCGCTTGAAATAGTCGCCGAAGCTGAAGTTGCCCAGCATTTCGAAGAAGGTGTGGTGACGCGCGGTGTAGCCGACGTTTTCCAGATCGTTGTGCTTGCCGCCGGCGCGCACGCATTTCTGCGAGGTGGTGGCGCGGTTGTAGCTGCGCTTGTCGAAGCCGAGGAACACGTCCTTGAACTGGTTCATGCCGGCGTTGGTGAACAGCAGCGTCGGGTCCTCGTGTGGCACCAGCGAGCTTGACGCCACGATCTGGTGGCCCTTGGAAGCGAAGAAATTCAGGAAGGCGGAGCGGATATCGGCGCTGTTCATGGTCGGCAATCAGGATTTCAGGGCGCGCGCTGCGGCGCGAAAACAGTCGCGGATTCTAGCATTCGCGCCGCCGCCGGCCGGATTGCCGCGACAGCGCTCAGGCGACGGCCGGCACAGCGCTCACGCCGGCCACCTCGGCGACGATGCGGCAGGAACGCAGGCGCCACGCGAAATCGTGGATGTCGGTCACCACCATCAGCTCGTCCGCGCCAGTGCGCTCGACCAGCGACGCGAGGCCGCGGCGCACGGTATCCGGCCCGCCAACCACCGCTTCGGCGAGGAAGGCATCGACCGAGGCCTTCTCGTGGCCGGCCCACAGCGGCGTCATGTCGGCCACCGGCGGGCGCAGCCGCAGCGACTCGCCGCGCAACAGCGCCAGCACGCGCTGCTGCGACGAAGTGGCGAGCCAGCGCGCCTCGTCGTCGCTGTCGGCGGCCACCACCGGCACGCCCAGCATCAGATGCGGCCGCTCTAGCACGGCAGATGGCCGGAACAGCTCGCGGTACAGACGGGCCGCCTCCAGCATCATGCGTGGCGCGAAATGGGCGGCGAAGGCATAGGGCAGGCCCAGCTGGGCCGCCAGCTGCGCGCTGAACAGGCTGGAGCCGAGCAGCCACACCGGCACTTCGGTGCCCTCGCCCGGCATCGCGCGCACCGCCTGACCCGGCTGCGCCGGTGCCAGCAAGGCACGCAACTCCGCCACCTGCTCCGGGAAGTCGTCGCCGTTGCTCGACAGATCGCGGCGCAGCGCACGCATGGTCGCGCGGTCGGCGCCCGGTGCGCGGCCGAGACCCAGATCGATGCGCCCCGGGTACAGCGTCGCCAGCGTGCCGAAATTTTCCGCCACCACCAGCGGCGCGTGATTGGGCAGCATGACGCCGCCCGAGCCGACACGGATGCGCGAGGTCTGGCCGGCCACGTGGCCGATCAGCACGGCGGTCGCCGCACTCGCGATGCCGTCCATATTGTGGTGCTCGGCCAGCCAGTAGCGCCTGAAACCAAGCGCCTCGACATGACGCGCCAGCGCGACGGATTCCTGCAAGGCATCGGCCACGCTGCCGCCCTGGCGGACCGGCACCAGGTCGAGCATGGACAGCGGAATGGTGAACGGTTCGGACATCGGGACTCCAACTTGAAAGTACTGCGGTGAGGGCGGGCGTCGGCGCGGCGCGCCCTGCCTGCGCTGCTCGCCGGCATGTCAGTGGATATCGGGGCGGCGCGAAAGTTTGCAAGCACGCGCCGGCCCGGTATCGTCGGGCCTGCCGCCAGCGCGCGCGTACCCGCCACAGTCACATCGACCCGCGAATGGAGGATGACCGCCGTGACCGCCTCTTCGAATACTGCACAGCGCTTCATTCTCGCGCTCGATCAGGGCACTACCAGTTCGCGCGCGCTGGTATTTGACGCCGCCGGCCGCGTCGTCGCGATGGCGCAGCGCGAACTGCCGCAAAGCTATCCGCAGCCCGGCTGGGTCGAACACGACGCCTTGCGCATCTGGACCGACACGCTGGCCTGCGCGCACGAAGCCCTGCTGCGCGCCGCGGTGAAGGCGGACGGAATCGCCGCCATCGGCATCACCAACCAGCGCGAAACCGTGCTGCTGTGGGAGCGCGCAACCGGCACCCCGCTGGCGCCGGCGATCGTCTGGCAGGACAGGCGCACTGCCGACATCTGCGACCGTCTGCGGGCCGATGGCCACGAGGACTTCGTGCGCAGCCGGGCCGGACTGGTGCTCGACCCCTACTTCTCGGCCAGCAAGATCGCCTGGCTGCTCGACCACGTACCGGGCGCGCGCGAACGGGCCGAACGCGGCGAACTGGCCTGCGGCACGATGGACAGCTGGCTGGTGTGGCAGCTCACCGGCGGTCGTCGTCACATCACGGATCTCACCAACGCCAGCCGCACCCAGTTGCTGGACATCCGCAACGGACGCTGGGATGACGAGCTGCTGGCGCTGTTCCGCGTGCCGCGTGCGCTGCTGCCCGAGGTCGTGCCGTCCAGCGGCCTGCTGGCCGAAACCGACGCCGCGCTGTTCGGCCGCGCACTGCCGGTGAGCGGCATCGCCGGCGACCAGCAGGCGGCGCTGTTCGGCCAGGGCTGCAACGCGCCCGGTCTGGCGAAGAACACCTATGGCACCGGCTGCTTCATGTTGATGCACACCGGCCGCCACGCCATCGCGTCGCGGCACGGCCTGCTCACCACCTGCGCTGCGCAGACCGCCGACACGATCGAGTACGCGCTGGAAGGCAGCGTGTTCGTGACCGGCGCACTGGTGCAGTGGCTGCGCGACGGGCTCGGTCTGATCGCCCGCGCGGGCGACGTCGAGGCGCTGGCTGCGAGCGTGCCGGACAGCGGCGGCGTGACCGTGGTGCCGGCCTTCACCGGGCTGGGCGCACCGCACTGGTCGGCCGCGGCGCGCGGAACGATGTTCGGTCTGAGCCGTGGCACGACACGCGCCCACATCGCGCGCGCCGCGCTCGAATCGATCGCGCTGCAGACGCTGGACGTGATGCGGGCGATGGAAGCCGACGCCGGCGCCGCGCTGCGCGAACTGCGGGTCGATGGCGGCGGCACCGCCAACGCGCTGCTGATGCAGATGCAGGCCGACCTGCTCGGCTGCACCGTGCGCGTGGCGCCGACACAGGAAACGACAGCGCTTGGCGCCGCGCTGCTGGCGGCGCGCGGCTGCGGTGTCGACATGTCGTTACCAGAGGACGACGGCCGCGCCTTCGAAGCGCAACAGCACGATCTTCACGCCCGCCTGGCGCCGCGCTGGCAGGCAGCCATCGCAGCCACGCTGGACTACGCGCGCGCCACCGCCTGACCTGCACTCACGCGTCGGTCTGCCCTTCGTTCGCGCCCAAGCCCCACTTCATCGCCAGACGCACCAGGTCGATGTCGGTGCGCGTGCCGAGCTTGGCCTTGATCTGGTAGTGCGTGTTCTGCGCGGTTTTCGGGCTGATGTGCAATGCCTGCCCGATCTCGTCGGCCGAGCGGCCGTCGAGCAGCATGCGCAGCACCTCGAATTCGCGCGGCGAAAGCGCGTCGAGCGGATTGTCGGCGTCGTTCAACAGCGCCAGTGCAAGCTCGGGTGCGATGTCAGGGCTGAGCACGCGGCGGCGGGCCGCGACCTGGTAGACCGCATCGATCAGCACGTCGGGCGCGCAGCTCTTGGTGACGTAACCGAGCGCACCGGCGCGCAGCGCCTGCGACGCGAACAGCGGGTCGCGGTGCATGCTGAACACCAGGATGCGCGCGCGCGCATCGCGCTGCACGAGCCGGCGCACCAGTTCGACGCCCCCCATGTCGGGCAGCCCGAGATCGAGCACGACGACATCCGGCTGCACCGCGCGAAAGGCGGTCAGCGCCTCGTTCGCGCTGGCCGCTTCGGACTCGATGCGCAGGTCGGCGCGGCGTTCGAGCAGGCGCCGGTAGCCCTCGCGCACCACGGCGTGGTCATCGACCAGAAGCAGACGGATCATGTGTGCATCTCCTGTACGTTCGCGGCCGGACTCGGCCGTCCTGCATCGGCCGGCACCACGACCTCGACGCGCAGGCCGCCCTCGGCGCGCGGCGTCAGCGTCAGCCGGCCGCCCAGCGCCTGCACGCGCTCGCGCATGCCGAGCACGCCCAGCCCGCCGTCAAAGGTGGCGCCCGGTACGGAGCGGCCGTCGTCGTCGACGCACAGCCGCAGTTCGTTGCCATCGCAGCGCAGTGTCACCGCGATGTGGCGCGCGTCGGCGTGCTTCTGCGCATTGGTCAGGCTTTCCTGGACGATGCGGTAGAGGCTCACGTTCAGGTTATCGGCCAGACCGCCGATGTCGCCGTCTATCGTCAGCGTATGCAGGCAGCGGCCGTGACTGCTGCGGTTGCGGCTGTCGATCAGCTGTTCCAGGGTGGCCGCCAGGCCAAAGGCCTCCAGCCCGACCGGCCGCAGTTCGCGCAGGATGAGCTGCAGCACCTCCATCATGTGCGCGGTAATGCGCGAGATGGCCTCGGCGCTGGGCGTCAGCGCCGGCAGCTGGTCGTGCGCCAGTTCGCGCGCGTAGGCGGCTTCGGCCTGTATCGAGGTGAGGCACTGTCCCAGTTCGTCGTGCAGTTCGCGCGCCAGCCGGCGCCGCTCCTCCTCGCGCACTTCGAGCAGCCGGCGCGCAAGTTCGCGCTGTTCGCCCATCGTGTTCTCGAGCCGCTCGGCCAGGTGGTTGAACACGTCGCTGATGCGTTGCAGTTCGATCAGCTCGAAGGACGGCAACCGCACCGACAGGTCGCCCGCCTCCATCCGCCCGAGCCCGCGCAGGATGTCGTCGGTCGGCCGCAGCACGCGGCGCACCGGCAGATAGACCAGCACGTTGAGCAGCAGCACGCCGGCGGTGATGATCAGCAGATTGCGGATGTCCGACCACACCGACTGCGCGACGCTGGCGAAATTCGGCGTCACCGTCAGCTCGCCCACCTTGATGCCCGGATACTTGCCGACCGGGCCGATATAACGCGCCTCCTCGCCGACCACGCTGCGCATCAGCGACGCGGGCAGCCAGCGCGGCGCCTCGGCGTCGCCGAAGCAGCGCTGCACCACCGGCCGGCTGTAGATGTCGGTCACCGCTGCACAGAAGTGCACCAGCCGCCCTATCCCCTCCAGCCCGGTCAGTTCGATGCCGTGCAGATCGCGCACGAAAGGGGGCGTCTCGCGCGCGATTTCGGTTTCGATCAGCTGCTTCATCGTGCCGCCAGTGCGCGGCAGGTCGGCGTGGAGGCGGTCGCGGGTCTGTTTCAGCGTGACCGCGATGGCGCACAGCAGCAGCACGAGCGCGAACAGCGTGATGCGCAGCAGCAGGATGCGCTTGAGGTCGACGCGTTTCATCGGCAGGGACAATCGAGAGGGTGACCGGGACACGCTGGCGGCGCACAGGGCGGCAGCGGCGGCAATGATAGGCCGGACGCCGCAAACGCACTGCGGGCAAATTGACTGGCTAGCGCACTGCAGAACGCCGGTGCCGGCAGACGGGCGGGCCCATAAGCTCGCGCTACCTCACCACTGGAGTCTGCCGATGTCCGCCCTGCCCCTCGCCACCGCCCTGATCGTAGCCGCCTGCGCCTTCACCAGCGCAAGCGCCGAAGCGCGCGACCTCGCTGAAGTCCGTTCAAGCGGCACATTGCGCATCGGGGTCTACAAGGACTTCTCGCCCTACGCCGACGCCGGGCGCGGCATCGACGTCGACCTCGGCCGCGCGCTGGCCGAGCGACTGGGCGTCAAGGCCGATGTGCGCAGCTACGACGCCGACGAGAACATGAACGACGACCTGCGCAACATCGTCTGGAAAGGCACCGTCCTTGGTCCGGGCGTATCCGACGTGATGATGCACGTGCCGGTCGATGCGACGATGAGCGCACGCAATCCGCAGGTGAAGATCTTCGGCGCCTACCACCGCGAAACCCTGGCCGCCATCCGCTCCACAGAGCTGCTGCCCAAGCTGGACAAGGTGGCCGACATCGACGGTCAGGCGCTGGGGGCGGAGAACGAATCCATCATGTCGATGGCGCTGCTGTCGTCAGATGGCGGGCGGCTGCGCAGCCAGGTGCAGCACTTCCACTCGATGGACGACGCGCGCCGTGCGCTGGAAGAAGGGCGCATCGCCGGCTTTCTCGGCATGCGCAGCCAGGTCGAGCCGATGATGGCGGCCACCGGCCGCCGCTTCACGATGAGCATGCCGCCGGCGCTGCCCGGCCTGCCGCAGGCCGGATGGGCGCTCGGGCTGGCCGTCGGCGCCGGCGACGAGGCGCTCGCGCAGGCGCTGCAGTCGGCGCTCGCCGAACTGGAACGCGACGGCACGCTGGACCGCATCTTCAAGCAGCACGCGGTCACCCGCATGCCGCCACTGTAGGCGTCAGGTCAGCAGATCGAGGCGGTCGGTGAACAGGCCGCTTGCGCCGGCCTCGATCAGCGCCGCCGCACGTGCGGCATCATTGACCGTGTAGCAGAGCAGCGGCACACCGGCCGACACGATGTCGCGCATGCGCTCATCGATCAAGCGGCTGTGGTCGCAATGGATGGACACTGCCTCGTGCGCCTGCATCTGCGCGCGCCAGTCCTCGGGCACCTCTTCGAACAGCAGGCCTCGCGGCAACTGCGGCGCGACGCGACGGGCGGCATCGAGCGCCGGAAAGTCGAAGGAGGACAGCAAGGGTGGGCGCCGCTCGGCGGGCCAGCGCGCCGCGATCAGACGGGCTGCCGTCTCGCCGGTCGCCTGCTCGAAACCACGGGCAGGCTTGATTTCGATATTGGCGTCCAGATCCAGTGCCAGCAGCAGGTCGAGTGCCTGTTCGAGCGCGGGCAGGCGTTCGCCGGCGAAGGCCGGACCGTGCCAGCTGCCCGCATCGAGTCGCTGCAGGGCTGCGAAGTCGTGCTCGCAGACGAGGCCAGCGCCGTCGGTCGTGCGCTCAAGCGTCTCGTCGTGGATCAGCAGCGGCAGGCCGTCGCGACTGAGCATCACGTCGAACTCGACCATGCGGAAGCCCGCCGCCGCGCCGGTACGGATCGCCGCGAGCGTGTTCTCGGGTGCGGCGGCCCCGCCGCCGCGGTGGGCAATCCACAGCGGCCGGGGCCAGGTGCTCACGACTGGGCCAGCACGTCGCGCGCCTCGCGCGCCACGTCGCCGTCGGTCAGCCAGGCGATGGCCGACAGCAGTTCGATCGACTGCCCCGCGGCCACGCCCTCCTTGACCCATTTCTCGATCGCCCGCACGCGGGCGTCATCATCGAGCGCAAGCAGCTTGAGCAGCGGCTCACGTACCGATGAGTCCTCGCGCGCCGCGCGGATCAGCAGGACAAGCTGTTCGCTGCCGCACATGGGCCCACCCTCTGCACTGCGGTATCGAGAACGGCCTTGGCCGGCTTGCGGTCGGCCCACAGCTCTTCCAGTTCCTCGTCGAGCACGGCGCGCACCTTCGGATTGTCGGCCACCGCGCTTTGATGCGATTCGGCGGTACCCGGCTTGCTAGAAAGCTGGCGCAGCGCCACCCGCGCCACGCCATCGATGGTCGGCGCATCGACCGGACTGATCGCCACCATGCCCGCGCGATTCAGCGGAATGAAGCCGGTGGCGCGCGCCCACTGGGCCTGGCGGTCTGGATCCAGCACGAAGGTGACGAAACGCGCGATGGTCTGCGTTTCGCTCGCGCTGCGGCCGGCACTCACCCACAGACTGGCGCCGTCGGCCAGCGTGTGACGCGGCGCCTGGCGGATGTCGTCGTGGTAGGGCAGCGCCGCGACACCGACCTCGAACTTGGCGTCGCGCTTGATCTGCGGCCAGGCCGACGAACGCGCGGTCAACACCTGACACTGGCCACCGGAGAACATCGGCACCGCTTCGTCGCCGCGGCCGAAGATGTGCAGGTAGCGGCTCTTGTACCAGGACGACATTAGCGCAAGATGTTTCACCTGCACCAGGCCGTTGATCGCCAGCGCCTCGCCTTTCTTGCCGTTCTTGCGGGCGAAGGGCTCGTTGTGCCAGGCGCTGATGTTGTCGACGTGGATCTGCGTCGGCCGTGCGCTGGTGTACGGGCAGGCATAGCCGCCGTCGCGCAGCTGGCCGAGTGCGGCCTGCAGCGTGAACCAGTGGTCGGGCGGCGCGGCCGGGTCGAGGCCGACACGGGCGAAGGCATCCTTGTTGTAGAACATGACCGGCGTGGTGAGGCCGATCGGCAGCGCATTCAGACGGCCCTTGGTGCCGGCAAGGTAAGGCGGCATCGGCGCCGGGATCGGCACAGCAGCGAACTTCTCTTTCGCCTTGGTCATCACCTCGTGCAGCGGCGTGTAACGCGGCTTGCCTTCGAGAAAATGCTGACGCGCCTCGTCGTCGAGCACCTGCATCGCCGGCGGCTTCTCGCCGGTGCCGCCCAGCGGCGCCAGCACGATCTTCTGCTTGCCCTTGCCACTGGCGTTGAATTCGTCGACCAGCGTCTGCAGCGCGGCAGTACCGGCTTCGTCCAGGCCATGCGCCAGTTCGATCTCCGCCGGCTCCTGCGGCGCCGCGGTCTTTGCGGCCGACTTTGCCGTCGACTTGGTGGCCGGCTTGGTCGCCGACTTCGTCGCCTTCGCCGCCGGCTTCTTCACTTCGGCGGCCGCATGCACCATCAGCGGCCACGACACGACGCTGGCCGCGAGCAGCGCGGCAAACGACTTCTTGAGCATCCGTTGTTCTCCTGTTCGCAGCCGTGCGATACGGCTGCAGCGCCCGGTCAGGGTGCCGGGTTGGTGTAGCGAAGGTGAATGGCGTCGATGGCGGCGGTGACCTCGTCGGTCAGCTCAACCTTCCACGCCTCTATATTTTCGCGCAACTGCGCTGCCGACGTCACGCCGATCAGCGTGCTGGCGACGGTACGCCGCCGGTAGCAGAAGGCCAGCGCGAGCTGAGCCGGCGTCAGGCCGTGCGCACGCGCCAGTTCGGCGTAGGCACGCGAGGCCGGCGCGACATTCTCCTTGAAGTAGCGCTGGCCGAACTGCGGAAAGGCCGTGATGCGCCCGGCAGCCTGCGCGTCAGCGACATACTTGCCGCTGAGATGACCGAAGCCCAGCGGCGAATAGGCCAGCAGCGACACCTGTTCGCGCTCGCACACTTCGGACAGGCCCATGTCGAAGGTGCGGTTCATCAGGTGATAGGCGTTCTGGATGCTGACCACGCGCGGCAGGCCTTCGTCGGCTAGACGCAGGCAGCTCATCAGGCCCCACGGTGTTTCGTTCGACACGCCGACGTGGCGCACCTTGCCTTCGTCGATCAGCTTCGCCATCGCTTCCAGCTGGCTACGCAAGGGCGCCGCGTCGCGTTCGGCCGACGGGTCGTACTCGTACTGGCCGAACATCGGCACGTTCCGCGCCGGCCAGTGGATCTGGTAGAGGTCGATGTAGTCTGTGCCCAGCCGGCGCAACGACCCTTCCACCGCCTCGCGGATGTTCGCCGCGTCCAGCGCAAGCGGGCCGCCGCGTATCCAGGGCATGCCGCGCGCCGGTCCGGCCACCTTGGTGGCGACGATCACCTTGTCGCGCGGCTTCTTCGTCAGCCAGCTGCCGACGATGCGTTCGGTGGCGCCGGAGGTTTCGGCGCGCGCCGGGACCGGGTACATTTCGGCCGCGTCGAGCAGATCGATGCCGGCTTCGAAGGCTTCGTCCATCAGCGCATGTGCGCTGCGTTCGTCGACCTGCTGGCCGAAGGTCATGGTGCCGAGGCCGATGGCCGGCACTTCGAGCGTCGAGCGCCCGAGCTGGCGCCGCGCGATATCCTTGCTGTTCATTTCGTCGCTTGTCGTGAGACGGTGTGTCGTCAGGCGAAGGCCAGACGTGTACCACAGACCGCGACCTGCGACGTCGATTCCCGCTGATCGGAAATACCTTGAAAACTAATCTTCACGGCCTGCTGCTGTACTGCCGCCCCGGCTTCGAGCGCGAATGCGCGCAGGAAGTCGCCGACCGCTGCGGCGAGGCCGGCCACCTGGTCGAGGTGCAGGCCGAAGCCAACAGCGGCTGGGTCGAAGCGCGCGCCGAAGGCGGCGCGCTGTGGGCACTGACCCGCGTGCTGCGCTGGCAGGACCTCTGTTTCGCCCGCCAGTTGCTGTGGTCAGGCCGCACGGTCGAGGGCATGAGCCCGGGTGACCGCGTGACGCCCATCGTCGAGGCGGCGCGCGCGCTGTGCGACGGCTACAGCGACTTCCTGATCGAAACGCCGGACACCGACGGCGCGAAGTCGCTGTCGTCGATGACCAAGAAGCTGGAGCCGCACATGGGCGAGGCGCTGGAACAGGCCGGCGCCTTCACCGACGATCCGTCGGCGCCACGCCTGCACGTGCTGTTCACCGCCGCCGACCGCGCGACGGTCGCGCTGAGCTGGCCGAACCGCCGCAGCGAATGGCTGAACGGCATACCGCGCCTGCGCATGCCGCGCGAAGCGCCGTCGCGCTCGACGCTGAAACTGGCCGAAGCCTTCCACACGCTGCTGAGCGAGGACGAACAGGAGCGCCTGCTCAAGCCGGGCATGACCGCGGTCGACCTCGGCGCAGCGCCCGGCGGCTGGACCTGGCAGCTGGTGTCGCGCCACATCCACGTAACCGCGGTCGATAACGGTCGCATGAATCCGGAACTGCTGGAAACCGGCCTGGTGATCCACAAACGCGAGGACGGCTTCCGCTTCGTGCCGCGCAAGCCGGTGGACTGGCTGGTGTGCGACATGGTCGAACAGCCTCGCCGCGTCGCCGCGCTGGTCGCCCGCTGGATTGCGCAGGGCTTGTGCCAGCACGTCATTTTCAACCTCAAGCTGCCGATGAAGCGGCGCTATGACGAGCTGCAGCTCTGTACCGACCTGATTGGCGAGGCGCTGGCCTCGGTCGACAAGAAGCACGAACTGCGCTGCCGCCAGCTCTATCACGACCGCGAGGAGGTGACCTGCTACCTCGGCGTGCCGGGCAAGGCGGGTGGCGGTCGCAAACGCAAGCGCTGAGGCGCTGAGCGGCGGGGCGGCGGCCCGGCCTCAAGATCAGCCACAAGCGCCCGCCCCGCCTGTGCGATAATGCGCGCGCAGTCGCCTCGCCGGTTATGGCGCGGCCCGGAGTTTCCGATCCGGCCATGAATCCACGGCCGATCCCCACTTCCCCCGCCCTGGCGCCTGCGCCCCCGGGCACGACATTCGCGCTGGCACCCTCGCCGCGCGCCTCGCGCCGGGTTTTCCGGAACCGATTTCCCCAGCCTGAACCGGCATGCCAGGCGGAAGTCCACAGAAGCAACACGCACCGCGGCAATGTGCCCGGCGCGCGCTTCTGCACAAGAGAGCTTCGCATCCATGTCGTTTGAAGAACTCGGGTTGATTCCCGAACTGCTGCGTGCCGTGGCCGATACCGGCTACACCACGCCCACCCCCATCCAGGCGCAGGCCATCCCCATCGTGCTGGCCGGCCGTGACGTGATGGGCGGCGCCCAGACTGGCACCGGCAAGACCGCCAGCTTCACGCTGCCTCTGCTGCAGCGCCTCGCACCGCACGCCAGCAGCTCGCCCTCGCCCGCCCGCCATCCGGTGCGCGCGCTCATCGTCTGCCCGACGCGCGAACTGGCGATGCAGGTGCACGAGAGCGTCAAGACCTATTCGAAACACCTGCCGCTGCGTTCGGTGTGCATCTACGGCGGCGTGGACATGAAGGCGCAAGTCGCCGAACTGCGCCAGGGCCGCGAAATCGTCGTCGCCACGCCGGGCCGCCTGCTCGACCACGTCGAAGGCAAGACCATCAGCCTGAGCCAGGTGCAGATGCTGGTGCTGGACGAAGCCGACCGCATGCTGGATATGGGTTTCATCCCGGACATCAAGCGCATCCTCGCGCTGCTGCCGGCGCAACGCCAGAGCCTGCTGTTCTCCGCCACCTTCTCGGAAGAGATCAAGAAGCTGGCCCAAGCCATGTTGCGCGACCCGCAACTGATCGAGGTCGCACGCCGCAACGCCACCGCGGAAACCATCACCCACCGTGTGCACGCCTGCGGCACCGACGACAAGCGCGCACTGCTGACCCACCTGCTCACGCAGGACAGCTACGCCGACCGCCAGGCTCTGGTGTTCGTGAACACCAAGTTCGGCGCCAGCCGGCTCGCTCACCACCTGGTACGCCAGGGCGTGGCCGCCGACGCCATCCACGGCGACAAGAGCCAGCAGCAGCGCACCGAAGCGCTGGAAGCGTTCAAGAACGGCAGCGTGCGCGTGCTGGTGGCGACCGACGTCGCCGCCCGCGGCCTCGACATCGAAGACCTGCCTTTCGTGATCAACTTCGAACTGCCGCACAACGCCGAAGACTACGTGCACCGCATCGGCCGCACCGGCCGTGCCGGCCGCTCGGGCGAAGCCATTTCGCTGGCGGCGCCCGAAGAAAAGGGTCGCGTGGCGGACATCGAAAAGCTGATCCGCAAGCCGATCGAAATCGTCGTGCCGGAAGGTTTCGACCCGGCGCGTGCGCGAACGCGCGAAACGCGTTCCGAGCGTCCGGAACGTGCAGCGCGCAGCGAACGCGGTGAGCGCGGCGAACGGCGCAGCCGCCCATCAACCGGCGACGCGCCCCGCGCCCCGCGTGCGCCCCGCGCCAGCGCATCGACGGTCGCCGCCGACGGCTTCGACTTCAGCAAGCCCTACGAATCGGCGACACCCGACGCCCCTGCTGACGGTGGCGACAGCACCTCGGCACCGACGCCGGCCAAGCGCAGCGGCAAGCGTCAGGTCGCCGCACTGCTCGGCGGCAGCGGAAAACGCTGAGGCGGGATGAGACGACAACGGCGCCGATGGCGCCGTTTTCTTTGGTGTTGGCGGAAGCGGTGAGATTCGAACTCACGAACGCCTTGCGACGTTGCCGGTTTTCAAGACCGGTGCATTCAACCACTCTGCCACGCTTCCTGGATGCCGCCTGTCATGCGCACAATGGCGCCAGACAAGGGTTACGGATGAGGCGCGCAGTCTAGCATGATGAGCAGCGTTGAAACTTCGCACCCTGTGCGATAGTCTTTAGAACACTAATCATCCTTCGGGAGACATTGATGCAACCGCAATTCCAGAGCATGCAGACCACCGGTTCGCTGTCCGCCGGCCAGAACCGCGTGCTGCGCAATACCTACATGATGCTGGCCGTGTCCATGGTGCCGACGCTGCTCGGCGCGCTGGTCGGCGTGCAGATGCGTTTCAGCTTCTTCTCCGGCAGTCCGCTCATTTCCTTCGTGCTCTTCCTCGGCATCGCCTGGGGCTTCATGTGGGCGATCGAGAAGAACAAGAACAGCGGCCTCGGCGTCGCCCTGCTGCTCGGTTTCACCTTCTTCATGGGGCTGATGCTGAGCCGCATCCTGCAGGTGGCGCTGGGCTTCTCGAACGGTGGCTCCATCATCGCGATGGCGGCCGGCGGTACGGCGGTCACCTTCCTCGTGCTGTCGTCGGTCGCTGCAACGACCAAGCGCGATTTCTCGAACATGGGCAGCTTCCTGATGATCGGCATGATTGTCATCCTGCTGGCCATCGTCGCCAACATCTTCCTGCAGATGCCGGGCCTGCATCTGGCGATTTCCGCTGCCATCGTGCTGATCTCGGCCGCCTGGATGCTGTACGACATCCAGCGCATCGTGCGCGGCGGTGAGACCAACTATGTGTCGGCGTCGCTGTCGGTCTATCTGAACCTGTACAACATGTTCGTCAGCCTGCTGAACCTGCTGATGGCACTGACCGGTCAGCGCGAATAAGCGAAACTCGTTTCAGCCGAAAGCCCCGCGGGCGCGAGCCCTGCGGGGCTTTTTTCTTTGCTGTGCGCGAAGCCGCGGCGGGGTCAGGCGCGTTCGATCAGTGCGATCGACTCGACGTGCGAGGTCTGCGGGAACATGTTGGCGATGCCGGCGCCGCGCAGGCGGTAACCCTTCTGCACGATGAGCACTTCGAGGTCGCGCGCCAGCGTGGCCGGGTTGCACGACACATAAACGATGCGCGACGGCGCCGCTTCGTCGGCCGAGTGCGGCAGGGACTTCACCAGTTCCATCGCGCCCTCGCGCGGCGGATCGATCAGCATCTTGTCGAAGCGGCCGAGCGCGGCGTAGGACTCGGGCGTGATCTCGAACAGATTGGCGACCGCAAAGCTCGACCGCTCGGCCAGCCCGTTGGCCGCCGCGTTGCGCGCAGCGCGCTTCACCAGCGCATCGGCACCTTCGATGCCGACCACGTCGGCACCGAGCGACGCGATCGGCAGCGAGAAATTGCCGAGGCCACAGAACATGTCGGCGATGCGCTCGCCCGGCTGCGGCGCCAGCAGCGACATCGCGCGACGCAGCAGCGAGCGGTTGATGCCGTGGTTCACCTGCGTGAATTCGGTCGGCGCGAACGCCAGCTTCACGCCGAAATCCGGCAGCGAGTAGGCCAGTTCGGGCATCGGAATCGGCCAGAACGGCAGCACCGTGTCCGGGCCACCCGGCTGCACGTAGATGTGCAGCCGATGAGCGTCGGCAAACGCGCGCAGCGCAGCCTCGTCGTCGGCGGTCATCTTCTCGAGGATGCGGAACACCAGCACCGTCATCTGTTCTTCGCGCTCGCCGCCGATGGCGACCTCGATCTGCGGCAGTCGGTCACGCAGCGAAAAGCCGTCGATCAGTGTGCGCAGCGGCAGCAGCAGCGCCGACACGTGCGGCGGCAGCACCTCACAGGAATCCATGTCGGCGACGTAGCTCGACTTCTTTTCACGGAAACCGACCAGCACGCCGCCCTTGCGCGGCACGTAGCGCACCGACAGCCGCGCGCGGTAGCGATAGCCCCAGCCCGGACCGACCAGCGGCGCAAACACCGTTTCCGGCTTGACGCGGCCGACGTGCCACAAAGCGTCTTCGAGCACGCGCTGCTTGGCCGAAGCTTGGGCAGCGACGTCCAGGTGCTGCATGCTGCAGCCACCGCAGTTGCCGAAGTGGCGGCAGCGCGGCGTCACCCGTTGGGCGCTCGGCCGCACGATGCGGCTGATCTGCGCCAGTTCGTAGGACGCCTTCTTGCGGTAGGGAGAGAAATCGATGGTTTCGCCCGGCAAGGCGCCATCGACGAAGATGACCTTGCCTTCGTAATGGGTGACGCCGCGACCTTCGTGGTCCAGCGATTCGATACGGGCGACCGGCATGACGTGTCCTGCGAGAGCGAAAGGGCGCGATTTTACCTGCTGCATGCGCCGCGGCCGCGCCATCGCGGATAATCCGCACCCATGGACAAGACACTGCTCGGCGGGCTCAGCCCGCGTACCTTCCTGCGCGACTACTGGCAGAAGAAACCGCTGCTCATCCGCGGCGCCATCCCCGGCTTCAACGGCTTGCTGCCGCGCGAGCAATTACTCGATCTCGCACGTGACGAAGACGTCGAATCGCGCTTCATCGCGCACGACGGCCGCAACTGGGAAATGGAGCGCGGCCCCCTGCCCGCCTCGCTGATCCGGCGCCCGAAAACGAAACCGTGGACCGTACTGGTGCAGGGCCTGAACATGCTGCTGCCGCAAGCCGACGCGCTGATGCGCCGTTTCAGCTTCGTGCCCTACGCCCGGCTGGACGACGTGATGGTGAGCTACGCCACCGATGGCGGCGGCGTCGGTCCGCACTTCGATTCCTACGACGTGTTCCTGCTGCAGGGCACCGGCAAGCGCCGCTGGCAGATCAGCGAACAGACCGACCTGACGCTGGTCGATGGCGCGCCCTTGCGCATCCTGAAGAACTTCGTGCCGGAGCACGAATGGGTGCTGGAACCGGGCGACATGCTCTACCTGCCGCCCAAGTGTGCGCACAACGGCATCGCCGAGGGCGAATGCACCACCTACTCTATCGGCTTCCGCACGCCGTCGATGCAGGAACTGGCCAGCGGCTTCCTTGACTACCTGCGCGACGAGATCTGCATGCCCGGCATGTACGCCGACCCCGACCTCGCACTGCAGGCCGATCCGGCCCAACTGCCGGCGGCGATGATAGACAGGGTCGAGGCGGTGCTGAACACCATCAAGTGGTCGCGCAAGGACGTCGAGGCCTTCCTCGGTGGCTATCTGAGCGAACCGAAGCCGCACGTGTTCTTCGACCCTCCGGACGATCCGCTGACGCCGAAGCGTTTTGCACAGCAGGTGTCGAAACACGGCGTGCGACTGGACGGCCGGACGCTGCTGCTGCGCAGTGGTAAACACTTCTGGATCAACGGAGAACCGGTGGACCTGCCGGCCGACAGCGCCGACGCGCTGCGCGAACTCGCCAGCGCACGCAGCCTGGCGCGGGTGGCCGACCACGAAGGCACGCTAGACCTGCTCTACGACTGGTACTGCGACGGCTTTCTGCACACCGGAGCCGCCATTGACTGAGGAAACGGGTGTCTTCCGTTTCGACGATCGTGCCGGCTATCAGGCAGCGATCGGCACACTGATCGCACAGATCGATCGATCGCTCGACATCTTCGACACCGATCTGCGCGACACCGCGCTCGATTCGCGCCACGCCGTCGAGGCACTGACTCGAGCCTTGGCACAGTCACCGCGCGCCGAGGTGCGCATCGTGCTGCACGACGCCGGGCCGCTGCAGCACCACATGCCCCGCCTGTGGGCGCTGTGCGCCGCACAATCGCACCGCCTGCACATCCGTCAGTTGCCGCGCACGCTGCGGCATCTGAGCGAGACATTCATGCTGAACGGATCGGCTGACGCGGTGATCCGCACTCATCTCGCGCACTGGCGGGGCAAGCACGTGCGCGCCCATACCGCCGAGATCGCCGGCTACAGCGGTCGATTCGCCGAGATCTGGGACAGTTGTTCATGTTGCATAAGCACAACAAAGCTTGGCTTGTAAAACCTTGTTTCCAGCGCTGCAACTTGATCCGTGACGCTCGTGCTACTATTTTGGGCTGATCGAGGTCGCTAGCTCGATCGGGTGTTGTACCGAATTCACGATGTAGCCAACAGCCAAGGAAATCAAAATGCAAAAGTCCCTCCTCCTCGCCGCCATCCTCGCCGCTGCCCTGGCCGCTTGCTCGAAGCCGGAAGAAGCCCCGGCTCCGGCCGCCGAACCCGCTCCGGCTGCTGCCCCGGCCGCTCCGGCTGACGCTGCCCCGGCCGCTCCGGCTGACGCTGCTCCGGCCGCTCCGGCTGACGCTGCCCCGGCCGCTCCGGCTGACGCTGCCGCTCCGGCTGACGCTGCTGCTCCGGCTGCCCCGGCTGCCCCGGCTGAAGAGAAGAAGTAATTCTTCTGCGAGCATGAAAAAAGCCGGCGCAAGCCGGCTTTTTTCTTTGGTGCTTCCCTGACACAAGACCTTTTCGCATCGCCGCAGCATTCGCCGCGGCAAGCGCTGCCCGCGCACCTACTTCGCCGCAGCGCCCGCTGCAGCGTCTCCCATGCTTTCCTTGATCGGCTGGATCAACGGCGAATCCGCCGGCAGAAGTTTCAGCAGACGTTCCCAATGCACGCGCGCGGCAGCCGCATCCCCACGCTGCATCGCGGCACTGCCCGCCAGCGCCAGCGCCTTCACGTTGTCCGGATCCAGTTCAAGCGCCTTCTTCAGCATCTGTTCCGGTTCGCCGGCCAGATTGCGGCCCTGCTTCATGGCGACCGCGTCAGCGTAGTCGGTCCACACCTGCGCGTCGCCGTCGACGATCTTCACCAGTCTGGAATAGGCGTCTGCAGCTTCGTCGAAGCGCCCCATCGCAAAGTACGAACGCGCCAGCATCGACCAGCCCTCGGCGTTGTCCGGCTCCGCCTTCATCCGCTCGGCCAGTCGCGCAACCATGGCCTGTATCTGTTCCGGCGTCACTTCGCCTTCGGCCTGCGGCGGGCTGCTGCGTGGTGCATCGATGGCCTGCGGGTGACCGAGCGCCAGGTACACCGGAACAGCGATCACCGGCACCATCAGCGCCGACACGACGGCGACCCAGCGGCCGCTGCCCTTCGCTGAGGGCGACTTTGCAGCACCGGCCTCGTCGAGCACCCGGCGCTCCAGTTCGGCGCAGGAAATGCGGTACTGCGCGTCGTCGATCAGGCCGGCCGCCAGATCACGGTCCAGTTCGGCCAGCGCATCGCGGTGGATGGCGAGCGTTAGCGCGCGTTGCGCGTCGGCCGGTTGAGTGCGGCGGCCGCGCAGCAGCGGCAGGACGACAAAAGCCAGCGCGACGGCAAGCATCGCCGCCGCGCCCATCATGAATGTGGTCAAACCTTGTTCTCCTCGCCGGCGAGCAGCGCGCGGGCGCGCTCGTGTTCATCGGCGCTCAGTGTGTTGGCAACTGCGGCACGTTCAGTGCGGCTGCGCAGGCGACGCAGAAGCAGCACGACGACGATCAGCAGCAGCGCGAAGGGGCCGGCCCACAGCAGTACGGTGGTGGCTTTCAGCGGCGGACGGTAAAGCACGAAATCGCCGTAGCGCTCGACCATGAACTCCTTGATTTCGCCGTCGCTGCGGCCGGCGGCGATCTGCTCGCGCAACTGCTTCTTCAGGTCCATCGCCAGGTCGGCGTGCGAGTCGGCGATATTCTGGTTCTGGCAGACCAGGCAGCGCAGTTCCTCGCCCAGCTTCTGCACCCGCGCCTCGACCACCGGGTCGTCGGCCAGCGGTTTCGCTTCGTCAGCGTGCAGCGCGGACATCGGCAGCATCAGCGCTGCCAGCAACACGATCAGACTGCGCATGTCAGGACGCCTCGAGTTGCTTGACGCGCGGCAGGATGTCGTCGCGCAGCAGTTGCGGCGTCAGCGGGCCGGTGTGCTTGTAGCGGATGACGCCGGTCTTGTCGACGATGAAGGTTTCCGGCGTGCCATAGACGCCGAAATCGATGGCCACGCGGCCGTCGCGGTCGTGCGCCGACAGCAGATAGGGATCACCGTGTTCGGCCAGCCACTTCATGCCGGCGTCGCGCTCGTCCTTGTAGTGCAGGCCGACCATCGGCACCAGCCCGGTCTTCGCCAGCTCGACCAGCAGCGGGTGCTCCTGTCGACAGGACACGCACCACGACGCCCACACATTCACCAGCCACACCTTGCCCTTCATGTCGGCCGGCGAGAAGGTCTTGTCGGGCGCCGCCAGCTGCGGAATGGAGAAAGCCGGCACAGACTTGCCGATCAGCGGACTCGGCACCTCGCGCGGGTTCAGGTAGAGGCCGGCGAACAGGAAGCCCGCCAGCACCAGGAAAAGACCCAGCGGCCAGAGATAGCGCTTCATGCGTGCTGCTCCCGTACCGGCGGCGCCACGCCATCGCGCGCGCCCTGTTTCGCGTCACGCTGGGCAAGCTTGCGGTAACGGCGATCGGCGGCGGCGATGACGCCACCCAGCGCCATGATCAGCGCGCCGACCCAGATCCAGTTCACGAAGGGTTTGTAGAAGATGCGGACGATCCAGGCGTTGCCGTCGGGCAGCGGCTCGCCCATCGACACATAGACGTCGCGGGTGAAACCGGAGTCGATGGCGGCTTCGGTCATCGGCATCTGCGACACCCGGTACATGCGCTTTTCCGGGTGCATCATCGCCACCGGCCTGCCGTCGCGCGTCACTTCGATGCGGCCGCGGGCGGCGTCGTAGTTGGGGCCGTCATGCTCGAAGGCGCCGTGGAACTTGAAGGTATAGCCGGCCAGCGTCGCCGTCTGGCCCGGCGCCATCTTGAGGTCGGCGTTCTGTTCGAAGCCCTTGACCAGCGTGATGCCGACGATGCTCACCGCCACACCCAGGTGGGCCAGCCACATGCCCCACCAGCCGCCGGGCAGCGCGCGGGCGCGTGCAAGCCAGCTGCCGTCGCCGTTGCGGCCGCGCAGTCGTTCGACCAGATGCTGCACGCTGGTGGCGACGATCCATACGACGGTGAAGGCGCCCAGGCCCAGCATCGCCGTGTAGTGCCCGGTCGCCACCATGGTCGCCAGCGTAGCGGCGACGCTCACTGCGAAGGCCCAGCGCAGGCGCAATACAAGCCCCGGCGCCTCGTCCTTCTTCCAGCGCACGAAGGGCCCGATGGCCATCAGGAACAGCACCGGCGTCATCAGCGGCACGAACACGGCGTCGAAGTACGGCGCGCCGACCGAAATCTTGCCCATGCCCAGCGCGTCGAGGAAAAGCGGGTACAGCGTGCCGAGCAGCACTGCCGACGTTGCGACCGCCAGCAGCACGTTGTTTGCGAGCAGCGAAGTTTCGCGCGACAGCAGCGCGAAGCCGCCGCCCAGCCCGACCGACGGCGCGCGGATCGCGAACAGCAGCAGCGAGCCGCCGATCACGAACACCAGCAGCGCCAGGATGAATACACCGCGCTCGGGATCAGTCGCGAAGGCGTGCACCGAGGTCAGCACACCGGAACGGACGAGGAAGGTGCCGAGCAGCGACAGCGAGAAGGCGGCGATCGCCAGCAGCACGGTCCAACTCTTGAAGGCGCCGCGCTTCTCGGTCACCGCCAGCGAATGAATCAGCGCGGTGCCGACCAGCCAAGGCATGAAGGAGGCGTTCTCGACCGGGTCCCAGAACCACCAGCCGCCCCAGCCCAGTTCGTAGTAGGCCCAGTAGCTGCCGAGCGCGATGCCCAACGTCAGGAACATCCACGCCACTGTGGTCCACGGCCGCGACCAGCGCGCCCAGGCGGCGTCGAGGCGGCCGCCGATCAGCGCCGCGATGGCGAAAGCGAAGGCGACCGAGAAGCCGACGTAGCCCATGTAGAGCATGGGCGGGTGGAAGATCATGCCCGGGTCCTGCAGCAGCGGGTTCAGGTCGCGCCCGTCAGCAGCGGCCGGCAGCAGGCGGTCGAAGGGGTTGGAACTGGCCAGCATGAAGGCGAGGAAGCCGACGCCGACCCAACCCAGCACGGCCAGCACGCGCGCCACCATTTCGGGCGGCAGACGGCGCGAGAACACGCTGACCGCCAGCGCCCACAGCGCCAGCATGAAGGTCCACAGCAGCAGCGAGCCTTCGTGACTGCCCCAGGCTGCGGCGACGCGGTATTCGAGCGGCAGCGTCGAATTCGAATTGGTGGCGACGTTCAGTACCGAAAAGTCGTTCAGCACGAAGGACTGGATCTGACAGAACAGGGCGAAGGCGACGAACACGAACACGCCCTGCGTCAGCGGTCGCGCGACCGCCATCAGCCGCGCGTCGCCGCGCTGCGCACCGACCAACGGAACGACGCCCAGCAGCACCGACAGCGCCAGCGCGATCGACAGCGAAAAATTGCCCAGTTCGGGAAACATGATGGCTCCTGCCCATGAAACGTGGTGCTCCGGCCCGAGGCGCCGGAGCGGAGTGGATGCGACTTACTGAACGACCGTGCTCTGCGCCTTCTTCGCCTGTTCCAGCGCGTGCGCGGCCTCGGGCGGCATGTAGTTCTCGTCGTGCTTGGCCAGCACCTCGCTGGCCGCAAACACGCCGTTCTCGCCGAGCTTGCCCTGGGCGACCACGCCCTTGCCTTCCTTGAACAGGTCAGGCAGCGCGCCCTTGTAGGTGACGGTGATCGTGTTGGCGGTGTCGGTGACGATGAAGCGGACAGACGTACCGTCGGCGCCACGTTCCAGGCTGCCGTCCTGCACCATGCCGCCGATGCGGAAGGTGCGGCCCTGCGGCGCTTCCTTGGCCGCGACCTGGGTCGGGCTGAAGAAGAACACCATGTTGTCGCTGAAGGTATTCAGCACCAGCGTGACCGCGCCGACCAGCAGCGCGATGCCGGCGGCGACCAGCGCAAAACGTTTGTGACGCGGCTTCATGCGCGCCCCCGCTTGTCGGCGTCGAGGCGCTCCAGCGCAACGTCGCGCCGGGCCTGCGCACGGGCCTTCGTCATGCGGCGGGATAGCGCGAACAGCTCGGCCGCGATGACCGCAGCGGTCACGCCGTAGGAACCCCAGACGAAAAAGCCGTAGCCGCCCATCGCCCAGAAATGGCTGGCGCTTTCCCAGTTCATGTCTTGCTGTCTCCGTTGCTGGCGAGCTGGCGCACCCAGTCGGTGTTCCGCTCGCGTTCGATCATGATGGCGCGCACGCGCACCAGCGCCGCGCCTATCGTGTAAGCCCAGGCCGCCAGCGCCATCACCAGCATGCCGGTCAGCATGGTGGTGGCCATGGTCGGTGCGGCCGTCAGGCTTACAGACGCGCCCTGATGCAGCGTGTTCCACCACTTCACCGAAAAATAGATGATGGGCACGTTCACCGCGCCGACGATGGCGATCAGCGCACCGGCGCGATCGGCCCGGCGCGGGTCGTCGATGGCCGCCTGCAGCGCCATGTAGCCGCAGTAGAGGAAGAACAGGATCAGTTCGGAAGTCAGCCGCGCATCCCACACCCAGTAGGTGCCCCAGGTCGGCTTGCCCCACAGCGCGCCGGTCCACAGCGCGACGAAGGCCCACATCGCGCCGGTCGGCGCCAGTGCGGTCGACATCATGAAGGACAGACGCGTGTTGAACACCAGCCCGACCGCGCACCAGAAGGCCATCGCCAGATAGACCACCATGGACATCCAGGCGGCGGGCACGTGGATGAAGATGATGCGGTAGCTGTCGCCCTGGGTGGCATCGGTCGGCGCGACGAAGAAGCCGATGTAGAGGCCGGCCAGCGTCAGTGCGATGGCGGCGATCCAGCTCGGCCACAGCAGCTTGCCGGCGAGCGGGAAGAAGGTCTGCGGGCTGGCGTAGTGGAAGAAGTTGAAGCCGGACGACGGCGCGCGCGCGGCGGAAGACTGTGATTCGGACATCAACGAAGCGGCTAGCCCAGGTTCTGATTACTCGGTGTGCGCAGATACAACGCGCGTGTCTCGGCGGGGGCCGACGGCAAAACCGCAAGTTTAACCGAGTGCGGTTTGGCCCCCTATCAATCTTGGGCGATGCGCAATGCGGCCGCGCTCGCCAGCGGTGCCACGGCCAGCGCCACCAGCAGGCAGGCACCCAGCAGCGCCAGGTGCGCATCGATGCCCAGACCGGCGCGCCAGGCGTCCACCGCGCCGGCGCCGAAAATGAGCACCGGCACGTACAGCGGCAGCACCAGCAGTGCGATCAGCGCACCACCGCCGCGCAGCCCCAGCGTCAGCGACGCACCGACGGCGCCGAGCAGCGACAGCGTCGGCGTGCCGATCAGCAGCGTCGCGCAGACGATGAGCGTCTCGTCCGGCGTCAGGCTGAACTGCAGCGCGATCAGCGGCGCGATCAGCACCAGCGGCAATCCGGTCAGCAACCAGTAGGCGCACACCTTGGCCAGCACGATCACAGCCAGCGGCTCCACGGACAGCAGCATCTGCTCAAGGGTTCCGTCCGCCTCGTCCGCTTCGAACAGCCGGCTCACCGACAGCAGCGTGGCGAGCAGCGCCGCGACCCACATGACGCCGGCCGCGATGTGCGAAAGCTGGTCGGGCTCCGGCCCGACGCCGAGCGGGAACAGGCTGGTCACCAGCAGGAAGAAACCGAGCGCGGTCAGCACGTCGGAACGGCGGCGCCAGGCCAGCAGCAGGTCGCGACGCAGCACGGCGGCGAACACGCTCAGCATGAGTAATCGTCCAGATTGAGCAGCGCGCGGCGCGGCACGTCGATATCCACCGGCTGGTGCGTGGTGTAGATGACGGCGCCGCCGCGACGGATGTGCGCGGCCATCGCTTCGGCCAGCTGCGCCACCGCGCGCACGTCGAGCGCGGTGAAGGGCTCGTCCAGTATCCACAGCCGGGCGCGCGTGCCGCACAGCAGACGGGCCAGCGCGACGCGACGGCGCTGCCCCTGCGACAGGCTGCGCGCCGGCACGTCGAGGCGTGCGCCGAGGCCGATGTCGACAAGCGCGCGCAGCGCCGTGTCGTCGTTCATCGCCTCACCGGCGATGGCCGCGCTGGCGCGCAGGTTCTCCAGTGGCGTGAAGTCGTCCTTCACCGCGTTGCGGTGACCGAGATAGAGCAGACCGGCGCGCCACTCGTCCTTCACCTTGCCGGCCGGTTGCCCGCACCAGCGCAACTCACCCGATTCGGCTTCCGACAGCCCGCACAGGATGCGCAACAGGCTGGTCTTGCCGCTGCCATTGGCGCCGGCCACGTGCAGCAACTCGCCCTCGCCAACGGCCAGGTCCAGCCCGGCGAACAGGCGTGCCGTGCCGCGCGTGCACGCCAGTGCGTGCGTCGAAATCAGCGGGACGGCGTGATCGGTCATGCGGGAAGCGGGGTGCGGGGCGGTGAAAGGCGGCGAATTATCGCCGAATCCGCCAGGCGGCGTGCGACGCAAAGAAAAACGGCTCGCGATTGCTCGCGAGCCGCCAAAAGAACCGGTGCTGTCCGCTAGGTCGACCGGCCTCCCCATTGCAAGCCTCGCCGCAGCAACGACCCGAGGAGCCTTCAAAATCGTTACTGCGAGGCTGGCACGGATTTCCTAGCAGGCGCTGTGCCACCTCCAATCAAAAACGCAAAGCATTGATTTATTTATGCTTTACACCCCACCCCTCGTATGGACCGCCGGCGTTCGTTGCAACTTGCAGCGCGCCCACGCACGCCCCTACGATCACCCGCCGAAAGTCCGCATGAAACAGGCGCTTGCGCGCATGTGGTCGCTGTTGAAATTCGCAACGCGACGTTGCAGCATGCAATTCATGAAACTGCTGCCTCGTTCCCTGCACGGCAAGATCCTGCTCGGCTACATCGTTCTCGGCGCGCTGTTCGTGCTGCTGGTGTTCGCCGCGCTGGAACAGGTGCGCCTGCTGTTGTCGCGCGTCGATGACGAACACCATGTGACGCGCATGCACGACGTGGTGCGCGAAGCACGGCGGCTGGAGAAGAACTACCTGCTGTTCCGCAAGCCGTCCGAGCTCAAATCCGCGGTCGGCAAGGCGGAAGAGGCCCTTGCCCTGATCGAGCGCGATCGCGCCCTGATGCAGCGCGCCGCGCCCGGCTTTGCGCTGGAGGACCTCGAACAGTCGCTGCACGACTGGCGTGACCTGCTGGACGACCGGCTGCAGCGCCGCATCCGCCCGACCGATCCGATCTCGCCGCTGGAAGAGCGCATGACCGAGGTCGGCAAGCAGGCGTTCGAGGAAAGCGAGCGCCTGTCCGATCAGGCGCGCGAAGCGATGCGGCGCGCGCTGTCCGGCCAGGAATCACAGCTGTACACAATCATGATCGCCGCCGTCGCGCTGGTGCTGGTGATCGGCCAGCTGGTGACGCGGCGCGTGGTGGCGCCGCTGCGCGAGGTCGAAAGCGATCTGGCGCGCATCGGCACCGGCAATCTCGCGCGCCTGACGCCGCGCGACCGCGACGACGAGATCGCCGCGCTGGTCACCGCCTTCAACCGCGCGCTCGGCGACCTCGAAGAGCGCCAGCTCGCGGTGCTGCGCACGGCGCGGCTTGCCTCGCTCGGCACCATGCTGTCGGGCGTCGCGCACGAGCTCAACAATCCGCTTTCGAACATTTCGCTGAACGCGCAGCTGCTGCTGGAAGAGCGCGACGTGTGCGACCCGGCGCAGATCAATAGTTTCGTCGAGCAGATCGACGACCAGGTGCAGCGCGCGCAACGCATCGTGCGCACCCTGCTCGACTTCGCGCGCGACAGCCGCTTCGCGCTGGTTCGGCAGCCGCTGCGCCCGCTGGTCGAGGAAACCGTCGCGCTGCTGCGCGCAGAGCGTCCCGATGCGGCCGACGCGGTCACGCTGCAGATCGAGCCCGAACTGCATATCCACGCCGACGGCCAGCGCATCCAGCAGGCGCTGCTGAACCTGATCCGCAACGCGCTCGAAGCCTGCGTCGAAGCGGGCATCGCGCCACACATCACAGTTCGCGGCAGCGCGCGTGACGGCGGCACCGAAATTTCGGTGTGCGACAACGGCCCCGGCATTGAACCGCGCAACCTGCCGCGCGTGTTCGACCCCTTCTTCACCACGAAACCGGTCGGCAAGGGCTCGGGGCTCGGGCTTTTCGTGGTGCATGAAATCGCCGCCGAACACGGCGGCAAGGCAGGCATACACAACGAACCGGACGGCGGGACCTGCGTCACGCTCTGGATACCGGCGGAGGAGAAAGCATGAGCACTGCACATGTACTGCTCGTCGACGACGAGGCGGTTGCGCGCGAGGGCCTGGCCACCGCGTTGCGCCGCGACGGCCTCGACGTCACCACCGCCGACAACGGCGACGCAGCATTGGCGCTGCTGCGCCAGCACGATTACGAAGTGCTGCTGACCGACGTCAAGATGCCCGGCATGGACGGGCTCGAACTGTTGCGTCGCGCACGCGAGGCCTGGCCGGCGATGGAGGTGCTGGTGGTGACCGGCTTCGCCACCACCGAATCGGCGGTCGAGGCGATGCGCACCGGCGCCTTCTATTACGTATCCAAGCCCTTCCGCCTCGGCGAGGTGCGCAAGCTGGTGCGCGAGGCCGCCGACAAGGCGCAGCTGCGCGCCGAGAACCAGCGCCTGCGCCAGCTGGTCGAGCACGCCGCCGACGAACGCATCATCACGCGCGACGAAGGCATGCGCGCCATCCTCGACATCGCGCGCGGTGTGGCGCCGACAGACTGCAATGTGCTCATCGTCGGCGAGACCGGCACCGGCAAGGAACTGCTCGCCCGCCACGTGCATGCGCACAGCCGGCGCGCCAGCGGCCCCTTCGTCGCGATCAACTGCGGCGCGCTGAACGAGGAACTGCTGGCCAACGAACTGTTCGGCCACGAGAAAGGTGCCTACACCGGCGCCCAGCAGTCGCGCGGCGGTCTGGTCGAGGCGGCCCAGGGCGGCACGCTCTTCCTCGACGAGGTGACGGAAATGTCGGCGGCGATGCAGGTGAAGCTGCTGCGTCTGCTGCAGGAGCGCGAATACCTGCGCGTCGGCGGTACCGAACCGGTGCGTGCCGACGTGCGCTTTCTCGCCGCCACCAACCGTGAGCCGCGCGCCGCGGTCGAGGCCGGCCAGTTCCGGCAGGACATCTATTTCCGCCTCAACGTGGTGACGCTGCAGTTGCCGCCGTTGCGCGACCGGCGCGACGACATCCCGCTGCTGGCGCAGCAGTTCGTGCGCCGCGCGGCACAGGCCATGGGCAAGAAGGTCACCGCCATCGCACCGCCGGCAATGCAGAAGCTGTGCGCCTACGATTACCCGGGCAATGTGCGCGAGCTGGAGAACATCATCGAGCGCGGCGTCGCGCTAGCCGGCGGCACCATGCTGGCCGAGGAGGATCTGCCGCCCGGCCTCGGCACCCCGGCCGGCCACGCCGCCGGTCGCGGCAGCAACGAGGTGCGCACGCTGGAGGCGGTCGAGCGCAACCACATCCTCGACGTACTGGCTGGCGTCGGCGGCAACCGCGCGCTGGCCGCCCGCCTGCTCGGCATCGACCGCGTGTCCTTGTGGCGCAAGCTGCGCCGCTACGAGGAACAGGGCCTGATCGAAGCGGACGAGGCCGACGGCGCACTGCGCGTGCGCGACGTACCGGCCTGAGCGCACCACAACGGGGCGCAGCGCCGGCGCCAGCCGGTCGCGCCCCGCGCAAACCCGCGCCGCGCCGTGATATCAGCGAGGCGAACGGCGTGGCACGCTTGATGCAAGGCAGCGGCACCCCTGTGCCGACGCAACGACGTGTTCGCCAATCTCCACCATCTTTCGCATCACGCCGCCTGGCGCCACCAGCTCGAAATGCTGCTCGAGTCGGCTGGCGAAGGCATCTATGGCGTGGACCAGAACGGCCGCTGCATCTTCATCAACCGCGCCGGCGCCGAACTGATCGGTTTCGAGCCGGACGAAGTGCTCGGCCGCAACATGCACTACCTGATTCATCACGCGCATTCCGACGGCCGCAACTACGACGTGCATGAGTGTCCGATCTTCCGCGCCTTCCAGGAAGGCCAGGGCGTGCGCATCGAGTCGGAAGTGCTGTGGCGGCGCGATGGCAGCGCCTTCCCCGCCGAATACACCAGTTACCCGATCCGCGACGCCGGCCAGATCGTCGGCGCCGTCGTCACCTTCGCCGACATCACCGAACGCAAGCGCGCCGAGGCCGTGCTGCGCGCCAACCAGGTGGAACTGGAGCGCCGCGTGTCCGAGCGCACCGCCGCGCTGCAGGACGCCAATGCCCGTCTGCAGCAGTCGCACAGCGCTCTTCAGCGACTGTCGGCCCACCTGCAGCAGGTGCGCGAGGACGAGCGCACGCACATCGCGCGCGAGGTGCACGACGAACTGGGCGCCTCGCTGACCGCGCTGCAGTTCGACCTGAACTGGTTGCGCCCCCGTCTCGCGCACGACGACGCGCTCGAACGCAAGCTGGAAGACATGATGTCGGTCACCCAGCAGGCGTTGGGTGCTGTGCGTCGGATACTGACCGACCTGCGCCCCGGCGTGCTCGACCATCTCGGGCTATGGGCCGCCATCGAATGGCAGCTGCAGGAGATGCAGTCGCGTCGCGGCCTGCGCTGCACGCTGACGATGAACGACGCGGAGCCGGAGCGCCGTCTCGGCCGCAGCGCCGAAATCGCGGTCTATCGCATCGTGCAGGAAGTGCTCACCAACGTCGCCCGCCACGCCGAAGCGAGCGAAGTGAATGTCGAAGTGACCGGCCAGGCCAGCGCGATCGAACTGTGCATCCGCGACAACGGC
This sequence comes from Methyloversatilis discipulorum, assembly GCF_000527135.1. Classification (NCBI taxonomy): domain Bacteria; kingdom Pseudomonadati; phylum Pseudomonadota; class Betaproteobacteria; order Nitrosomonadales; family Sterolibacteriaceae; genus Methyloversatilis; species Methyloversatilis discipulorum. The sequence continues at coordinate 1,346,928 of NZ_AZUP01000001.1, forward strand.
CGCGGCATGCAGGTGCCGGCGCAACCGACCTCCTTCGGCCTGCTCGGCATGTACGAGCGTGCCCGCGCGCTCGGCGGCGAACTGCGCATCGACAGCACGCCGGGCGCCGGCACCACCGTGCATCTGCGCGTACCGGAGTCGACGCGATGAAGCCGGTGCGCGTGATCATCGTCGACGACCACCTGATGCTGCGCCGGGGCATCGCACAGATCCTCGGCGAGAATCCGGCCATCGACGTGGTCGGCGAAGCCGCCGGCGGGCCCGACCTGATGCGCCTGCTGCGCGGCGACGGCGCCGACGTCGTGCTGCTCGACATCGCACTGAACGACCGCGACGGCTTCGACGTGCTGAAGCAGTTGCGCGCCGAATTTCCGAAAGTCGCGGTACTGATGCTGTCGACCTACCCGGAATCGCAGTTCGGTGTGCGCGCGCTCAAAAGCGGCGCCGCCGGTTACCTGAACAAGGGCTGCTCGCCGGACCAGCTGTTCGACGCCATCGCCCGCGTCGCCGGCGGTCACCTCTTCGTCACCCCGGAGCTGGCCGAACGCCTCGCCTTCGGTGTCCGCGCCGATACCCCGGCCAGCCCGCTCGACAGCCTGTCGAACCGCGAAATGCAGGTGCTGAAGCTGCTCGCCAGCGGTCAGACGGTCGGTGATATCGCACGGGAACTGTCGCTGTCGGCGAATACCATCAGCACATACCGCGCGCGGTTATTCGACAAACTCGACATCAAGAATCCGGTCGAACTGGTGAGCTTCGCGGCACGGCACCAGCTGGTGGCCCTGTAGGAGCGGGCTTCTGACCGCGACAGAGCCTGTAATCACGCGCAGGCTCCTTGACCTCCGCTATGGTCGCGGTCAGAAGACTGCTCCTGCAAGGACGGCGCGCCGCATCGAACGAAGGAGAACGCCATGTCTCTGCCCGCAAACCCCAAGGCCCTGCTGATCGACCTCGCCGGCGTGCTGCACGTCGGTGACGAAGTGATCCCCGGTTCCATCGAAGCGCTGGCGCGACTGCGCAGCGCCGGCTTCAAGCTCGTGTTCCTGACCAACACCACCCGCACGCCGCGGCGCACGCTTGTGGCGAAGATGCAGGCCCTCGGTCTGGACGTGCGTGACGACGAACTGCTGACCGCGCCCGGCGCGACGATGAATCTGGTGCGCAGCCGCGGCCTGCATCCGCACTGGATCGTCCATCCCGACCTGCGCGACGAAGTCGGGCCCGATGCCACGGAACCCGATGCGGTGGTGCTCGGCGACGCCGGCCACTGCTTCGACTATGCGCAGCTCAACACCGCCTTCCGCCTCATCATGCGCGGCCTGCCCTTCATCGCGATGGCGCGCAACCGCCACTTCAAGGAAGAGGACGGCCTGTCGCTCGACATGGGCGCCTTCGTCGCCGGGCTGGAATACAGCACCGGCGTCAAGGCCGACATCGCCGGCAAGCCGGCCGTCCCCTTCTTCCAGGCCGCACTCGACACCGCCGGCGTGCGCGCCGACGAAGCCATCATGATCGGCGACGACCTGCGCGACGACATCGGCGGCGCCCAGGCCGCCGGCATCGCCGGCGTGCTGGTGCGCACCGGCAAATACAGCCCGGCCGACGAACAGAACCCGGACATCCGGCCCGCGGCGATCGACGACGACTTCGCGCGCTTCGCCGAACGTCTGCTATAGGGGCCGGAAGACCCTTCCCACCGAAACCCCGGTTCCGGCCACGGATAGAGCGCGATCCTTGTGGGATCGGCCTTGGCCGCGACGCGATCGTTGCGGTCCGCGGCCTTCGGCACAGGCCGCTGTCGGGGTCAGAAGACCCCTCCCACAGAAACCCCGGCTCCAGCCACGAATAGGGCGCGATCCCTGTGGGAGCGGCCTTGGCCGCGATGCGGCCATTGCGGTCCGCGGGCTTCGGTACAGGCCGCTGTCGGGGTCAGAAGACCCCTCCCACAGAAACCCCGGCCCCGGCTACGGATAGGGCGCAATCCCTGTGGGAGCGGCCTTGGCTGCGACGCGGCCATTGCGGTCCGCGGGCTTCGGTACGGGCCGCTGTCGGGGTCAGAAGACCCCTCCCACAGAAACCCCGGCTCCGGCTATGGATAGGGCGTGAGCCCTGTGGGAGCGGCCTTGGCCGCGACGCGACCGTTGCGGTCCGCGGGCTTCGGTACAGGCCGCTGTCGGGGTCAGAAGACCCCTCCCACAGAAACCCCGGCCCCGGCTACGAATAGGGCGCGATCCCTGTGGGAGCGGCCTTGGCCGCGATGCGGCAGATGCGGGCCGCCGGCCTCGATACAGTTCGCTGTCGGGGGTCAGAAGACCCTTCCCACAGAGAGCTGTCCCGGAACCACAGGAGGCTCAGACCGTCTCCCGCCGGCGGCGCAGCGCACCGACCACGCCCAGTCCCGCGGCGAGCATCGCCCAGGTGCCCGGTTCGGGGACCGCGGTGACGGTCAGCGAAATATTGTCGATGCCGGTGTTGTAGCTGTCCGGGCCGAAACGCAGCACCAGGCCGTTGGCGCTCGACACGCCGGGCATGAAGGACAGTCGCGTCACGCCGGCGTCGAAGGCGCCCGCGCTCCACAGGGTCTGGCCGGTGAGCAGGTCGAGTACGACGGCCGACGAGCCGTCGTTGCGGTTCAGGTAATCGCCGAAATCCATCGAGTTCAGCGTGACTGCGTAGCCGGCGCCCGGCGTGAACACGAATTCGGCGCTGTGGCTGTCCGGATTGCTGCCGCCCCAGGCTACATCCATGAGGTCGGAGTAGGACGTCGACCAGTAGAAAAGGCTGCTGTTGACGGTGGTGCCGGTGGCGGTCACGAAGGAACGATGCGACACGTCGAGCAAGCCGGCGACGTCGCCATAGCCCTGGCCGATGCCGGCGCCGTTCGTGCAGGCCGCATTGGTGGCATCGCCGCAGATGTTGCCGGAGAAATCGAGCAGCACGTCGGTGGCGACAGCAGGCGCGGACGCCAGCAGCGCGCTCAGACCCAGCATGGCGAAAACAGTTGGAATACGGTGAAAGCCCATCAAACACTCCTGTTGGATCGATACGGCGGCGACCCAAGCAAGATTCGGCCCTCGCATGCCAAATGTTTGAGCACAAAGCGTTTTCGTCAACGACCAACCGCCGGGTGTAAAGCATCGCGACAGTCGCCCTGCAAGCGCGCAGGTGTCCGCCCGGCCGTGTAGTGCCCGCACTACACGACAATCACATCCGTAGTGATACCGGCCCCTCACCCCGCTCCCTAGCATTCGTCCCATGAACGCACGGGAGATCTACACGGTGGGATCGCAGCGCAAGCGCGGCTTCAGGCTCGGCATCTACGTCTTCAAGGACGCCGAGATCGTCGACTTCACCGCACCGCACGGCGTCTTTTCGGTGGCGCGGCGCTTCGACCCCGAACTGGAGGTATTCCTGATCGCCGACGCGCAGCGGCCGGTGCAGGCGCAGGCGGGTTTCACCGTGCTGCCCAACTACAGCTTTGCCGACCGCCCGGCGATGGATGCTTTCCTGATTCCCGGTGGCGCCGGCACGCGGCAGGAAACCTGGAACGGCCGGCTGCACGAATTCATTGACGCACTGCCCGCCAGCTGCCTGCTCACCAGCGTGTGCACCGGCTCCTGGATCTACGGCCGCATGGGCCTGCTCGACGGCATTCCGGCGACCAACCGCAAGGAACCGGACCGGGTCGAGGCTTCGCACTTGGGCAAGCTGCCGATCGACCGCCTCGCCGAGATCGCGCCGGCCTGCCGCATCTCGCACGCCCGCGTCGTCGATGCCGGCCGCATCGTCACCGCCGGCGGCATTGCCTCCGGCATGGAGCTGGGTTTCCACCTGCTGCGCCGCGCCGGCTACGACGAAGGCTTCATCCGCGACGTGGCGCGCTGCATGGAATACAGCGCCGCCTACGACACCTACGCGCACGACATCGAGTACGCACCGAATCCGGTCCCCTGCTTCGCCCACTGAAGTTTCCAGAACAAGGAGAGTCCCGCAATGAGCACCTTCCGCAACCCCTTCGACCCCAATGTGAAACTGAATGGCTGCTCCTGCGGCCGCCACCACAGCCAGGCTGAACACGACCAGGCCGAAGCGCTGTCCGAAGAGGCGATGCTGGACCGCGTGGTCGAAGGTGCGGTGATGCGCGCGCTGTTCCCGCACGACGAAACGCGGCGCAACTTCATCCGCGCGGTCGGCGCCAGCACGGCGATGGCGGCGATCTCGACCTTCCTGCCGCTGGGCACGGTGAAGGACGCCTTCGCCTCGCCCGGCCCGCTGGAAAAGACCAAGCTCAAGGTGGGCTTCATCCCGATCACCTGCGCCACGCCCATCATCATGGCGCACCCGCTGGGCTACTACTCGAAGCAGGGTCTCGATGTGGAAGTGGTGAAGACCGCCGGCTGGGCGGTCATCCGCGACAAGTCGCTGGCCAAGGAATACGACGCCGCGCACATGCTGTCGCCGATGCCGCTGGCGATCTCGATCGGCGCCGGCTCGAACCCCATCCCCTGGACCATGCCGGCGGTCGAGAACATCAACGGCCAGGCCATCACGCTGTCGGTCAAGCACAAGGACAAGCGCGACCCGAAGGGCTGGAAGGGCTTCAAGTTCGCGGTGCCCTTCGACTACTCGATGCACAACTACCTGCTGCGCTACTACCTCGCGGAGCACGGCCTCGACCCCGACACCGACGTGCAAATCCGTTCGGTGCCGCCGCCGGAAATGGTGGCCAACCTGCGCGCCGGCAACATCGACGGCTTCCTCGCTCCCGACCCGGTGAACCAGCGCGCCGTGTATGACGGCGTGGGCTTCATCCACACCCTCACCAAGGACATCTGGGAAGGCCACCCCTGCTGCGCCTTCGCCGCCAGCAAGGAGTTCGTCACGACCATGCCGAACACCTACAAGGCCCTGCTGCGCGCCATCATCACGGCCACCGCGACCGCCAGCAACCCGGCCAACCGCAAGCAGATCGCCGAGGCGATCGCGCCCGCCAACTACCTGAACCAGCCGGTCACCGTGGTCGAGCAGGTGCTTACCGGCACCTACGCCGACGGCCTGGGCGGCGTGCAGAAGGTGCCGGGCCGCATCGGCTTCGAGCCCTTCCCGTGGGAGTCGTTTGCCGTGTGGATCCTGACCCAGATGAAGCGCTGGGGCCAGATCAAGGGCGACGTCGATTACCAGAAGGTAGCCAAGGAGGTGTTCCTCGCCACCGATGCCGCGGCGCTGATGAAGGAAGTCGGCCTGCCGGTGCCGAGCACGACGACCAAGAAGTTCTCGGTGATGAAGAAGGAATTCGACCCGGCCAAGCCGGAGGAATACCTCAACAGCTTCAAGATCCGGAAGGCTGCAGCATGACGAGGAAACCCTGGCTGGCGCCGCTGCTGTCGGCGCTGTTCTTCGCGCTCTTCGTCGGCGCCTGGTATCTGGCGACCACCGCGTCGGCCGGCGGCGGTGGCGCCGCGCCGGCGATGGACCCGGAGTACGCGGCGCTGATGGGCGCCCAGGCCCAGGCCGGCGGCCAGTCCGCCATGCCCGGCCCGGGCGAGGTCGCGGCCAAGATCTGGGAGCACGTGAGCGACCCCTTCTACGACCGCGGCACCAACGACAAGGGGCTGGGCATACAGATCGCCTACTCGATCGCCCGCGTGCTCGCCGGCTACCTGCTGGCGGCGCTGGTGGCGATCCCGCTGGGCTTCGTCATCGGCATGTCGCCGCTGATCTACAAGGCGCTCGACCCCTTCATCCAGATACTGAAGCCGATCTCGCCGCTGGCCTGGATGCCGCTCGCGCTTTACACGATCAAGGATTCGGGCATTTCCGCCATCTTCGTCATCTTCATCTGCTCGCTGTGGCCGATGCTGGTGAACACCGCCTTCGGCGTCGCCTCGGTGCGGCGCGAGTGGCTGAACGTGGCGCGCACGCTGGAAGTGAGCCCGCTGCGCAAGGCTTTCCAGGTCATCCTGCCAGCCGCCGCACCGACCATCCTGACCGGCATGCGCATTTCCATCGGCATCGCCTGGCTGGTCATCGTCGCCGCGGAAATGCTGGTGGGCGGCACCGGCATCGGCTACTTCGTCTGGAACGAGTGGAACAACCTGTCGATCACCAACATCATCACCGCCATCCTGCTGATCGGCCTGGTGGGCATGCTGCTCGATCACCTGCTGGCCTGGGTGGCACGCGCGATTTCGTGGAGGGAATGAATATGAGCGCAGCCCTCGCACCCGTCGTCCCCCTGAAGACGCAGACCCGCGACCCGGTGGATATCGCACCGCCGCCCGAGTCCGGGTCGTCCGCAGAGAAAAAAGGCCCCATCACAATGAGCACCCAACCCTTCCTCAAGGTCGAGGGCCTGAAGCGGCAGTTTGCGCAGCCGGGCAACCCCGACCCCGCACCGGTGTTCGAAGACGTGCATTTCGGCATCGAGCGCGGCCAGTTCGTCTGCGTGCTCGGCCACTCCGGCTGCGGCAAGACCACCATCCTGAACATCCTCGCCGGGCTGGACGAAGCCAGCGCCGGCCACGTCATCATGGACGGCCGCGAAGTGCGCGGTCCCTCACTCGATCGCGGCGTCGTGTTCCAGGGCCACGCGCTGATGCCCTGGCTCAGCGCGCTGAAGAACGTCGAGTTCGCGGTGCGCAGCCGTCATCCGGACTGGAAGGCGCATCAGGTGCGCGAGCACGCGGTGAAATACCTCGAACTGGTGCACCTCGGCCACGCGCTCGACAAGAAGCCGGCCGAGCTGTCCGGCGGCATGAAGCAGCGCGTCGGCATCGCCCGCGCCTTCTCGATCGAACCGAAGATGCTGCTGCTGGACGAGCCCTTCGGCGCACTCGACGCGCTCACCCGCGGCAGCATCCAGGACGAGCTGATCGGCATCGTCGAAGCCACGCAGCAGACCGTGTTCATGATCACCCACGACGTCGACGAAGCCATCCTGCTGGCTGACCGCATCGTGCTGATGACCAACGGCCCGCGCGCCAAGATCGCCGAAATCGTCGTCAATCCGCTGGCCCGGCCGCGCGTGCGCGAAACCCTGCACCAGCAACCCGCCTTCTACACGCTGCGCAATCACCTCGTCGATTTCCTGGTGAAGCGCTCGCGCGAATTCCAGCCCGGCCCCGGCTGGGACGCGAAGAACCCGCCTCTCGTCCACCCCGGCCAATCCAGCCAACCCGCCTGAACACCACCTCAAAGGAGACTCACATGAAACGCGAAGACGTCACCGATCTCATCGTCGAACGCAAGGTTGCCAAGGGCCTCAAGTGGGCCGACCTCGCCAAGGCCATCGGCCTCAGCAAGGAATGGGTCACCGCCGGCCTGCTCGGCCAGATGACCTTCACCGCCGAACAGGCCAAGACCATCGGCGAAATGCTGGACCTGCCGGAAGAAGCCGTCACCCAGCTCCAGGTCGTGCCGTACAAGGGCTCACTGCCCACCGCCGTGCCCACCGACCCGCTGATCTACCGCTTCTACGAACTGATCAATGTGTACGGCACCACCTTCAAGGCACTCATCCATGAAGAATTCGGCGACGGCATCATGAGCGCGATCGACTTCAAGATGGACCTGGCGCGCGAAGCGAACCCGGCGGGGGACCGCGTGAGCATTACGATGAGTGGGAAGTTCCTGCCGTACAAGACGTACTGAAGGTACTGATGCGAAGTGCTTGACCGGCGCGGCACGCGCTGGTCATATGGAAGCCGCATGTTCCCGGAAGGGCATGCGGCTTTTTTATGCCCACGACGTCCACTATCAAATTTCATCCCTCGCTCAAATTCACGTCAAGGATCCACAGAATTTGAAACACCAAAAAAAATCTCACAGACATATTTAGCCAGAGGAAAAAATGGAAACCTGGAAAATCGAAAAATTAAAAAACATTAGTGATGAAGTGGGCGCTCTCCACCCATTGCTGCGAGCCGTCTTTTCAACCGATAAGACCATTACTCGGCTGGAGTACACTCACGGCCAAAGCGAAATGGGAGCAGATTTTATTCTTGCAAGACTTGACCCAACACTCGGGGATGAAAACTACGTTGGCGTAATTGCAAAATGCGGGAGCATAAAACAAGACCACACCGACATCCGAAGACAAATAGAAGAATGCGCCGTCGAACGATATTTTGACGGAGGAAAAAGAAAAATATACCTTAACGAAATATGGATAGTATGCAACGGAGCAGTATCACACGGAGCAGAAAGAAAAATCCACGAGGACTACAAGAACAGAAACATTAAATTCATAGACATTGATCGACTCGCCGCCCTCGTTGATCAAAACTACCCACACTTTTGGAATGAAATACCAACCAATCTCGGGCTTTATCTTCAAAATGCACTCATAGAAACGACAAAGGCGGAGTCATACAACACACTGGGGGCAAACTCAGTAGCAATCGAGGTAACTCAAGAACTTTACGAAATTGAGCAAACCCAGTCCGGAAGTAAAGTCGTAAGGTACAAAAAATCCCTCCATTACTCTTTAGAGTAGGCGCTGAAAAAGCATCGGTTCATTCTTATCGAAGGAGGAATGGGCTCCGGAAAAACAACGCTCCTTCGCCGCTACGTAAAATCTCTTTGTGACCCAGCGACCTTTCAGCGCGAACAGACACTACCCAGGTTAGTCCATTTCTCTGAAGTCGCTGACGACATCGAGAAAAAAATCGCTCATCTATTAGAGGAAATGAATTCGATTCACGCCCCAACAGCCGAAAAAAAGATTCTGCTCATACTCGACGGGATAGATGAGGTTAGAGAAGCAACAGAGAAATCGCTCGTTTGCATGACGAGAACACTTTCCAACATCGTTCAATCGAATCTAAATCTTACGATTGTATTAAGCTCTCGACCCGTATGGACAATCGAAGAGGGAGAAGAAATCCTTAAGCACGTAGTGCGCTTCAGAATACTCCCACTCTCACTCGAGCAAATATACAAAGTTGTTCAAAACAACTGCGCGTCACTCGGAATTAGTGAAAAACTCCGAGGGGACCTAGCAAAGTCCACTCTAATAAAAGCGCTTCCCAGAACACCGATGAGCGCAATACTTCTCACGCGGGTACTAACTGCCAACGCAAAAGAGATCCCACAAACACTACCTGAGTTGTATTCGAAGTATGTTGAATTGGCGCTCGGTCGCTGGGATATCGGAAAAGGCCTAATGACCGAGCGTGAATATCCCGTCGTCGTCGCGGTACTATCAAGAGTCGCGAAGTACATGCTCGACAATGAACTACAAGAGATCGCAGTAAATGAGGTCCTTGGAATGCTCGGGGAGTACACAAAAACCCGAGAGGGATTACCTTCCGCGCCTTTGATATTTGAGCGAATATCTGCGCGCTCCGAAGTTGTGGTAATTAATCACGATAGACAAACATTCAGCTTTCGGCATAAAAGCTTGGCAGAGTACTTACTCGCCCTACATCAAAAGGAATATCACGGGCGCAACGCACCTTTCACCAACCCCTTCGCAGGCTATTGGCTCGGCGTGGAGTATTTTTACCTTGGGCTAATACAAGACGCAGGAAAGCGCATAGACAAACTATCGGCACTGCAACTCGATACCGAGCGAGAAAAAATGCTAAGACTTCTAAATTTCGGAAATCTTATGCTATCCGCGTATCAAACTGAATATGAGCATATAGAGAAGTCCGTCTACCACGTATTTATAGAGATGGCAAAGCACTTTCTTGGCGTCAAGTCCGGAGAGATAAAATCATCCTTATCCAGACTCCCCGAACTGCAGTTCTTCGCAACCCTCAGTTACGTTTTAAAAGAGAGCTTTGAGTATCAATATTTCCGTAAAGCCTTGGAGACCGCGCAAATTCAGTGCCAGTGTGACTTGACCCTTAGCACGGACGAACGGACTATCGCTAGCTTCTTCATCGACGCTGTTCGAGCGGGCCTCAAAGACCCAGATACATTTACATTTCTCGCAAGGCAGGATCTTGGAGAGTTACCATGGGTAGTCAAGCTCGGAGTCCAACATGTTGCCGAGGAAAGCAAAATAAAACTCGATCACGTGGGGCGACTAATCAAGCGAGTTTCAAAATCTCGAAAAGGCAACCCTAACCTTCAAAAATACATAAGAGAGCTTTACTCTGGTTCCATGGATTCGAACTCACCAAAGCTGATATAGAAAGGAAGTTAACACCAATAGGGGGGTGGTAATAGTAAACAATAGGGGACGCAGCAATATTTACTGGGATCCTCGCGGGCTTTGCCCGAAAGCTTTCCCACGCGCAGGCATCAAGAGCGTCAGGGCTGATATGGCGGACGCAGCAACATTCCCAAAGCAGGATTCGCCCGTTTTTCGGGCAACACAGGACCCGCGCGCTCTCCGACTTGACCGCCGCCGAACCAAGGCATATGTTTTGCCATATGCCAACCAGACCCCAGGATCGATCATGATCGAACGCCACGCCTCACTGTTCCGTAACGGCCGCAATCAGGCGGTACGCATCCCTCGAGAGTTCGAACTTGAAGGTGCCGAGGTGCTGATCCGGAAGGAAGGCGACAGCCTCATCCTCACGCCCATCCGCAAGAACCGCCTTCTCGACCTTCTGGCTTCGTGGGCGCCGCTGGACGAAGGTCTGCCCGAGGTGGAAGACCTGCCGCCCCAGGAACGGGCCGATTTCTGATGGCGCAACCGCTCTGGATGCTGGATACCAACGCACTGTCCGAACTGATCCGCGACCCGCGTGGCCCGGTGATGCAGCGCCTCTCCGATGTGGCGCCAGACGTGGTGTGCACCAGCATCGTGGTGGCCTGCGAGTTGCGCTTCGGCGCACAACGAAAGGGCTCTGCAGTACTGACCGAACGTGTGGATGCACTGCTGGATGCAATGGTGGTGCTGCCCCTCGACGAGCCGGCGGACGCGCACTATGCGGACATCCGCGCCACGCTTGAGCGTGCCGGCACCCCGATAGGCAGCCATGACATGCTGATTGCGGCACATGCCAGATCACGTGCGCTGACGCTGGTGACGCATAACCTGCGCGAGTTCCAGCGCGTGCCCGGGCTGAAGGTGGAAGACTGGCTTGCGCCATCGCCCGCGACATGAGCACCGATGTCCCGTACCCCGCCGTCCTTGCCTCGGATCAATCAGCCAGGGAAACGTCGGTCGGCATGTCGTCTCGCACCCATCAGGATTGCTGACAAGAAAACAGAGGGCCGAACATGGCAATCGGCCCCCTCAGAAGAGGAGTTGTCGATGAGCTACAGTTTTCCGGCCGAAAGATTCGCCGTCGCCCGTGATGCATTGATGCAGCCGCACCCGGACGGTCAGCATGCAGCGCTGGAAATGGCGCTGATCGAGTGTCGTATCGGCCTGCACCGGATGAACCGCTCGAAGCTGGATTCAACCATCCGCTCGCGACTCTTCAGGCTCGAAGGCTTCATGGATTCAACGGGCTTCTCCGCCGTCGATGGCGACAGCGCCTGGACGGTGCGGCTGAAAGGCCTGTCCGATGAGGAGAGGTCGGAAATATTCCGCCTGGTGGATGGACTGGCGAACTTCTTCGCCAGCGAGGAAGCTTAGCGACCGCTGTCGGGCGCGCCGCGTCAGGACCGGGCAGACGGACAGAGGCCGAGAAGCAGGCGCCACGGCGGACAGATGACGCCTTCGGCCCGCGCCCCGGTTTTCCGTCGCCGATTCCCAAGCCGTTTTCCTCCGCTACCCCGCCCCGCGCTGCGCGCGCCGCCATGTCGCGGGTGGCTGCCCGGTCAGTCGCTTGAAGGCCCGCGAGAACGCGGCTTCTGATTCGTAGCCGATCTCCTGCGCGATGGTGGCGACCGAGGCCTGGCTTTCACGCATCAGGTTGGCGCCGAGCTGCATGCGCCAGTGGGTGAGGTACTGCATGGGCGGCATGCCGACGCGGTCGACGAAACGCTCGTGCAGGGCGGAGCGAGAGAGGCCGACCTGTCGGCCCAGTTCATCGACCGTCCAGTCCTCCGCCGGGCGCGCGTGCATCAGCGCGATCGCCTTCCCGATGTAGCGATCGCGCAGCGCGGCGAGCCAGCCGCTGCCGCCCTCCTCCGGCAAGGCTTCGAGACAGCGGCGTGCCGCATCGACGAACACCATTTCGCTGACGCGCTCGAGCACTGCCGCGCTGCCCGCACGCCGGTGGCGTGACTCGGCCACGGCCTGTTCGAGCATGGGTGCCACCCAGGCGCCGACCCCGGTCGCTGGCAAGTGCAGCATCGGCGGCAGGGCCTGGATCAATGGGTTGAAGGGCGTCAGATCACAGCTGATGAAGCCGCAGACCATGGTGCTGCTGGCCCGGCTCGAGGGCACTTCGGCATCGAGCTCGCACACGCCGTCGTGCAGGGCGATCAGGACCGGTTGGGGGTGGTCGCGCGTCGTGGCGCGCCAGGACTGATCGCCGCCGGCCGCGCGCATGCCGGGCGCGCTGGAGAGCACGTGGGCATCGCCGCGCGGGAACATGACGATGTCGCCCGCCTGCAGCCTGGTCGGCGTCTCGCCCTCCATGCCGACCCAGCCGTTTCCGCGCAGGATCATGTGATAGGCAATCACGTGCTCGGCACCCGGACTGAGCGCGTCGGCCAGTTCCGGCGACGGTGGCGTGTCTGCCACCCAGTGATCGTCACAGCTCACGTAATAGAAGATGGCGCCGCGCAGACGCACACTCGTGAGCACATCGGACAACGGATCGCCTTGCATCGCCCCTCCCCGGCGGCGTCGCGATCAAGCGGCGCGGACGCCTGGTCAGCTGTTCACGCGATCGCGGAGCCACGAGCAAGTTTCAACGACATGCGGTGAATCGCCCGGCAGACCGGATATGAAGAATGGCCCGGTCGTCGCTCACCGCCTGTGCGGCCCGGCCGTCGGGCCAAGGCGAGCGCGGCGCGCCCTCAATCCGTTCAGGAGATCGCCATGTCAGCCGTACTTGAAACCCCGAATGCCACGCCCGATTTCGATGCCATCAAACAACGCCAGCATGCCACCTGGGCGAGCGGAGACTATGCCGTCATCGGCAGCACGCTGCAAATCGTTGGCGAAAACCTCGCCGAAGCCGCCGACCTGCGCGCCGGCGAACGGATGCTTGACGTCGCCGCCGGCAACGGCAACGCGACCCTCGCCGCCGCACGCCGCTTCGCCGAAGTCACATCGACCGACTACGTCGAGGCGCTGCTCGACAAGGCGCGCATCCGCGCCGCCGCCGACGGCCTGAGCGTGCAGTTCCGCGTCGCCGACGCCGAGCGGCTGCCCTTCGACGACGGAAGCTTCGACATCGTGATGTCGACCTTCGGCGTCATGTTCACGCCCGATCACGCGACGGCGGCCAGCGAAATGCTGCGCGTGGTGCGCCCCGGCGGCCGCATCGCACTCGCCAGCTGGACGCCCGGGGGCTTCATCGGGCGCCTGTTCAAGATCATCGGCGCCTACGTACCACCGCCGCCGGGCGTGAAGTCACCTTCACTGTGGGGCACCGAGCCGCACATGATCGAACTGTTCGGCCCCCGCGCTGCGCAGCTCAAGTGCGAGCGCCGGCACTTCAACTTCCGCTACCGCTCGGCCGCTCACTGGCTGGAGGTGTTCCGCACCTTCTACGGGCCGATGCACAAGGCCTTCGGCGCCGTCGCGCCGGACGTCCGCCCGGCACTTGAGCGCGACATCCTCGCCCTGCTGGGCGAGCTCAATGTCGGCGGTCGGGATGCGCTGGTGGTGCCGGGCGAGTACCTCGAGGTGGTCATCACCAGGGCGTGACGGGGCGCGATGGCGCCTGGGTTCTCGTGGGAGGGGTCTTCTGATCCCGACTGCGGCGCTCAAGCATGAGGCGGTGCGGGATCACCTGCCCCGTCGCGGTCAGAAGACCGCTCCTACAAGGACCGTGCCCGATCCGCGGCATGTGCCCGAGCCGGGGTTCTGTGGAAGGGGTCTTCTGACCCGACTGCGGTGCCCAAGCATGAGGCAGCGCTGGATCACCGGCTCTGTCGCGGTCAGAAGACGGCTCCTACAGGGACCACGCTCGATCCGCAGCCGGCGCATGAGCCGGGTTTCTGTGGGAGGGGTCTTCTGACCCCGACTGCGGCCTGGATCGAAGCCGGCGGCACACATCCGCCGCGTCGCGGCCAAGGCCGCTCCCACAGGGATCGCGCCCGATCCGGGGTTGGAAGCCTCCCACACGGAGGCGCAGGCCGGCATGCGCCTGCGGCACGCGGTATGCTCCGCACGCCTCCGTTCCGACCTTCCAGCCATGACCAAGCACCGCCTCTACCAGTATTTCTTCCGTGGCCTGATCACCTTCCTGCCGCTGGCGCTGACCGTCTATGTGCTGGTGCTGTTCGTCACCTGGACCGAAAGTCTGGCGATGATGCTGGTGCGGCCGATCACCGGCGACTTCTACCTGCCGGGCCTGGGCATCGCGCTTAGCGCGGTGCTCATCGTCGGCCTGGGCATGCTGGTGTCGCGACCGGAAACCGGCCGCCTGCTGTCGCTGGTGGAACTGCCTTTCACCAATCTTCCGGTGGTGAAGAGCATCTATTCGTCGCTGAAGAACTTCGCCGACTACTTCGCGCCGCATACCGGTGAATCCGCCCAGCAGGTGGTGCTGCTGCGCATGCCCGGCAACGAGATGGGCATCGTTGGCCTGGTGACGCGGCAGTCGATGGGCGGGCTACCGCCCGGGCTGTCGGAGCTGGCGGACCAGGTCGCGGTGTACCTGCCCATGGGCTACATGATCGGCGGCTACACCGTGTTCGTGCCGCGCGCCTGGGTGACGCCGGTCGACATGTCGGTCGAAGAGGCCATGCGCATGGCGCTGATCGCCTACATGACGTCGAACCGGGGCGATCCCGAGGCGCGCTGAACGCCTCGCCGCCTCACCGCCCCGGCCGGCGCGCACTACGCGCATATGCGTATTGCGTCGAAGCGAGCCACCCGACCAGAATGAGCACCGCGCTCCGGAGGCGGCCCCGCGTGATCGTGGGCACGGCCTCCGGCAAGCCTGCGTTACGCCTGCGGGCGGTCGCAGGTCGCGGACCGTTCTGACCGGGGGATCACCACATGAAGAGAATCGTCTTGATCGCGTCATTGCTGCTCGGCGTCGCGGGCGGCACGCCGGCGCTGGCCGCGCCCATCGTTGTAAGCACGCTGTCGTCGTGGGACGGCAGCAGCAGTATCGGCGACTTCGGTTCCTCCGGCTTTTCCGGCTGGGGGCAGTTTCTGGTGGCGCCGACCGGCAGCAACCGAATGCTCGACTTCACCTTCCTGCTCAGCGACGCGCTCAAGGGCAGCAATACGAATGCGATACCGGTCACCTTCACGGCACATCTGGTGCAGTACAACCCCTTCACGCGCTATGTCGTCGGGCCGCTGCTCTATTCGAGCGCACCGGTCACGGTGCCGCTGACCAGCGGCCTGGATTTCGACACCTACACCTTCGACATCGATGCCGAGGTGACGGCCGGCAACACCTACATGATGTTCCTGTTCGCGAACAACTATGAACTGCGCATTCCGGACGATTCGCGCCTGCGCCTCGCCACCGCGAATACGGATCTGGGCGGCGGCGCCTATAACATCCCTTGGGATGCCGACAGCGATCTCGACGGGCTGCTGTCGGGTCAGTGGCGATTCACGGCCGGGCAGGATCTCGCCTTCGCGGCGACCTTCGACTTTCGGCCGGTCAACGAAGTACCCGAACCTCCCGCCTTGCTCCTGACGGCCGGCGCTGCGCTGGCCGTGCTGCGGGCGACGCGCCGCCGGGACGGCGCCGTGCGCCATCGCCTCAATTGAGGAAAGTCCGGCTAATGCGCGTCAGGTCAAGTTCGCCGCGCTGCAGCCGGTGGGTGGCGGTGTCGATATCGTTCACCACCCAGGTTTCGCGACCACGGGCGATCAGGTAAATCACCAGCACATCGCGTGCACCGGCGTCAGGCGGCGCCGGCACATCGACCAGCTCGCCGAGCCGCATCATGCGGCTCAGGCCGATTGCGTCGACGTCCGGGCGCGCGGCATTGGCCTGCACGAAGCGTTGCAGCGTGGCCTGATCGAGGCCGGCCAGATCGACCAGCGCGGCGTCGTCGATGCGGTCCGCGGCCGCCATGCGCATCAACAGCCCGGTCGGGCGCAGCGGACCGCCACAGGCGAGCATGGCGTCGGCATGGTCTTGCGCGGCATTCAGCACGGCGCGGAAATACGCATGTTCCCATGGCGGCATGGTCATCTCCTCCGGCCCTCGCTCCGTTGCGAGCGCCCCTTCTGACGCTAGACCGCCTCCGGCGTCTTGTCACGACGCGCCGCGATGACGACCGCCGCCGTCACCCGAATACCGGCAGCGGCGCGAAGCGGCCCTTCAGCACCTTGTCGGCCGCGCCCAGCTTGAGCCAGCCATCGATGGCGCTGGCGTACACCGAACGGAAGTCGGTGGTGTGGACGAGGTTGTCGCCCGCGTCCAGCGCGCCGAGGTCGGACGGCGTGCCGTAGTGGCCGCCCTTCACCTGTTTGCCGGCGAAGAACATGACGTTGGCGGTGCCGTGGTCGGTGCCGAGACTGGTGTTCTCCGGTACCCGGCGACCGAACTCGGAAAAGATGAGCAGGCTCACGCGGTCGGCCTGGCCCAGGCGTTCCATGTCGCGCAGGAAGCCGCTGATCGCATCCGACGTATAGGTAAGCAGGCGCTGGTGCAGGTCGGCCTGCTGCACATGGGTGTCGAAGGCATTGTTGCGGTAGCCGGCGTAGTACAGGCGCGTCGGCAGGCCGGCGGCGATGCAGGCGGCCACCTTGGGCAGACCCAGCGGCGCGATGCCGTAATCCTGATTGGTCGAGTACTTCGACCACGCCTCGCGCACTGCCAGCGACGATTCGCGCGCGCTGACCGCGACCTGTTCCAGGAAGCGACGCGACGGGTTGTCGGTACTCGCAACGTTCACGTCGTCGAGCAGCGCGCGCGTCGGGTGCAGCGCACTGCGCATGAAACGCTCCGGCTCGTCGAACACCACCGGCGTATGGATGCGGCTGCGCACCGCCAGCGACTGCGTGGCGTCGATGTTGAGCAGATAGTTGGGCACCGGCGCCGGCGACATGGTGTCGGCCAGCCGGCCGACCCAGCCGTAGTCGTCGCCGCTGTTCGGCGCGGCGGTGTGCAGGTAGGCCATCGAGGTGAAGTGCGAGAACGACGGGTTGTCGTAGCCGCAGCCATGCACGATGGCGAGCTGGCCGTCCTTCCACAGCCGCTCGAAGCCGGCCATGCCGGGGTTCAGGCCGAAGCGCTCGTCGAGCTTGCGCAGCTTGTCCGGGCGGATGCCGATGTTGGGCCGCAGCCGGTAGTAGCGGTCGTCGGCGTAGGGCACGACGGTGTTCAGGCCGTCGTTGCCGCCGGACATTTCGAAGACGACGAGGATGCGGTCCTCCGCTTCGGCGGCGGCAGCCGCGCGCGCGATGGTGCCGAATACGCCGGGCACCATGAGCCCGGCGGAGGCCTTGAGGATGCTGCGGCGCTTGTGATCGATGTTCATATGCGTTCTCCAGCGGAGCGGCAGGGCACCCGCCCTGCCCTCGCCTCAACCCAGTTGATATTCCGGACGGCTCAGCAGCACGTGCAGCAGCAGGCGCAGCGGATCTTCGGCGTAGCTGGCGGCGGCCGGCAGGTCGCGCGTACCCAGCTCCTTTTCGAGGAAGGCGGCGAGCTTGTCCCGCGTGGAGCCGTCGAGCTGCACCGACAGGAAGCGGCCTTCCAGATAGGTGACGACCTCTTCCGGCGTGCGACAGCCGGCCTTCAGCACCATGCCGGTCAGATCCAGCCGCGCCACCGTGCGCGGGATGGGCTTCACCCGCTCGACCGCCATCTGCCAGCCGCGGTAGCTGCCGTAACGGGTGTTGAAATCCTCGTCGCGGTCGCCGTTCATGCTCGACATCGCCATCATGTCGACGCCGCCATCGGCGCCGCCGGGCTTGGTGGCGGTGCTCAGATCGAGGCCGCTGCGTACGCGCTCGTGGATGTTGCGGATTTCGTAGCCCGCCTGCGCGCCGGGGTAGCGGTCGCCGGGGATGTAGTTGATGTCGGGCAGCGCGACGTCGAGCGCGAAATTGCCGCGCTCCAGCAGCAGCCCCGGCGTGATCCAGCTGCGGCCCTGCGCCCAGCCGGCCACGGTCGGCGGGTGCATCAGGCGCTGGCCCAGCGCGGTGGTGGTTTCGTTGAAGTCAGGCACGCCCGGCACTTCGGTCAGGCCCAGCTTGCGGTAGGTGGACACCACCAGTTCGACCGGCCCCTTGATGCGCGTCGCCACCGATTCCGGCGCATGGAAATCGCGCGACATGAACAGCATTTCGAGGAAGGCGGCGACGTCGTAATTGACCGCCTTCAACCGCCGGCCCAGTTCTTCCGCCAGCGCCGGGTCGACGTCCTCGCGTACGAAGTGGCGATACAGCTTGCTGGCGAGATAGCGCGGCGTGGCCGGCTGGTCGAGGATGATGTCGATCACCTGCACGCCGTCGTAGTTGCCGCGCCGGCCCAGCACATCCTTCGGCCCGCCGTCGTGCTTGGCGGTGTCGATGTGGAAGGCGACGCCCTGGTAGTTCCAGCCGGTGAAAGCGCGCGCCGCCTCGCGGATGTCGTGCTCGCTGTAGTGGCCGACGCCCATCGTGAACAGCTCCATGATTTCGCGCGCGAAGTTCTCGTTCGGCGCGCCCTTCACGTTCACTGCGGCATCGAGGAAGGACAGCATGGCCGGGTCCTGCGCGACGCCTATCATCAGCGTGCGGAAGTCGCCCAGACCCTTCTGCTGGAACAGTTCGAGCTGGTTCAGCATCTTGCGGTAGTCACGCACCTTGTCTTCGTTGGTGGCGAAATGGCCGTGCCAGAACAGCGCCATCCTCTCCTGCAGCGGACGCGGCGACGTGAGCATGCGGTTCGCCCACCAGTAGGCAACGCGGTCGGTTTCGAGCTTGCTGGCGCGCAACCAGTAGAAGAACTTGTTCACCACCGGCTGCATGCGGCGGTTGCCGCCGGCCTTCACGGCGACGCCCAGCGCTTCGCCGCTGTCGCGCGCGAGGTCGGTGGTGGCCGGACGGCTGGCGGGAAAGGGGTCCAGCCCCGCCTCGAATACGCCCGAGTGATCGAAGGGCGGCAGCTCGGCCGCGGGCGCGCCCTCGAAATACACCAGACGCCGCACGGCCTGTGTCGGCGTCAGCCGGGCGAAGGCGTCGACCTCGGCCGGCGTGCCGCCGAAGCCGGCGCGTTCGAGCAGGTGTGCGGCGCGGGCGCGGTTCCAGTCGGCCGCGGCAATCGGGGCCAGGTCGCCGGCCCACGGCGAAGCCGCGAACGTGACTGCGCTGAACACTGCACCGGCGAAAGCCAGCGCAACAGGAGCGATACGGACCATGAGGGCACATCCGGGATGAACAGGCGTGCAGCGTAGAGCCGCCGGGCACGGTCGCTCCAGTGCAAATCACCCTCCGCCCGCTAGGGATTTTCTGGAGTCACGCGGGCGACGGCTCGACCGGCCCGCGATTGACGGTCGACACACATCGGGTAGAAAATAAGAACGCTTATCATTAACTAACAACCGGCGCGCCGGTTCCTCCCCGCCCAGGAAGCATTCGTGTCCGCCGCCGATCCCGTCGCCGACCTCTACTCGAACCACCACGGCTGGCTGCATGCTTGGCTGCGCCGCAAGCTCGGCTGCACGCACCGCGCCGCCGATCTGGCGCACGACACCTTCGTGCGCATCATCAAGGCCGGCAGCCTGCGGGAGCTGCGCGAGCCGCGCGCCTACCTGACGACGGTGGCGCACGGACTGATGGTCAATCACTTCCGTCGGCAGGAGATCGAGCGCGCCTACCTCGAAACGCTGGCGCTGCAGCCCGAACCGCTGGCGCCGAGCCCGGAAGAACGCGCGCTGATACTGGAAACGCTGGAACAGATCGACGCCCTGCTCGACGGCCTGCCGCCGAAGGCGCGCACCGCCTTCCTGCTGTCCCAGCTCGAGGGCCTGGGCTATGCCGAAATCGCACAGCGGCTCGGCGTGTCGCTCAGCATGGTGAAGAAGTACATGCTGCAGGGCATCACGCACTGCATGCGCGCGGAGCTCGTATGAACGATCGAGTCGCAGCGCACGAACCCGACCCAGACGTCCTTGCCGCAGCGGCCGAATGGTTCGTGCTGCTCGCCTCGGGCGAAGCATCGGAGGCGGACCGCGCCCGCTGGCAAGCCTGGCGCGCCGCCGACGCACGCCACGAAGCCGGCTGGCGCCGGACCGAAGCGGCGACCGCGCTGTTCGGCCGCATTCCGGAGCAGCATCTGCAGGTGTCGGCCAACACCCTGGCGCGCCGCCCCGCGCTCAGCCGCGGCCGGCGCCGCGCGCTGGGCGGCATCGCCGGCCTGTTTGTCGCCGCCTTCATCGGGCGGGAAGGCTGGCTGCGCAGCGACCTGTCGGCGGACGCACGCACGGCCGTCGGCGAACGGCGCGACATCGTGCTGGCCGACGGCAGCCGGCTGCAGATGGACACGGACACCGCGCTCGACATCGATTTCAGCGCTCACGCACGTCTGATCCGCCTGCGCCGTGGCCGCGTGCTGATCGCCACCGCGCATGGTGCGCAGGCTTTGCCGCCCTTCTTCGTACAGACCGCCGAGGGCCGCGTACAGGCGCTGGGCACGCGCTTCACCGTCTGGCAACGCGACGGACTGACCGAGGTCGCCGTGCTGGAAGCCCGTGTCGCCCTGCATGCCGAGGCGGCGCGCGGCGACCCGCCGGTTCTGTCCGCCGGCCAGCACGCGCGCTTCGACCGCGGCGGCGTGATAGACCGGCGCACGACACGGGTCGGCGACAGCGCGTGGACGCAGGGCATGCTGATCGCCGACGCGATGCCGCTGGAGGCCTTCGTCGCCGAACTGGCGCGCTACCGCAGCACACCGCTGGTGCTGGCGCCCGGACTGCGCGCGCTGCGCATTTCCGGCACCTATCCGCTGGCCGACACCGACCGCGCGCTGGCGGCGCTGTGCGCGACGCTGCCGGTGCGCCTGCAGGCGCTGCGCAGCGGCGACCCGGCGAGCGGCCGGATAGTTGTGGCCGCCGACTGATACGGACAGGCGCTGTACTCGCTGTACTTTTTCCGCGCTCGATTGGCATGGAAGGAGAACACCCCTTTCAAACCCTTTCGAGGACTGTCTTCCGTGTCCACTTCACGCCGCCGTCTCTGCCGCCCCGCTCGCCGCCCGCTCCCGCTGGCGCTCGCTCTGTTCGTCGGCAGCCTGCATGTCGCCGGCGGCCTGCTGCCGTCCGCCGCCATGGCCCAGGCCAGCGCCGCGACCTTCCGTTTCGACATCCCGGCCGGCCCGCTGGCGGCCGCGCTCAACCAGGCGGGTGCTACGGCCGGCGTGCTGCTGAGCTTCGATCCCGCATTGGTGGCCGATCTGCGTACCGCCGGCCTGCAGGGCAGTCATGGCTTCGAAGACGCCCTGCGCCGCCTGCTGCAGGGCACCGGGCTGGCCCCGGCAGCGCGCGGCGACGGCAGCTACACGCTGCGCAAGCTGCCGGCCACGACGAACGCGGCCGAGGTGCCGACGCTGCCCATGGTCAAGGTGACCGCCGACCTCGATGACCGGGCCGAATCAGCCACCGGCCGGGTCGAAGGCTATCTGGCCCGGCGTGCGGTTTCGGCGACGAAAACCGATACGTCCTTGCTGGAAACACCGCGCTCGGTCACCGTGGTGACCGCCGACCAGATCGCCGACCGCGGTGCGTTGAACGTGGAACAGGCGGTCGCCTACACGGCCGGCGTGCAGGTCGCCGCCTGGGGCAACGACCCGCGCTTCGACCAGATCACCGTGCGCGGCTTCGATGTGACGACCACCGCCGACTACCGCGACGGCCTGCGCCAGGCCAATACCGGCTGGCTGTCCTACTTCCGCACCGAACCCTACGGCCTCGAGCGGCTGGAACTGCTGAAGGGGCCGAATTCGGTACTGTTCGGCCAGATCAGCCCGGGCGGCCTGATCAACCGGGTGAGCAAGCGCCCGACGCGCGAAACGCTGCGCGAAGTCGAAGTCCGCTACGGCAGCGACGACCACTACCAGGCACAGGGCGACTTCGGCGGCGCACTGACCGACAACGGCGAATGGACCTACCGCCTGACCGCACTGGCGCGCGACAGCGAATCGGACACGGTCGGCGTCAATGACGACAGCCTGTACTTCGCGCCGGCGCTGACCTGGCAGCCGTCGGACCGCACACGCATCACGCTGCTCGGCCACGCGCAGCACTTCGAGACCGCCGGTTCGCCGCGCCCCTTCCAGCTGCCGTCCGGCGAACTGAGCAAGGTGTGGGCGGGTGACGTGGATTTCGACGGTCTCAAGCAGACGCAGTACGTGGCCGGCTACGAAGCCGAACACCGCTTCGACGATGTGTTCACGCTGCGCCAGAACCTGCGTTACGGCCATGTCGACACCGACAACCAGTACACCAGCGGCACGCTGGACGCCGACGGCGACACCATCCAGCGCAGCACCTTCGGCGTGTACGAAAACATGCACAACTTCAGCGTGGACACGGCCCTTCAGTCGCGCTTCTCGACCGGTCCGCTGCAGCACACGCTGATCACCGGCGTCGACCATGCCGATCTCGACGGCGACATCCGCTACCTGTCCGGCGCAGCGCCATCGATCAGCCTGAGCAATCCAGATCACCACCAGACGATCGCCCGGCCGACCACGCTGCTGGTGCACCAGGACGTCAGCGGCACGCAGACCGGCGTCTATGCGATGGACCAGGTGCGCTGGGGCGACTGGCGCCTGTCCGCCGGTTTGCGCCGCGACCGGGCCGAGCAGACGCAGAAGGACCTGATCGCCGGCACGTCGAGCGGCCAGACCGACAAGGCGACGACCGGCAGCATCGGCCTGCTCTACATGCTGACGCCCGACCTCGCACCCTACGTGAGCTACGCCACCTCGTTCTCGCCGCAGTTCGGCACGAACATACTTGGTGATGCGTTCCGGCCGACCGAGGGCAAGCAGGTCGAGGGCGGCATCAAGTACCAGCCGGCCGGCCGCAGCATGCTGCTGACCGCCAGCGTGTTCCACCTCGTGCAGCAGAACGCGCTGACGCGCGACCCGGACAACATCAACAACCAGATCCAGACCGGCGAGACGCGCAGCCGCGGCATCGAGCTCGAAGCGAACGCGCGTCTGTTCAAGCGGCTTGAGCTGATCGGCGCCTACACGCTGCAGGACGTCGAGGTGACCCGCTCCAACGACGGCAACCAAGGCAAGCGACCGGTCGGCATTCCGCGCCAGATGGCGTCGCTGTGGGGCAAGTATTCCTTCATCGGCGGCCTCGACGTCGGCGTGGGTGCACGCTGGATAGGCGAAACCTATTCCGACGGCCAGAACACCGGCACCAACAGCGGCTACACGCTGATCGATGCCCGCGTCGGCTATGACCTCGGCAGCCTGCTGCGCGGCGCCACCGTCGCGGTGCGCGCCAACAACCTGACCGACAAGGAATACCTGATGTGCCACGACGGCTACTGCTACCGCGGCCGTGGCCGCTTCGTCATGGCCAGTCTCAACTACCGCTGGTAAGCGGCGTGCGGGCGGCCTGCCGCCCGCTGCCCGCACAC
This sequence comes from Methyloversatilis discipulorum, assembly GCF_000527135.1. Classification (NCBI taxonomy): domain Bacteria; kingdom Pseudomonadati; phylum Pseudomonadota; class Betaproteobacteria; order Nitrosomonadales; family Sterolibacteriaceae; genus Methyloversatilis; species Methyloversatilis discipulorum. The sequence goes on from NZ_AZUP01000001.1 coordinate 1,370,515, forward strand.
GCACATGCGCACCTTCCTCACCCTGCTGCACCGCTGGTTCGGCCTCGCAGCCGCCGTCTTCCTGTTCGTGTCGGGGCTGACCGGCGCCGTCATTTCCTGGGATCACGAGCTGGACGAGTGGCTCAATCCGCAGTTCTTCGACGCCCCGGCCACCGACACACCCGTCCCCGCGCTCGAACTGGCGCGCCGCATCGAAGCCGCCGACCCGCGGCTGCGCGTGAACTACCTGCCGCTGGCTGCCGAACCCGGTCACACCCAGCAGATCTGGGTCGAACCGCGCGTTGATCCGGCGACCGCCAGGCGCTACGAACCCGGCTTCAACCAGCTGGCGGTCGCCCCGGGTAGCGGCGCCATCCAGAGCCGCCGCATGTGGGGCGACATTTCGCTGAGCCGCGAAAACCTGCTGCCCTTCCTCTACAAGCTGCATTACTCGATGCACATCCCGGACGGCTGGGGCATCGAGCTGGGCATGTGGTTCATGGGGCTGATCGCCATCGGCTGGACGGTGGACTGCCTGATCGCGCTCTACATCAGCTTTCCGAAGGCGTCGCCGTGGCGCAAATCCTTCGCCTTCCGCTGGCGCCAGGGCGGCTACCGGCTCAATTTTGACCTGCACCGCTCGGGCGGCGTCTGGCTGTGGCTACTCGTGCTGCTGCTGGCCGTCACTTCGGTATCGATGAATCTGCGCAGCCAGGTCGTCGCACCGCTGACCGGCATGCTGTCGACGCTGAGTCCCAACCCCTTCGACAGCATGACGCCGCGGCCACGCGACCAGCCGATCGAACCGACGCTGGATCGCGCAGCGGTGCTCGAACTGGCGCGCGCCGAAGCGGCACGTCGTGGCTGGACGGCGCCGGCCGGGGCGATCTTCTACGCCGACGGCTACGGTCTGTACGGCGTCGGCTTCTTCGCCCCCGGCGACGACCACGGCACCGGCGGACTGGGCGTGCCCTGGCTCTACCTCGACGGTCACAGCGGAGCGCTTGCCGGCGAGGTCGTGCCGGGTGAAGGCAGCGCCGGCGACATCTTCCTGCAGGCGCAATTTCCGCTGCATTCCGGCCGCATCATCGGCCTGCCCGGCCGCATCCTGATTTCCCTGATGGGTCTGGCGGTCGCCACGCTGTCGGTCACCGGCCTCGTCATCTGGTGGCGGAAGCGGCAGGCGCGCGCGGCGAAGCGCTGACGATGGCGCCATGACACGCGGCGACGGACGGTTCATTTTCTTGACATGATCGGTGCGGCATAACTAGCTTTCAGTCATGGCGCAGTGCCAACCGCCACCGGAGCGGCACCGGCCCGCCCAGACAGGAGACCGATCATGTCCGTCCGCCCCCGCTGGCTCGCCGCCGCCGCCGTCATCAGCCTGCTGGTCTCCACGCCCGTCCGGGCCGACGCACTGCTGCTCAACCTGTCATTCACCGAAGCCGCCGCCTATGCCTTCGATTCCAGCCTCGGCGCCGCGGCTGCGATCGACGACCGCGATCCGTGGTCGGCGCAGGCCGAGGTGGGCGTGTCGTCGGCGCGCTTCGACTTCGGCAGCGGACTTGGCCAGCTCTACACGACCGGCCCGGCGGGCAACGGCATCCGTGGCGGGCAGGCATCGGTCGGCTTCTTCTTCAGCGTCGTCAATCCGGGCGAGGTGCCAATCACCTTCGCCGCGCGGTCGATTGAGGTCGACGTCGACGCCGTGCTTTCGCATTCGGTCGGCAGCGGCATTTCAGGTGTGCAACGCACAGTCGGCGGTTTCTTCAAGGTCAGCGGCACGGCGGGCAGTGGCGGACAGAGCCTGTTCAGCCAGACCTATTTCGAATCGCCCCTGAGCGCCGGCGGCAACCTGCTGCCGGGCGCCAGCACGACCGGCGACGCGCTGCTCGACGTCACGATGAACGAGGTCGGCGGCATCGACTACCGCATGTCCTTCGGCGAACTGACCATCGCCCCCGGCGGCCGTGCGGACTTCGAGTTCGAGTTCGCCGGATCGGTCAGCGTCGACGACGGCTCGCTCGCCACGATCGACGCCACCTCGACCGTCAGCCTGCGCATGACCTTGCCGGATGGCGTCACGCTCACTTCTGCACAACCGATAGCCTGGGTCAGTGCCGTACCGGAGCCTTCTGCCGCCGTGCTGCTCGCGGGCGGCATGTCCCTGGTCGCTGTCGCTCTGCGTCGCCGGACGATCAGGCGGTAGGGGCGGCACACTGCGCGCCGGCAACGGAGCCCCGCTGCACTCGCAAGTATCGACCGGAGGAAGCGGACGCATGCAGATCGAACTGGTTCTTGCCCTGATCTCGGCCGCGGTCGCGCTGGCGTCCGCCGCCATTGCACTGTGGGGCCAGGTCAGGACCACCCGGCTGGCGGCGGATCTCGAGGGCCTGCGTGTCACCGAACAACGCCGCTTCGATGCCGAACGGGCAACCGCCCGCTACCGCGAGCCGCTTGCGCGAGCGGCCTACGATCTGCAAAGCAGGCTGTACAACATCCTGCAGCAGAACCTTCTGGCGGTGCATCTTGAACGCGGCGACGAGCGTGAGCGCGCCTACGTCATCGACAACACCGCATTCCTGATCGCCCAGTACTTCGCCTGGACGGAAATCGTCCGCCGCGACATCCAGTACATCGATCTCGGGCAGGACGAGGCAACACGGCGACTGGCGAAGATCCAGGACGACCTTACCGGCACCTTCCAGACCGACCGACATTCGCGCCTGTTCCGCGTCTTCGCCGGCGAGCAGCGGGCGATAGGCGAGCGCATGATTGTCGAGGACGCCCGCGGGCCATCGTGCGTCGGCTACGCCACCTTCCTCGACCGGCTGGCTGTCGGCCACGACCCCTTGGTCGAGAATCTGCGCACGGACGTGCGCGCGCTGGGCGCCGATCCGGCCGCAGCCCGCCCACGGCTGGTCGCGTTGCAGAACGCACTCGTGGACGTGCTCGATTTCCTCGATCCCCAGAGCATCCGTTTTCCGCGCGAGCGCCGCAGCAAGGTAACGACTGTGCAGGGCCTCGTCGGCGCACAATCGCGCACATGAACCCGCTGGCAGCCGATCCGCTCGACCGCTTCGTCCAGGCCCAGGCGCGCGACTACGCGCAGGCGCTGCAGGAACTGCGTGAAGGCCGCAAGCGCACGCACTGGATCTGGTACGTGCTGCCGCAACTGCGCGCCCTCGGCCGCAGCCAGATGGCGCGCGAATACGGCATCGCCGACCGCGCAGAAGCGACCGCCTACATCGCGCACCCGTTGCTGGGCAGGCGTCTGCTCGAATGCGTCGAAGCGGTGCTCGGCCATGCGGGGCAGCGCCCCGAAGACATCCTCGACGCGGTCGATGCACTGAAATTCCGCTCCTGCCTGACCCTGTTTGCCGAAGTGGCGCCAGACCAGCCCTGCTTCCGCGCCGCGCTCGCGGCGTTCTACGACGGACAGCCGGACGGCGAAACGCTGCGGCTGCTTGGCCAGCGCGGCAGCTGAGCACACCCGGCGATGCGATTCCGCCGCTTCGTTCTGCTGACACTGACCCTCGTACTGCACGGTTGCGTCGCACTGAGCCGCGGTATCGTGCCGGTCGACGGTGCCGACCTGGCGGACACCGGCGCAGTGCGCCTGGACATCGATACCGACCACCCCGTGCTGCTGCGCGCGGTCGACGAGAATCCGCTGCCGGGCGTGCAGGTGTCCAGCCGCGCCCGCGCCTTCAGCTATGTGCTGCATCCCGGCGAACGCGTGCTGTGGCTGAGCGATGTGCCCTACGGTTTTCCCTTCTTTCCGCAGCATCTGAAGTGCTACGTGATGCAGGCGAACCTCGCCGCCGGCGCCCGCTACCTGCTGCAATTGGACGGCGCGACAGGGCGCCCGGTGCTGATCGACGCGATGCAGCACGACACGGTCGCCGAAGGGGTGCTGGTAGATGAGCCGCTGATCTACGAGCGCGGCTGCCGCTGGCAGTGAGCGCGCCGCACTTGCGCGCCGTGGCCGATGACCGCACGCTTGTCGCACGACCATCGTCCGCCGCAGCCATGTCCCGACACACCGCCGAAATCCTCTGGACCCGCGGGGACCAGCCCTTCATCGACAAGCGCTACAGCCGGCGCCACTTGATCCGTTTCGACGGCGGTGTCGAGGTGGCGGGGTCGTCGTCGCCGCATGTGGTGCCGCTGCCGTATTCCGCCGAGGACGCGGTCGATCCGGAAGAGGCGTTCGTCGCCGCGCTGGCGTCCTGCCACATGCTCACCTTCCTGCAGCTGGCGGCGCTCAAGCGGCTGGTCGTGGATCGTTACGAGGATGCGGCCGAGGGCGAACTGGCACGCAAGGCCGACGGCCGGATGTACGTGGCGACGGTCACGCTGCGCTCGGCGGTCCGCTTCGCCGGCCCGGACATTCCGACGACGTCCGAGCTGACGGCGCTGCACCACGCGGCGCACGAGCAGTGCTTCATCGCCAACTCGGTGCTGACCGAGGTGCGCTGCGAACCTCGCCAGTCAGCGGACTGAAGTGGCCGCTTCAGCGGCCGCCCAGACGCTTGCCGAAGGAAATCGCGTAAGCCGGCGAGCGCATCTTCAGGATCGGATCATCGCCCGCCCGTATCCCCTCGCTGAGCACGTTCGGGTCGAAGTTCAGACCGGTGCAGGCATCGCCGCCGACGGCAGTGACCGTCAGTGTGCCGGCCACCAGTTCGGTGCGACCTTCCGGCCAGGCCCTTGACGGGTCGGACTCGCTGTCGCCGGGCTGAGCGAGGGTGACGATCCAGTCGAACAGGACCGGACCGCGAGCCACCCGCTCGGCCAGCCGGGCGGCGAGGAAATCGCGCGGGGCGGCGCCGCGCTCGTCGTCGGTGAGGCCGCGCACGCCGTCGCGCGGCTGAAGGCGCCAGCGCACCGCGCGCTCACCCTCTGCCGTCGCGAAATGGAAGGTATGCAGTCCGAAGTACTGCGCGCTGGCATAGCTCCAGGGCGGCGGGTTCTGCTGCAGCCAGCGGAACTGCGCCAGCGTGTCCGGATGCGCAGCGCGGTAGGCGGCCACCCTGTCGGGATCGGGCCGGCCGTCCGGGCCGGGCAGCGAGGCGCGCAGCAGGCCGAGGAAACTCTCGGGCGTCGCAGCGCCGAACACCGGTGTGTTCAGCGTGGCGATGTTGTGCACTCGGCCGTCGTCGAGTTCGAACTGTGCGGCCAGCCCGCGTGGCGAACGTGCGTTGTCGGCGACCGCTGGGTCGCCTCCGGCCATCGAGAAGCGGATCTGCGCGGGCCAGCGCGTACCCGAGAACAGCGGTGCCCTGAACATCCGGGCGGCGTCGGCGCTGCCGGTGAAGCTGCCGACCGCACAGACACCCTTGGCGTGGCCCTTGCGCTCGCCCCGGTGCTCGCCGAACAGACCCTGGAATACCTCGATGAAATCTCCAGCCTGCGCCGGCCGGTCCTCGGCCCGCGCAGGCGTGAGTGCGGCAAGGGCGAGAATGACGAGGATGCGCCGATACATGAATGACTCTCCAGACTGCGGCGACTGGAACGCGCCGCGACGCGGGACAGACCACAGACGCCGCAAGCGGTTCGCCGGGCAGCGCCCACCGACATCTCGCGTCCGGCTGATGCAGGTCAACTGTCAGCCGGAGAGCCCCCCGATCGGCGCAAGTTTGCGCGATAGCGGTCGTTAACCCGCGTGTTAACGCACAGCGCATCCCCGGACACCGCAATGGACTTCATCTCCCGCAGCATCCGCAACAAGCTCCTGGTCATCTGCGGCGGCGGCACCGCTGCGCTGCTGGTCGCCGCGGTGGTCGGCCTCGGCGTTGAGTGGTCGGCCATCGACACGCTGACCGGCGACATCACGCGCGCCGAGGCGCTGGCGATCCGCGCCGCCACGCTGAACAAGCTCATGCTGACCGGCGCCGCCTTCGCGGTCGTCGTGGTCGTCGCCTTCGGCCTCTTCATGTGGGCGCTTCAGCGCACCATCATCGGCCCGGCAAAGACCCTGTCGTCCGATCTCGAACGGCTGGCCAGCGGCGACTTCCACCAGCCGGTCGCCTGCACCACGCGCGACGAGCTCGGAGCCATCGCGCAGAGCGCCGAGCGCATCCGCAAGGACCTGGGCGCACTGGTGCTGCAGCTCAAGCAATCCGCCCACTCGCTGGTCGAGGCCTCGTCGGTGGTCGGCGGCGAATCGCAGCGGGTGGCTACCGCCTCGAGCGCGCAGACCCAGGCGGCCAGTTCGACCGCGTCGTCGATCGAGGAGGTGACGGCCGGCATCCGCATGGTGGCGGACAACGCCGGCAACGCGGCGCGGCAGGCCGACGAGTCGCTCGACCAATCGACCCGGGCGCAGACCCACCTGACCGAACTGCGCGGCTCGATCGGCCGCACCGCCAGCGTGATGAACGAGGTGTCGGGCGCTGCCGACGCCTTTGTCGAGAACGCCCGCCAGATCACCGAAATGACGCGCGAGGTGCGCGAGATCGCCGACCAGACCAATCTGCTCGCGCTGAATGCCGCGATTGAAGCCGCACGCGCTGGCGAACAGGGCCGCGGCTTCGCCGTGGTGGCCGACGAGGTGCGCAAGCTGGCCGAGAAGTCCGGCACGTCGGCGGCAGCGATCGACACCATCACGCGCTCGCTGTCGGAGCGGGCCGCCGGTCTGTCGGACGCGCTGACACAGGGGCGCAACGCGGTCGGCGTCGCCGAGTCGTCGAGCGACTCGGCCGCCGGCGTCATCACCGTCGCGCACCACGCCGTATCGGTCGCCGCCGACGAGGTACGCGCCATCAACCGGGCGCTGGAACAGCAGAGCCGCGCCGCCAGCGACATCGCCGGCAACGTCGAGCACATCGCCAGCATGTCCGGACAGAACCAGTCGGCCGTCGACACGCTCGCCAGCTCGGTCACCCACCTGCAGTCCCTGGCCTCCCGGCTCGACGAACTGACCGGGCGCTTCCGCCTGTAACCCCCTGATGCGATGCGCGCTTGCTGCGCCGGCACCGCGATACGTCTGGCGCAGCACGCTGAACGGCCAGGAAACAACCTGCGTCCGGACCCGGCAGGGCGCCAGATTGACGGTGCGTGGCCCCTTTCGCGACACGAACTGCGCAGAACGCGGACTCCCCGGCCGCTGAGCACCTGCCGACCAGGCGATGTGGCGGCGGCGTTCCCGCCGACGGTGCCGACCGATTAACCTGTCGGACAGATCCACCTCCAGAAGGACTGTCGATGGTTTCACCGGGCGCCTGGAACCGCCTGAGGGCGACACTCGTCGCCGAAGTGCGTCAGCTCACTACGCTGCACGCGAGCGACCGCGCCTGGCAGATGCCGTTTGCGGCCGCACTGGCCACCGGTCTGCCGCTGCTGGCCGGCGCGCACTACGGGCGTCTGGCCGACGGACTGGTCGCCTCTCTGGGCGGTCTGGTCTTTCTCTACCTGCCGGCGACACCGCTGTCACATCGCATGGTGTCCCTGATGGCGAGCGCCTTCGGCATGGTCGCCTGCTACGCGCTGGGCGCGCTGAGTCATCTGCTGCCACCGTCGCTGGCGCCGCTGCTGATTCCGGTGCTGACCTTCGTCGCCATCGTCGTCACCATGGTGTGCCGCGTCTATGGCATGGGGCCGCCTGGCAGCCTGTTCTTCGTCATGGCGGCCGCGATCGGCGTCTATACACCGGTCGAACCGGCAACGCTGCCGGCGCGAGTCGGCCTGATCGCGTTGGGCTGCCTGCTCGCCTGCCTGATCGGCTTCGTCTACAGCCTGCACGCACTGCGCCGTCGTGCGCCGGCACCGGTGGTTCCGCCGCCGGCGCCAAGCTTCGACTTCGTCGTGTTCGATTCGGTGGTGATTGGCGTGTTCGTCGGCATTTCGCTGGCGCTGGCCCAGGCACTGCAGCTGGACAAGCCCTACTGGGTGCCGGTGAGCTGCCTGGCGGTGATCCAAGGCGCGTCGCTGCGCGCGGTGTGGAATAGGCAGTTGCAAAGGGTGCTGGGCACCGGTATCGGCATGGTGCTAGCGTGGGGCATGCTGATGCTGCCGCTGGGTCCGTGGAGCGTGGGCCTGGGCGTGATGGCGCTGAGCTTCGTGATCGAGGCGATGGTGGTGCGTCATTACGGCATCGCGGTGGTGTTCATCACGCCGCTCACCATCCTGCTGGCCGAGGCCAGCACACTGGGCCACACCGTGCCTGGCCCGCTGGTGCTGGCGCGCTTCTTTGACACCCTGCTCGGCTGCATCGTCGGACTGGCCGGCGGCATCTGCCTGCACAGCCCTCGCTTCCGCGAGATCGCCAGCGGGCCGCTGCGCCGCCTCATCCCGTCTCGCCTGCTGCGCTGAGCCGGTGCGAGCGAAGCCGGGTCAGGCCTCCGGGTGGCCGGTCTTCACTTTTTCCATCCACTCTTCGATCGCAACCGTGCCGGCGGCCTGGGCACGCGCCGCATCGGCCGGCGGCAGCACGTCCTGCACGAGGTCGATGCGCTTCCACTCGGCCAGCGGCGTTTCGCAGTCGGGACGCGGCACGTAGCGCGAGCGGTCGACGCGCTGGTAGCGGTGGATATAGCGCGGACAGTTCTGCCACAGCTCGGACAGTTCGACGCGGACGACGAAATCGGCTTCGCTGTAGAAGGCCATCATCGGGTCGTCGCGCGACACCGTGGCCCTGCCCTGCACGCGGATACGGTGCGGCTTCTCGAACGAGATGAAGAGCAGGCCGACCTCGGCGTTCTGCGCGATGTTGCCGACCGAATAGAACATGCCGTTGCCGTCGTAGCTCGGGAACACCAGCGTCCTCTCATCGACCACGCGGACGAAGCCGGGGTCGCCGCCCTTGTACGACACCGTCGGACGACCGCGCGCATCGACGGTGGACAGGAAAAACATGTCCATCGATTCGATGAAGCCCCGACTGTCGTCGTCGAATTCGGTGCGGCAGGCCAGTTCCTCGATGCGGTCGGCCATCGCGCGAGTACCGAACTCGTCCTGGAAGCTGCGGTGCTGCGGGTCGTACAGTCTGCTCACGGATGCGTCTCCTCGGGTGGTTCTTGTTGAACACGCAGCATGCCACGAAGCGGCAAAGCGTCGGCACAGGACTACATCGCGCACCAGCCGGTCACATCCGGCCTACCATCGTCTACAGGGATCGATTCCCACCCACAACAGACTGGAGGATCGCCATGAAAACCACGCATCTCGCCGTCGCAAGCCTTGCCCTGCTGCTCGCCGCCTGCGACAAGCCGCAGGATCCGCCGAAACCCATCACTGCCCCGTCGGCCGATGCCGCCGCACCCGCGGCTGATACCGCCGCCCCGGCACTGCCTTCGCCCCCCGCCGCGTCACCGCTGCCCGATGCGCCCAGCCCGAGCGCGACGCCGCCCACCCCGGCCGATACGATGCAGAACGCACCGACCACGCCGAACGGCAAAACCCCGCCCGACACCACGGAGAACGCTCGTCCCATTCCGTCCGGTCAGCCGGCTCCTGCGCCGGCTTCGAGCGCCGCGCCGGCGGACGGCACGGCGGTCGCCGGTGGCGATATCGTGAAGGGCTGGAAGACCTGGCGCTCGGCCGCCTGTGAGCGCTGCCACGGTCCGGCGCAGGAGGGCATGGTCGGCCCGTCGCTGATCGAATCGCTGAAGAAGCTTTCGAAGGACGAAGTACGGCACGCGGTGATAGACGGCCGGCTGGAGCGCGGCATGCCGGGCCACCCCTACCTCGCCGACAAGTTCGACGACCTGTACGCCTATCTGAAGGGGCGCTCCGACGGCAGCATTCCGAAGGTGCGGCCGGAAGGCGCCTGATCCTGCGCGCAGCCGGCGGGCGCATGTCGAAGGAATTGACAACGCCCGCCCGGCGATCGGGCCCGATACAGAAATTTTCATTTGAATCAGCCGCCTGCAAATGCGGCGCGCTTCTTGCACCCGTCCGCGGCATAGCCACCCGCCGGAGATCCGCATGAAAGCCCTGCTGACGATTGCGCTGCTGCTGTGCAGCGGTCTGGTGCGTGCCGCCCCGGTGACGCTGGATTTCGAGGAGCTGCTGCGCGACGCCGTCGTCAGCACCCAGTACGCTGATCGCGGCCTGCTCATCGCGTCGGACTACGGCGCCGTGACCGTCTTCGACGGCTGCTGCGCGGCGAGCGGCGTCAACACGCTTAACGGCGGCGGCTTTCGCGGAATCACGCTCACCTTCGTCGATCCGGGCAACATGTTCCGCCCGGCGGTGACCGACTTCTTAAGTATCACGCTGGGCGACATCGACATCCCCGGCAACGGCCTGACCGCCTACGACCTCGATGGCAACCAGATCGCCCAAGTGCTGTCCGGCTGCGCGACTGCCTTCGCCTGCCCCGGCGATTCACTGTTCGAAACGCTGACGCTGTCGGTCGCCGGCATGCACCGCATCGTCATCGCCGCCGGTGGCCAGCTGTCCGGCAACGCGGCGCAGGGCGAGGCAACGGTGGACGACGTCGTGTTCAACGCCGTCGTCGCCCAGGTGCCCGAACCGTCGGCGCTGCAGATGCTGGCGGCCGGCCTGTCGGTACTTGCCTGCGTCGTGCTGAGCCGCCGTCTGCGCGCAGCGCGCGTCAGTCGCGGAAGGAGCGCCAGCCGCTGATCATCGTCGAAATGATGCTCTGCCGGCTCATGATGTCCTCGCGCAACGCGGCATACACATGGACGAGGATGAAACTGAGCAGCAGCCACAGGCCCAGGCGATGCAGGCTGTGCACCGTCTGGCTGTCGCCGATCAGCCACAGTACCCAGCCGAATGCGACACCGCTCCAGTGACCGTGGCCGGCGCCTTCGCTGTACAGCGCGAAGCCGGTGAAGATCATGAACAGCGTGCCGAGCACGAACAGGAAGAACATCATCACCGCGGCCAGCGGGTTGTGGCCGACGTACTTCTTCGGTCTGTCCTCGAGGAAGAAGTACCAGCGCAGTTCGAACATGACCTCGCTCCACCAGGCGAGCTTGAACAGCGGCGGCATGAAGATCTGCCGTGCGTGCTCGTTGCCGACCAGCGCCCAGTAGATGCGCCCGGCGAAGCCGATGGCGAGGATGTAGCCGGCGGCGAAATGGGCGAAGCGCACATAGCCCATCAGATACATGCCGGCGTCGTCGCCCGGCAGCATCAGGAAGGGCGTACCGATGAAGTAGCCGCTGGCCATCAGCACCGTCATCGCCAGTACGGTGATCCAGTGCCACAGCCGCACCGGTGCTTCATAGACATAGACCGCGTGCTGCGTGCGGCCGCCCTGGGCGGCCTGCTGCATCTGCTCGTGCGAAAGCATGCTGTTCTCCCGAACTCGGTTGTCGCGGCGGCGGCTCAGGCCGCCAGCATCAGTTCGGCCGGCACGCCGGCGCGCAGCGTGCCCCAGTTGCGCTCGCCGCGACGGATCGGCAGCGCGATGTCGAAATACAGCGTGCCGTCGTCGGCCGCGAAGGGCTGCATAAGCAGCGCGCGCTCGCTCTTCGCCGCGCGCTGGGCGATATCGGCCGGCGCCGGACAGTTGCCGGTACTGCCCAGCACCTGCCCCGCCGGATTGGTCACCAGCGCATAGCGCAATGCGCTGACCTCGCCCCTCAATGCGCCGAGCGCGCGCGTGACCTCCGGCAGCGCGGCGACGCGACCGGCTCGCGGGGCGACCTCCTCGCCGTCGTCGTCAACCAGCACGGTGGCAGCACCGGCGACCGCGGCGCTGCATTCGTCGCGGTAGCGGCCGAGCGCGCCGACGATGGATTCGAGCTGGTCGGAGCCGACGCGGAACGAGGCCGCCAGATCCTGGATGCGTTCGGTCGAACGGCTCACCTTAGTCAGGTTCTGTTCGCCATCGAGCATCAGGCTGGCCACCTGGTCGCAGCCGGTATGGATGTCGCTGACCAGCGTATGGATGCGGTCGTTGGTGTCGCTCAGGCTGCGTATCGCGTCGCCGGTGCGGGCGATCCGCTCACCCATCACCTCGTACTCGCCGACCATGCTGCCGAAGCGGCCAGAGGCGCGCCGCACCGCCTCGCCGGTCGCCAGGATGTGGTCGCGGATGTCGTCGGTCTCGCTGCGCGTGCCGGCGACAAGCCGGTTCATTCGGTCGATGTTCTGGCTCACGCCCTCGGTCGCCGCCTTGACCTGCTCGGCCAGCGAGCGCACCTCGTCGGCCACGACCGCGAAGCTGCGGCCGTTCTCGCCGGCGCGCGACGCCTCGATCGAGGCGTTCAGCGCCAGCAGATTGGTCTGGTCGGAAATGCTGCTGATGATCTGCACCACCTGACTGATTTCCGCCGACTGATTCTGCAGCTGCTGCACGGTGCGGTTGAAGGCCTGCACGCGGGCCTCGAACTCATCGACGCGCGCGGCCGCCGACTGCAGCTCCTCCAGCGACACGCGTGCCGCCTGCAGGTGGCGCGTGGTTGCTTCGTCGAGATCATTGGCGTGCTGGCGCGCACTGTCGACCGCGCTGCGCGAGGTTTCGCTGGCGGCGAACACCTGTTCGGCCAGCGCCCGCTGCGACTGCGCGAGACCGGCCGTATCGCGCAACGAGCGCGTCAGGTGGGCGGTATGACAGGCCGCGCCCAGCGTGCCGCGACGCACGCGGAACACCATGTCGCGGACGCGGCCGTCGCGCTCGGCGATGAGCTTGCTGATCGCCTTCACCGGCGAACTTTCCGGCAGCACGAACTCGCTCGACAGATCGTTCACATTGCGTCCGCTGTCGGCCAGCGCATCGGCCATCAGCCCTATCGTGTGGTCCATCTGACGGATGTAGAGCGCATCGGCGAAGGCGATCATCGCGCCGGCGGCACAGGCGAGCAGCGCCGCGGCGCGCGGGTCCACCCAGCCGAAGGCGGCCGCCAGCCCGAACAGCGCGAAGAACAGCGCACAGAAGGCAAAGCTGCCCATGCGCAGGTGATTCGCGCGGCGCAGATCCACGCGCTGCGCCGGTGGAGCGGCCTGCTCGGCCAGGCTGTCGGGCAAGTTCGTCGAGCGCGTTGTCATCGTTATCTCTCCAGCGGTAAGGGGCGGAAGTCGCTGCCGGCCGGTTCTCCTCCAGTGCAGGCAACGACCGACTTTACGGCGTCCGCCGGATCGCCTTGAGCGCCTCAACCTGTCACCAAATCAGTGACAAACGACGTCTGCAAGCCGTTTCGGCCGAACACCACAAACATCGAAATGACATTCCACGGACATGTTCATTCACGCCTCCAGCGCCCCCACAAGGCCGATCGCCCGACGATGACCGTCGGCAACGCGCACGCGCACGGCATTTGCGCATCGCAGCATCCGTAGCGTGTCAAACTGGCCCACGCATTCATTTAATTTTTTGATGGAGGCATTGATGCAGCAGATACTCGTCTATGCCGATTCGCTGTCCTGGGGCATCGTGCCGACCACGCGACGGCGGCTGGACTTCGACCGCCGCTGGCCGGGCGTGATGGAGAACGCGCTCAACGGCGACCAGCGCCGCGTGCGCGTGATCGAGGACTGTCTGAACGGGCGCCGCACTGTGTGGGAGGACCCCTTCAAGCCGGGCCGCAACGGTCTCTCCGGTCTGGCCCAGCGCATCGAGATCCACTCACCGCTGTCGCTGGTGGTGCTGATGCTGGGCACCAATGACTTCCAGTCCATGCACCCGCACACCGCCTGGCACTCGGCCCAGGGCACGGCAACGCTGGTGCGCGCGATCCGCGAAGCGCCGATCGAACCCGGCATGCCGGTGCCGCCGGTGCTGGTCGTCGCACCGCCGCCGATCGCTTCGCCCAAAGGCCCGATCGCCGAGAAATTCGTCGGCGGGGAAACGAAATGCGTCGGTCTGGCCGATGCGCTGCAGGCGGTGTGCAATGAGTTGGGCTGCGCCTTCTTCGACGCCGGTCGCCTGATCAGCGCCAGCCCGCACGACGGCGTGCACCTGGATGCCGACCAGCACGCATTGCTCGGTGCTGCATTGGCCGAAGAGGTCGAACAACTGGGCGTGCTGAGTGCGCGCTGAAGCGCCCGCTTCAGCGCTGCCTGTCGTGTTCCGCGTAGACGTATATGCCGACCGTGAGTCGCCGACCTGCATCGTCGGCTGACCGGGCGCCCGCAGCGGTGTCGCGTTCCAGCGACTGCAGGGCCTTTGCACCCAGTTCCGAAGCCCGGGCATGCAGCGCCGCCGCCGCCGCCGCCGACAGCCCGCGATAATGCGCGCCGCGCTCGAACCACGAATCGCCCTGACCGAGCAGATTGTCGACGGCCGCCATCGCGTGGTCACCGACGTGCAGCGCGAAACGCGCGAGCTGCTCGTCGGCGCCCTCCTGCGGCGCGAAAGCACCGGTATTCAGCACCACCTCGTCGCGCGTATTCAGGTGGGCAATGCCCAGTCGCAGCCACTCGTCCAGCACGGGTCGCGCACGGATGTCCTTGCTCACCGACGCAACCAGCGCTTCGAACGAGGTGCCGCCGCCGGCGCTCGCCAGCCGCGGCAAGGGCCGCGCGCCGCCGGTCGCATCACGCCACGGCGCCTGCCCCAGCCAGCGGCTGATCAGTTGCGCGCCAAGCGACACATTGCGCGGCAGATCAGCGTGCGCGCTGGGCAGACTGCGCAGCCGCTTGACGTCCTTGCGATGCACGCCGGTCCGCAGGCTCACCCGGCTGTCGGTGACCGGTCCGTCGCGCCCCGCATTCTCGAGCGCAACCTGCACGTAAACGCGCTTCAGCAGTTCGACCGCCAGCGGCAAGGTGACCCCGCGCGCCAGCATCAGGCGCACCACCGGGCGCAGCACGGCACGCAGCGTCGACGTCAGGACGGCAGAGCTGGATGGGTCTGTCATTTGCGGGACCGGATTCGGGTGCGCAAAAGTATCCCACAGTCCGGTTAAACAGGAGTACGAATCATTCCCATCATTTCGTAACCGACGGCCGCGGCACCGGGACTGTGCTAGCGCGAGTGCAGGACCTCGACACCGCGCAGCGAACAGATGACCGACTCGATCCGCACCTGCTGCACCGCGTCTTCCTTTTCGCCCAGGGCGCAGACCGACAACACGTGCTCGCGGGCTGAGCGGCAGTGCAGACTGTGCGCGGCGACCCGCTCGCCGAGCAGATGAAGGGGCCCGGCACCTGCACCCAGCGTGAGCGTGTCGAAACCGCGCGCCAGACCTTCGCCGGTGGCTTTCACGTAGGCCTCCTTGGCCGTCCAGTGGATCAGGAAGGAGCGCTCGGGGTCGCTTTCCGCCATCACGCGCGAGCGTTCGCTCGCCGTCAGAGCGGCCTGCATCACCTGCGGCATCGACACCCGCATGGGCACCGACTCGACGTCGACGCCCACCGGCGCGCTGCCGCACAGCGCCAGCGCGACATGGCTGTCGCAGTGGCTGATGTTGAAGTGCAGCGCATCGCCTGCAAGCACCGGCTTGCCGCCCGCCTCACAGGCGAAACTCGGGGCGTGCCCGAGCAGCGCGCGCACTACGAGACGCTTCAGCGCGTGCGCTGCAATGAAGGCGTCGCGACTGGGTGGGCGCAGGATGACGCGCGCGCGGCGCTGTTCCTCGGGCACCAGCACCGCGCGTTCGAGCTGGCGCAGGCTGACCGCATCGTAGGCCGCCATCGGCGATACGAACACCCGCACCGTGCCCGAGGGAAGCCTGTGCACGGTCAGGCTGCCTTGGCGCGCGGACCGCGCGCGGCCAGTTCGCACAACAGGGCGGCCATCGCGGCACGCTCGGTTTCGACGAAGAAGTGGCCGCCCGGATGCATGTGCAGCGCAAAGCGCCCGGTGCATTCATCGCGCCAGCCGAGCAGGCCGGACAGCGGCACGCGGTCGTCGTCGAAACCGCCGGCGGTGTTCAGGTCGATATCCAGCGGCGCCGCCCGCGCGTAGTCGTAGCCGGCGATCAGTTCGAGATCCTGCTGCAGCACCGGCAGCATCATGTCGATCACCGCGTCGTTGTTCAGCACGCTGTCCGGCGTGCCGCCGAGGTCGCGCAGATACTCGACCAGATCCTCACGCCCGAAGCGCGGCAGCCCGAAAGTGCGCGGATGCGAGGGCGCGATGCGGCCCGACATCAGCGCCGCAGCCGGCAGCGACCGGCCACGCCGGCGCAGCGCGCGCAGCAGTTCGAAGGCGATCAGCGCGCCAAGGCTGTGACCGAACAGCAGATCGGGCTGCACGCCTTCGGTGACCAGCGTCTGCACCAGCCCGTCGGCCAGCGCCAGCAGCGACGACGGCATCGGCTGGCCGTAGCAGCGACCGCGCCCGGGCAGTTCGAGTGCCAGCAGCGTCAGCTGCCCGTCGAGCAGCGGCTTCCAGGCGAAGAAGGACTGCGCACTGCCACCGGCGTAGGGCACGGCCAGCACCACCGGTGCACCGGCACCTGCGTCGCAGATGCGCACCAGCCGCCCGGCGGACTCAGGCGGCATCGAGCGCCACCGCCACGTCGATGACGTCGAGCCCGCCTTGCTGGTGCAGCTGCTTCATCAGGCTGCGCTGCACCTTGCCACTGGTGGTCTTGCGCAAGGTCGCCGGTGCGATGAACACGATGTCGGCGATGGCCACGCCGTGCTCTTCCGACACCGCGCGCCGTACCTGCATGCGCAGCGCCTTGCCGATCTCCGGCAGTGCGCGCTTCAGTTCGCGGTCGGCTTCGATCACCGCGACCAGCCGGCGTTGCTCGCCGCGGTCATCCTCGAACACGGCGCAGCTCTGCGGCTTGATCAGCGGGTGCGACTCGACGATGGTGTATTCGACGTCCTCCGGGTGCAGGTTGCGGCCATCGACGATGAGCAGGTCCTTCATCCGCCCGCACAGATAGATCTGGCCGTCGTCGGCACCGATGAAGCCGATGTCGCCGGTGCGCATGTAGCGGCGCCCCGACTCGCCGGCGATCTCGGCGCCGAAGGTGGCCGCACTCTGCTCCGGCAGCTGCCAGTAGCCCAGCGCATTGGTGTCGCCCGACACCCATACCTCGCCCAGACGATCGCATCCGAGCCGCGCGCCACTTGCCGGATCGACGATGGCGACCTCGATCTCGTCCGACGGCAGACCGCAGCCGACCACGGTGCGTCCGCTGGCGCCGAGGTCCTCGCGCACGCGACCTTCGGTCTCGGCCGCATGCGCGTCGATGCTGCGCACGCGCGGCATTTCGCAGACCGGGCCGCCAGACACGAACAGCGTCGCCTCGGCCAGCCCGTAGCACGGCAGCATGGTGGTGGGCCGGTAACCGAGCGGGCCGAAGGTGGCGGCGAAGCGTTCCAGCGTGGCCGCGCGCACGACGTCGGCGCCATTCAACGCGATGCGCCAGCTGGACAGGTCGCAGCCTTCGAGCCGGCCCGGCTGCCAGCGCTGGGCCGCCAGTTCGTAGGCGAAGTTCGGCCCACCGGCCAGCACCGCGCGGTAGCGCGAGATCGCGTCGAGCCAGATCAAGGGCTGGCGGACGAAGGTGTTCGGGCCCATCAGCACCGTTTCGTTGCCCAGCATGACCGGCAGCAACTGGCCGAGGATGAGGCCCATGTCGTGGTGGTGCGGCTGCCAGAACACGGTGTTCGACGTGTGATCCAGCACCCAGGCCGTACGCATCATGCGCAGATTGGTGGTGATGTTGAGCTGGCTCACCATGACGCCCTTGGGATGCGAGGTCGAGCCGGAGGTGTACTGCAGGAAGGCGATGCGCTCGTCGGCCGGCGGCGGCACGATGCCGGCTGCGGTCGCTTCATTACGCAGCATGTCGGTCGCCAGCCAGGCCAGCGGCAGGTCGGCGTCGACCGACAGGATGTCGCGCAGCCCCGCTTCCAGCGACGACACGGTGAGCGCGCGCCGGCAACCGCAGTCGCGCAGGATGCGCAGGCAGCGATCGACGCGCCGCCTGCTCGGCAGGTTGAGCGGCACGGCAACGCGCCCCGCCAGCAGGCAGCCGAGGAAGGCGACGATGAAATCCAGACCGGCCGGATAGAACAGCGCGACCCGGTCGCCCGGCCCGCCGTGCGCAGCCAGCACGGCCGCGATCGCCGTACTGCGCCGCCAGGCGTCGCCGTAGGTGAGCAGGTCCTCCTCGCGGCCGTGCTCGTCGAGGAAGCGGAAAAGCACGCGCTGCGGGTGCCGCGCCGCACGGCGCTGCAGGATGTCGGTGACCGACAGCGTCGACACCTCGTCGTAGAGGCCGGCAGCGAGATCGTCGGTTTCGATGCGCGCGTACATCGTCAGGCTCCCGCGGTGGCAGCGGCGCGCTGCGCGACGGCCACCGACAGTTCGGCCACTGTCGGGTACTGGAACACCAGTGCCGGCGACAATGACACGCGGTAGCGGTCCTCCAGCGAACCGACGAGATCGACCGCCTGCATCGACCCCAGTCCGTAGCTGCCGAGGTTCTCCTCCGGCTCGATGTCGTGCGCCGGCACGCCGGTGCGGTCGGCGATGAAGGTGGTGATGAAGTCCGCGATATCGTGTTCGGTGCTCATGGGTGTCGTCCGTGCAAGGGTGAAGACGGGTCGGCATGCTGCGCGGACGCGGCCGCCGGAATCAGGGTTTCCAGTGCGCGGCGGACCTGCCGGCGCACGCTGCGCGGCGTGGCCGCCAGCTCGAGCGGCGGCCAGCCGGCGACATCGAGTCCGCACGTCCACAGCGCTGCCCAGTCGGCTGCACTGGCAGCCGGCTCGACGTACAGCCGGTGCAGCGCGGCAGCCAGTGCGGCGTGGGCACCCGCAACCGGCGGCGGCGCGAACTCGGGCCAGTGCACCTCCGCCACCGCTGCGCGTCGCTGCGGGCGCCAGCCGGCGCGGATCTCGTCGATCATCGGTGCGAGCACCGGCGCCGGGCCGATCTCGACGAATTCGCTGACGCCGGCGTCGAGCATGGTGTGCACCGACTGCATCCAGCGCACCGGGCTGTAGAGATGGGCCGCCATCACGTCGGCGATCTGCGCGTCGTGCGGTCGTGCGGTCACGTTGGCAATGACCGGAATGCGCGGGGGCTGGAACGACGTTTCGCGCAGCGCCTGCGCGAACTCGGTCGCTGCCGGCCGCATGTGGCGCGAATGGAAGGCGCCGCTGACGCGCAGGCGCACCGCCCGCGTGCCCGCCTCGCGGCAGCGTTCGACGAAGGTGTCGATTTCGCCCGACAGGCCGGCGACGATGGTCTGCGTGGGACTGTTCTCGTTGGCGATCTCCAGTCCATCGACGCCCATCCGCACGATCAACGCGTCGACCTCGTCGCGCCCGGGGCCGATGACAGCCGCCATCGCGCCGTCGCGGATGGCGGCCATGATGCGGGCGCGACGGTCGACCAGACGCAGTGCGTCGATGAAGTCGAGCGCGCCAGCCGCCGCCAGCGCGACGAATTCACCGATGCTGTGTCCGGCCAGCATGGTCGGCGCGCCGTGCCGGTGCTCGTGATCCAGATAGCCGAGATAGCCGGTGACGAACAGCGCGGGCTGCGTATAGCGGGTGTCGATCAGACGGTCGGCGCCGTCGGTGCACAGTTCGTGCAGGCTGTAGCCGAGCACGGCATCAGCCTGCTCCACCAGTCGCGGATAGCGCTCGAACAGTTCGACGCCCATGCCCTTGCGCTGCGCGCCCTGCCCTGGAAAGACGACCGCCTTCACGACAGCATCTCCGCGCCGGTCTTCGATGGCTGTGCCAACCAGCGCGCCTCGCGCAGTTCAAGGCCGTCGATCTGCAGCACGATGCGGCCGTCGATCTCGCCGCGCACGCCCAGGCGACCGCTGTCAGCGTCCGCGCTCAGCAGCAGGCGTTGCGGTCCCGCGGTCGGCAGCTCGGCCCAGCTCACCCGCGCCGCGCGGTAAGGCAGCAGCGGCGCCGTGGTGGCGTCGCGGAACATGCCCTGCAGTGCGCGGGCGACGGCCACCGTCCAGTGCATCCACAGCGCGCGCGGATCGTCTGACGACGGGGCGACGTCCATCACGAAGGCCGGCGGACCACCCGCCGCCGCCTCCAGAGCCTCGCCGGTGACGATGCGCTCGACGCGCAGCAATGTCTGCGCGCCATCGTCCGCCTGCGCGCGGTAGCGCAGGCCGCCGTCGGCACGGGTCGGCAGCACGCGCCGGTGACGCGGCGACGCGGCCGCCCAGGCGACGTCGATGAAACTGACGGCGCCGCTCGTCGCCACATGACCCGGCCACGGCAGCAGAGACGGCAGGCAGGCAGGCCTGCGACCGAACAAGCCGATCCACGGGCCGAGCAGTGCGTCGATGTCGTGCGGCACAAGGGCGGGCGGCACATCGGCGGGCGGCACATCGGCGGCAGGCTGCGGCGCAACCGGTGCCACCGCCCTGAACCACACGCGATCGCGGCGGAAAGGCAGCGTGGGCAGCGGCACCCGCGCCGGACAACCCACGGCGTAGCGCGCGGACAGCTGTTCGCTCAGCGAGGGGAATGCGAGCTCCGCCCGCAGCCAGTCGGCCAGCCCCGCTGCGCTCCGCCAGTCGGGCAGCGGCCGCTCGCCGCCTCCGTCCTTCGCGCTCTGCGCGACGACCACCATGGGGGCGGGCGCATCGCACAGCCACGCCGCGAGTTGCAGCGCGAGCCCACTGACGTCCGTCGCCGCGACAGCAAGCCGATGCGATTGCAGATCGCGGCCGAGAAAAAGCGAACTGGCCAGCGCCTGCAGCGTCGGCGCCAGCGTCGTCCGCGACAGGCTGGCGCGGGCGTGCAGGCGATCCGGCACCGCGGCGGGCAGCGCCTCGCTCAATGCGGCGGCGACTTCGCCCCAGCACATGCAGTCGCGCAGATCGAGCCGCGCGGGGTCGATGCCCAGCCGCTGCGCTGCCGACTGCGCGGCGCGCGTCATCGTGTCCGCATCAACGCCGAGTGCCGGCCACTGCGCGTCGAAATCGAGTGCGCCGCTGGCCTGCTGAAGTGCGAGCAGCACGCGCGGCTGCACATCCGGATACAGGTAGTCGAACAGCTGCGCCGCGCGTGCGCGCAGCGTGTCGGCGTCACGCGCCGACAGCAGAACGACTTCGGCCTCGTCAGCACCGGCCGGCCACACCGGCACGGGCTGCGCCTGCAGCACGACATGCGCATTGACGCCGCCGAAACCGAATGAACTGACCCCGGCCACCCGCGGCCCTTCGCCCCAGGCCTGCGGCCCGCCTGCGATGCGCAGCGGCGAGCCGCTCAGTTCGAGTTGGGGATTGGCGCGGACGAAAGCCGGATGGCCCGGAATCAGCCCGTGCCGCAACGCGAGCACGGTCTTGATCAGACCGGCGATGCCGGCTGCGGCTTCAAGGTGACCGATGCGCGACTTCAGCGCACCGAGGCGGATGTCGCCGGCCGGCGTGCGGTCCGGGTCGGCCGCGCGGCACTGCCGCAACGCCTCGTTCAGCCCGGCGATCTCTATCGGATCGCCCAGCGGCGTGCCGGTGCCGTGCGTCTCGATGTGCGACAGATGACGCACCGCCGGACCGGCCGCCTGCCAGGCCGCGGCGACGACTTCGGCCTGCCCCTTGAAGCTGGGCGCGGTCAAGCTGTGCGCGCGGCCACCGTGGTTCTCGGCAGAGGCGAGGATGCAGGCATGGACGAAGTCACCATCGCGCAGCGCATCATCCAGCCGCTTCAGCACGACGACGCCGACGCCCTCGCCGCGCACATAGCCGTCGGCTTCCGCGTCGAAGGGCCGGCAGCGCCCTGAAGTACTCAGCATGCCCGCCTGACTGAAGGCGACGTGCAGCTCCGGGCTCAGCATCAGGCTGATGCCGCCGGCCAGTGCCAGTTCGCACTGGCCGAGGCGCAGCTGCTCGATGGCGCGATGTACCGCGACCAGCGAACCGGAGCAAGCGGTATCCACCACCTGGCTCGGACCTCTCAGGTTCAGCACATAGGACAGCCGGTTGGCGACCAGGGTCAGCGCCATGCCGGTGGCGCGGTAGGCGTCGTTGTCGCAGTGCGCGGCACGCATCAGCGATGTGTATTCGGCATTGCCGACGCCGGCGAACACGCCGACACGCCGGCCGGACAGGCTGCGCGGCGCGATACCGGCGTCCTCCAGCGCGGTCCATGCGGACTGCAGGAAAAGCCGCTGCATCGGGTCCATCGCTTCGGCTTCGCGCGGCGCGATGCCGAAGTGGCGCAGATCGAAGGCGTCCACGTCGTCGATGAATCCACCCACCGTGGAATACGCGGTATTCGCCGCACCACCCGGCGGCGCGTAATGCGCGCGCCAGTCCCAGCGTGACGGCGGCACCTCGGCGATGGCCGCAGCGTCGCCGAGCAGCGCATGCCAGAAGCCGGCGACATCGGGCGCACCGGGCAGACGCGCCGCAAGGCCGACGATGGCGATGGCAGCGGACGGCTGCATCACACCGTCGCTCCGGCCAGCGCCGGCACGTCCTGCAGCGCGCTCTCGTCGGTCACCGGCACGCCGCTGGCCGCGCACGGCATCGGCAATCCGGCCTTTCGCGCGCGGGTGCGGCCACGCGCATGCTCCTTCGCCAGCTCGTGCATATAGGTCGGGCCGTGCATTTCGTAGTTGTTGCGCAGCGTCGCCAGGTACTCGCGGTGGATGATCTTCTGCTCGCGTTCGATGTCGCGCTTCTGCGCGGCGATGTCGGGCTGGCGATAGAAGCCGGCGAAGTGCTCGGCCACCAGTTTCGACTGCGCTTCCATCATGTCGAGGAAGCCCCAGGTCACCGCCTGAAACAGGCCGATAAAGGCGAGGTTGTCCACGCCGGGCACGAAGATGCGCTTGAACATCGGCACCTTGTTGTCGTCGGCGTTCAGGAACTGCTTGTCGAGGAAGGGGAAGGTGGTCTTGAAGCCGGTCGAATAGACGATGGCGTCGAACTCGCGCACGCTGCCGTCGGCAAAGAACACCTTGCGCCCCTTGATGTGCTTCACCTCGGGCACGATCTTCAGCTTGCCGTCGCCGATGCGGTTGGCGAAGTTCTCCGACAGCGTGGGCAGGCTGGACATCATCAGGTGATCCGGCTTCGGCATGCCCATGCTGCTGTGGCGCTGGATCAGCGCCTTGTACAGCCCGGTGTGCACCAGGTTGAACAGCGGGTAAGGCAGGATCTTCTTGAACCACCAGTCGTTCAGGAAGGCCATCGCGCGGTCCATGCGCAGGCCCAACAGGTAGTGCGGCAGCACATAGACGCCGCGGCGCAGTGAAATGCAGGTCGACTTCGCGGCGTGGCTGATGTCCACCGCCACCTGCGAACCGCTGTTGCCGACGCCGACAACCAGCACGTCCTTGTCACGGTAGTCCTCGCGGTAGCGGTAGTGCTGCGAGTGGATGGCCTCGCCGTCGAACACGTCGCGGTAGTAGTAATCCGGGAAATTCGGTTCGTTGTGGTGACCGTTGGCCACCACCAGCGCGTCGTAGTGGCGCACCTCGCCGCTGTCCAGCGTGACCCGCCAGCCCTTGTCGCCGAAGCGCTCGGCGCGCTTGACCTGGGTGTTCAGCTGTATCCGGTCGCGGAAGCCGAAGTGATCGACATAGCTCTCCAGATAGGCGTGCACCTGCTGATGCGACGGAAAATCCGGGTAGTCGTCCGGCATCGGGAAATCCGTGTACTGGTACAGGCCGCGCGGCGTGTTCTGGTTCATCGCGTGCCATACGGAGGTGAACTTGCGATCCGGATCGAAGGCCCAGATGCCGCCGATGCGGTCACGTCCGTCGAAGCAGTCGAAGGGGATGCCGTATTCGGTCAGCGCCTTGCCGATCGAAATGCCGCCGACGCCGGCGCCGACCACGCACACGCGCGGCAGCTGGCGCGGCGAGCGGCCCTTGCCGCGCAGGCGTTCGAGCATGCGTGCGCCGCCCGGAATGCGTTCGACGAAGGCGCGGGTGAATTCGCGTGCGACCGGCGGCGCGGACAGTGAACGGGGAGCACTCATGCGACGGACCTCCTTGTTTTCGGTGGGGACGAGGGACTTCAGGAATGCAGCGGTGCGCGCTTCACCGATGCGCGCCGAATGCGCGGCGCAGTCGAGCACCACCGGCGCGATGCCGCCGGACAGATGGCGGCGCAGACTGTCGACGATGAGGTCGACCTCGGCGTCGGCGATGTCCAGCGGCGGCAGGAAACGCAGGCTGTTGTTGTGGATCGGGCAGACCGCGACCGCCACGCCCTGCACCGGGTCGCGCAGCATGGCGCCCCACAGCAGGTAGCCGAAGCTGCGCTGAAGGAAGGGATCAGCCCCGGCGAGGTCGAGATCGATGGTAAGCAGCAGGCCTTCGCCACGCACGGCCGTGATCATCGGCAGTTCGCGCTGCAGCGCCGTCAGCTTCGCCCGGAAGGACGCGCCGGTGGCTGCCGCGCGGACGTCCAGCCCCTGCTCGAACACCTTGCGCAGCGCATGCAGCGATATGTGCGCCGACAGCGGGCAGCGCTGGCGGCCGGCCAGTTCCTGCAGGCGCGCCGGGGACCGCGCCAGCGCACGCTGCCGCAGCGCGTCGCTGCACAGCACGACGCCGGTCGGCACCAGCGAATCGCACAGCGCAGTGCCGAGCGCGATCAGGTCCGGCGACGGCACCTGCGGTGCGCTGTGCAGCAGGCGGCCGGTCATCAGATTGGTCTGGGTTTCGTCCACCCCGACCAGATAGCCGCCGGCTTCGCGGTGACGGACGATGAGCTCGACCAGATGCGGCGGCAGCGGGCGGGTGGCGTTGGCGTCCACCTGTATGGTTTCGAACCACACCAGACCGATGTCGCCGGACAGCAGTTCGGCTTCGAGCTTCTGCGCCGCGTCCGGCGCGTGCGCGTCGATGAACACGCTGTGCCGGTACAGCGGCTCGAAGGGCTTGCGGAAGATGTCGAACACCGCGTCGTGCGAGGCCACCGCGCTCAGCATCGAGAAGCCGAGTCCGCCGGAGAAGAACAGCATGCGGCGCTTCTGCGGGCTCGCGAGCGCACCCAGCGTCAGCGCCACCTCGACCGCGGTGACATTGCTCGACGCCGGGAAGGCATACGGCAGGCCGGTGCGCTCGCTCAGCAGCGCGGCCAGTTCACCCCAGTAATCGGTGTTCGCGTCGTGCGCGCGCACCACGCCGTCGATCACGTCCAGCGGGTTCAGGCCGCGCGGGCTGGTGCCCACGTTCACGAAGCAGTCGAGCACCGTGCGCGCGCTACCGTCGCGGTCGCGCAGCAGTGACTTCATGCCGCGTGCCGCTTCGAAGCGCGCGTCGAAGCCGTGCAGGCGCGCCACCCGGGCGTAGCCGGAATTGCCCCAGCGCAGGTGGGCGTCGTAGCAGGCGTCGACATCGGCGTCGATGCGCCGCATCAGCCGGTGCGTGTCGCCGTCGATCGCGTCGGCGAAGCGCGCCAGCAACACCTCGCGCGCCACCGCCAACGGGAAGCCGAAGCTGGTCATCACGTTGCGCACATAGCTTTCGCTGGGCGTCATGCTCCAGGTCTGGTGTACCGGCGCACGCACCATGCAGGCGGCCACCGGCACCTGGCTCGCGGCCATCGATTCGCCGAGCACGATCATGTCGGCGCGCTCGCGGCAGGACGGCGCGATCCACGCCTCAGCCGCCGTGTCCGGATCGTTATTGTCGACCAGCACGCTGAGCACCTCGCGCGCGGCGCAGGCGGCGATCAGGCGGTCGGCGTCCTCGGTTGGCGTGAAGGCGTCGCACACCAGCACGGCCGCCACCGGCGAGGCGCCGCCTTCCAGCCGCTCGATCGCTTCGAGCACGGTGGACACGAACGCCACACCCGGAACCAGTGCGTCGTCCGGGCCGGCGTCGAGCGGATCGAAGTAACGACGCCAGCCTTCTCCCGCGTCGATCAGCAGCAGTTCGCCGCTGCTGTCGGCGTCGCGGTTGCGCGCGCGATGCCGGGCCAGGCGTAGCGCGGCGTCGAGCGCCTCGTGCTGCGAGGTCAGGAAGAGGCAGCGATAGTCCTCGTCGCCGGTCTTGTTCTGCGCGTGGATGCGGTTGAGCAGCAGCGCGACCTGCGCCGACTGCGGCGACAGGATGGCGCAGTGGCCCTGGTCACCGCGCCGCACGTAATCTTCCAGCACCTGCAGCGCGTCGGCGTCGGCCGGCGCGAAGGCGCTGGCCGGCGACAGTGCGGGCACACCCGCCACCTCGCCGCGCGCCGGTGCCACCTCGTCGAGGAAACGCAGCAGCAGACGGTTGTAGGCCTCGAAATGGGTGAAGCCGAGCAGATGCCCGGCGCCCGGGAAGCAGACGTAGCGCGCACCGGGCAGCGCGTCGGCCAGCGCACGACCGTAGGCCGGCTGCATGTAGCGGTCTTCGCGCCCGCTGATCACCAGTGCCGGGCAGCGCAGCGCGGACAGCGCCTCGCGGTGGTCGAAGGCGCCGACAACGGCCTGGTAGGCCGGCAGCGACGGAATGTTCCAGCCGCGGTTCAGTTCCATGAAGCGCTCGCTCATCTGCAGCTCGCGCATCAGCGTCGCGAAGTCGTTCGCCCCCTGCGCGAACGGCGAGGTGACCGTCGCCACCAGCGCCGACACGCGCTGCGGATGGTCAAGGCAGAAGCGCTGCGCCAGCACGCCGCCGAAGGAATAGCCGATGACCGGCAGTGCGTCGGTGATGCCGAGGCCGTCGAGCAGTTCGGCGACGTCGGACGCCATCGACGACAGCGTCAGCGGGCTGTAGAAGTCGGTGCGGCCGCAGCCCGGCATGTGATAGGCGATCAGCCGGTAGTGCTCGCCCAGTTCGCGCAACTGCAGCCGCCACATGACCGAGGTGTGCATGACCAGGCCGCCGAGCAGCAGCACCGGCCGCCCCTGGCCGTAGACCGCCGCCTCGATGGTGCGGCCGGAGCGGCCCTGCACGCTGACCGAACGCGCCTGGTCGACGAAGACCTGCTGTGCATCGAGATGTTCGCGCGAAGGCTGGCGGACGCCGCCTTCGGGGGTGGCGGTGTCCTGTGCGCGGGCGACCGGTACTCGTAAGGGAGCGGGTGCAGGCGGAACGACGGCCCGCGGCGCAGCGGCCCCACCCTGCTCCGCCCACAGCGCCTCGATCGACAGCGGCGCGTCGGCCGCCACGGGCACTACCCGCGTGGCCGGCGCCGCGACAACGGGCGCCGGGCGGGGCGTCGGGGCCGGGGCCGGAGCTGTCCGGACAGGTTCGGGGGCACGGGCAGCGGCGGCGGCTGGCGCGACGGCAACCGACCCTTCGAGTTCACCCAGCACGCGCTTCACGTCGGCGTCGTGATTCTTCAGCAGATAGCGGGTGAGGCCGCGCAGATCCTGGAACTCGAAGAAGACGGTGGGCGGAATGACGATGCCGAAGCGCGCGGTGAAACGGTTGCCGATCTCGGTGGACGAGATCGAATCCATGCCGTAGTCCATCAGTGAGCGCGTCGGTGAAAAATCGGCGGCTTCGAGCTTCAGCACGTCCATGACCAGCGTGCCCAGATCGTGCTCCAGCGCCACTTCCAGCGCCGGCCGCACAGCCGGTAGGCGGGGCGCCGGCGCAGCCGGTGAGGTCGTGGGTGAGATGGGCGGTGACGGCGGCACGACGGTCGGTGCGATCGGCGGTGCCGCGTCCATCTCCAGTCCTTCGATCAGCGCCAGTGCCTCTTCCGGCGAAAGTTCGTCGGCGATGCTCATGTCCATGCGGAACCCCCGGTATGCGTGGTGAAGTCGGTGCTCATGCCGGCAGTGCCTCGGCCGGCGCGGTCTGCGCGGCGCCGTCGAGCAGCTTTCCGGTGACGAAATTGACCGCGCGGATGTACTTCCACAGGTCGACCTCGTAGCGGTGGCGGTCGGTGTCCATGAAGCGGCCCTGACCGAGATCCAGCCGCTCGGGCTGCTGCTTCATCTGCTGCAGGCGACGGAAGTTGTCGCTGCCGGCGATGCGCGCGCGCAGGCAGGCAGCGACGAAGCGCGCCGTGATGTTGAGTACGTTGCCGAGGCCGGACGGCGTGTTCAGATAGCCGACGAACAGCAGGTTTTCGTGGCGCTGCGGCACCATGCGCAGGAACAGGCGATCGAGATCGACGCGCGGATCGAAATCCGCCGCATCGAAAAAGGACAGATCGGTGCGGAAGCCGGTCGCCCACAGGATGAGGTCGATCTGCTCGCGGCTGCCGTCGGCGAATTCGACGGTGCGCCCGTCGATGCGGCGGATGTCCGGTTTGGGCGCCAGGTCGCCGTGACCGATGTGGTAGAGCACCTGGGAGTTCATGATCGGGTGTGCTGCATCGATGCGGTGGTCCGGCGCCGGCAGGCCGAAGTCGGTGCCGTCGAAGCCGGCCAGCTTGAACACCGCGCCGACGTGGTCCCAGTAGGCCTGGGCGTCGGTGAACTTCGGCGCGATGTCCATCAGCCATTCCTGCGTCGGCTTGCCATCGACGAACTTCGGCATGTAGTGGTAACCGCGCCGGGTCGAGTGGAAAGCCGCGTCGGCATTGAGTGCGGCGTCCACCGCGATATCGCAGCCCGAATTGCCGCCGCCCACCACCAGCACGCGCTTGCCGCGGAACTGGTCGGCCGAGCGGTAGTCGCCGGAGTGCACGCTTTCGCCGTCGAAATGGCCGTCGAACTTCGGCACCAGCGGAATGCGCAGCAGGCCGTTGGCGACAACCAGATGGGCGTAGCGGCGCACGCCGCCGTCAGCCAGCTCGCAGCGCCAGCCACCGCCCTCGGGCCGCGCGCGGACGACCCGGGTGTGGAAGCGCGTGTGCGCCTCGACCGTGTAGCGCGCAGCCACCGACATCAGGTAGGCGTACATCTGGCTGTGCCGCGGATAGTGCGGGTAGCTGTCGGGCATCGGCAGGTCGGAAAACTGCGTGTTGCGACGCGAGCTGATCAGGTGCACCGACGCGTACATCTTCGACGCCGGCCCCTCCGGCTGCCAGTTGCCGCCCAGGCCACCACTGGCCTCCAGCACTTCGTAATCCAGCCCCGCTTCGGTCATCGCCTTGGCGACGCCGATGCCCGAGGCGCCGCCGCCGATGATGCCCACGCTGTGATCGAAATTCGTCATGTCTGTCCTTGCGGTGTGCGCTTACTGGTCTGCGGTGGTGCGCATGCCGGCGAGCAGGCGCTTGGCTTCGTCCGGCGCCATGCGACCGGTCTTCACGCGTTCGAGGATGTCGCGCGGCGACAGCGCAGGCGGTGCCGACGGTGTGGCGACGTAGGCCGCCACCGGCTGTTCGATCTGCGGGGCCGAGGCGGCCGCGACCGGCTGCGCCCAGAAGCGCCGGCGCTGGAAGGCGGTGCCGGGCAGCGGCACGCGCCGACGCAGCGGCGGTACCGGCTGAGCACTCCAGTCGTCGAAGGCACCGCTGACCCAGGCACGCGCCAGCGCCGCGGGATCGCTGCCCGCCTCCGCGGGCGCGCCGTCGGCGTCCGCCACGCCCTTGAACACGCCGGCCGGAAGCGCCGAGGCGTCGAGCTGCCAGAACTCGCCTTCCAGACTGGCGCGCAACTGCGCCGCCAGCGTCCCCAGGTCGTCAGCGATCACGGCGAGCCGATTGGGCTGGGCGACGCGCGCCACACGCAGCGTCGCCGCCAGATCGGCCAGCGACAGCGCCTCTCCGCGTTCCAGCGCACGCTCGACATGGCGTGCCAGCGACTGCGCCATCGTGCGCAGCGTGTCCGGCGTGCGCGCCGACAGCACGACGATGTGCGGCCCGGGCAGATCCGCCTGCGGCACGCCCGGCCATTCCTCCACCACCAGGTGCGCGTTGGAACCGCCGGCCCCGAACGAGCTGACCGCCGCCAGCCGCGGCAGCGCGCGTCCGGCCGCGTCGCGCGGCGCCGGCCAGTCGGCCGCGGTGGCCTGCAC
Organism: Methyloversatilis discipulorum; assembly: GCF_000527135.1. NCBI lineage: Bacteria > Pseudomonadati > Pseudomonadota > Betaproteobacteria > Nitrosomonadales > Sterolibacteriaceae > Methyloversatilis > Methyloversatilis discipulorum. The sequence goes on from NZ_AZUP01000001.1 coordinate 1,400,165, forward strand.
GCGGAACGGCAGCTTCGAAAAATCGATATTGGGGTTCGCCGGCTCGCTGTGTATCGACGGCGCCAGCCGGCCATGCCGCATCTGCAGCAGCACCTTGCTCAGCGCGGCCACGCCGGCTGCGGATTCGAGATGGCCGATCTGCGACTTCACCGAACCGATCGGCACCACTGCGTCATCCAGCGCGCCTTCGAGCGCCATCGCCAGGCCGCGCAGCTCGATCGGGTCGCCCAGGCCGGTACCGGTACCGTGCGCCTCGATATAGCCCAGGCGCGATGCCGGCACGCCGGCCGCGGCGAAGGCATCCGCAATCACCTCGCTCTGCCCGACCGGTGTCGGCACGGTGAAACCGGACGTGCGCCCGCCGTGGCCGATGGCCGAACCGCGGATGACGCCGTGGATGTGGTCGCCGTCGCGCAGGGCGTCGGCCAGGCGCTTGAGTACCACCACGCCGACGCCCTCGCCCGGCACATAACCGTCGCCGCCAGCGCCGAAGCTGCGGCAGCGGCCGTCGCTGGCGGCGAACTGCAGTTCGCTCAGCATGCGGTAGCGATACGGGTGGGCCGACACATTGACGCCGCCCGCCAGCACCGCGTCGCACTCGCCGGCGCGCAGCAGCAGGCAGGCGGTGTGCAGCGCGGTCAGCGAGGACGAGCACATGCTGTCCAGTGCGAACGAGGCGCCGTTGAAACCCAGCGTGTAGGACACACGATTGGCGATCGAGGCGTAGGACGAATTGGTCAGCGTGGCCGAGCCACCGGCGCCGTAGTACTGGTACTCGCCGTACATGACACCCGCCAGCACGCCGACGCGCGCCCGCTCTCCGTCACGCGACGGCGGCGACTGCAGGGTCTGCGGGGTGTAGCCGGCGTCCTCGATCGCCAGCCAGGACGCTTCGAGGAACAGCCGCTCCTGCGGGTCCATGCGCTCGGCGTCGCGTGGCGCGATGCCGAAGAACAGCGGATCGAAACAGTCGTGCTGGTCGATCAGCGCGGCCCAGCGTGCGTAGGCGCCGCTCTTCCCCGCCTCACCCTCGCGCCGGGTGAAGGCGGGATCGTCCGGCCAGCGCTGCGACAGCTCGCCGACGCAGTCCGTGCCCTGCAGCAGGTTGTCCCAGAAGGTGTCGAGGTCGGTGGCACGCGGATAGCGGCCGGCGATGCCGACGATGGCGATGGCCAGGCCGTGCCCCGCCTCCGTGCCTTGGGCCTCGGCTTCCGGCTGGATGGATGGCGCCGGCGCCGCAGACGCCACCGCGACGGCCGGCGGTGCAGCCTCCACCGGCGGCGCAGCGGCGACGCCGACGAAGCGGGCCGCGGCCTCCGGCTCAGCCGACGCGATGCGCGCAGCGAGGTCCTGCACGGTGTCGGCTTCGTACAGCAGCGTTTTCGGCAGCGATGAAAAGTGCTTGTCCAGTTCGCCGTTCAGGTCCATCACCATGATGGAATCCAGTCCGAGCGACTGCAGCGGGGTCGCCGGCGTGACGCGGGCGCGTGCAATGCCGCAGGCTCGGGCCAGCATGTCGCCGAGCCGGTCACGCAGCGCCGCCGTCGTGTCGGCGCTGGTCGGCGCGACGGATGCCGGCGGCTGCACGAGCGGCTGCGCCGCGGCCGGCTCGACCTCCAGCAGTCGGGCCACGCCGTCGCGCCGGCCGCTGCAGACGACCACGCCGGCCGCGCCGCTCGCCATCGCGCTGCGCAGCGCCTGTACGCCCTGCTCCGCGTCGAGCAGTTCGAGGCCGCGCTCGGCCATCCACTGCATGACCGGCGGCGGGGCCTGCATGCCACTTTCGCTGCGCCACAGCGGCCAGGCCAGTGCCAGCGTGCGACCGCGGCGGGCGCCGCCGGCCACCGCCTGCGCCCGCAGCTCGGCGAAATCGTCCAGCCAGGCATTGGCGTAGGCATAGACGCTCTGGCCGACATTTCCGTGCGCGCCGGCCAGCGACGAGAACAGCACGAAAGCTTCGAGCGGATCGTCGCGCGTGGCCTCGTCGAGCAGGCGGGCGGCGGTGATCTTGGGCGCCAGCACGGCCTGCCAGTCGTCGTCGCCGTGCTTGACGAAGAAGGCGTCGCGCAGCACGCCGGCCGCGTGAATGACGCCGCGCACCGGGCCCAGCGTCGCCCGCACCTGCTGCAGCACACCGGCCAGCGATGCGGCGTCGGTCACGTCGCCCTGCACGTAGACGACCGACGCGCCCTCGCCGCCGAGCGACGCGACTGCGCGTGCGCCTTCGTCGTCGAGCGGACTGCGCCCGACCAGCGCGACGTGCACGCCGCAGCCAGCCAGCCAGCGCGCGAAGGTGCGACCAAGCGCGCCCATGCCGCCGGTGATCAGATAGGTCGCGCCGCGCGTGGGCAACCAGCCGTCCTGCGGCGCGTCCAGCCAGGCGAAGCGCTCCTCTTCGATGCAGCCCTCGTGTATGCGCAGACGCGGGACATGCCCGGGCGACAGCGGGCGGGCCAGCACTGCGGCGACCGCGTCGGCGCGGCGCACCGGGTCGTCGAGGGTGGCGGCATCCAATTCGAGCAGCGCGGCGGACACCCGCGGCGCCTCGAGATGCAGGCTCTTCAGCAGGCCGGCCATCGCGGCGTGGAAACAGCGTCCGTCGTCGGACGACGGCGTGCCCACATAGACCAGTCGCAGTGAGCGTGCGCCGAGCGCGCCCACCAGCAACTGCGCCAGCGCGACGAAGCGCCGCGCGTCGGCCTCGGTGGAGCCGCGCGCGTTGCCGCTCATCCAGACCGCGGTGGCCGGGAAGGCGTCACCGTGCTGCAGCAGTTCGAGCAGGGTGCGCCGATGGGCGGCGTCGCTCGCGTCCATATCCACGCAGTGCCCGTCGTGGAAGCGGAAGCGCGATGCCGTTTCGACGCTCCACAGCGGTTGCGCGGGATACAGGCGACGCAGCCGGGCGGCAAGTCCGCCCAGCCCGACCCCGGCAGCGCCTGCGAGCAGCATGGGCGAGACAGCCAGACCAGCAGGCGATCGCCCGTCGGCGACGACCCACTGTCGCTGCAGCAGATGCAGCGGCGCCGTGCGCGCGCCGTCCCAGGCGCGGAAGCAAAAGCCCTCGATGTCGGCCAGAACGCTGCCGTCGTCTGCGCAGACACGGAAGTCGTAGGCGTGCAGGCCCGGTGCCGGCGTGCCGCGATAGTCGATGCGCACGACGGCGCGTTCGCGCAGCGGCGCGTGCAGCGTCAGGCGGCGCATCGAGAACGGTACGAAGGCGCGCCCGGCCGCCAGCACGGCGTCCGGGGCCAACGCCACCGCGCACTGGAATACGCCGTCGAGCAGGGCCGGATCGATGCGGCCGACGTCGTCGCGCGGAGTGACCGACAGTTCGGCGACGGCGTGTGACGCATCGCGCATCAGTGCCCGTACCGGCTGGAAGTCCGGCCCGTAGCGCAGCCCCATCCGTTCGAAGCGCGCATAGAAGGCGTCGCGGTCGAACGCTCCCGACGGCCGGCCGATGATGAGCGGTGACGCCTCCGTCACGGCCGCACGCAGCGATCCGCGCAGATGAGCCGCGCCGCTGTCCTTGCCACCGCTGCGCACGGCGCAGCGCCCATCGGCTTCCAGCTCCACCGTCACGTCAGCCGGCGCGTCGAGCACCAGCGGGCGTCCCCACATCAGGTCGCGGAATTCGATGGCGTCGCTGCCGGGCAGGCGCGCAGCCAGCAACTGCAGGAAGCCGGCCGCAGGAAAAACCGCGTGTCCGTCGACCACGTGGTTGCGCGCGCGCCAGTCGTCCGGCGCAATGTGCAGCGCACCCGCGAGCGCTGCGCTCGCCGGCGCGACGTCGAAACGCACTGCGGACGGTGTCTGCGCGCCGCCTATCCAGTGGCGGGTGCGGCGGAAGGGATAGCCCGGCAGATCCAGCGGCTGCGGCATGACCGGTCCCGTCGTCAGCCACAGCGCCGACCACTGCACCGGCGCGCCGGACAGCCAGCGCGCCGCCAGCGCGAGCGGGTCGCCGGTGCCTGCATCCGCAGCCGCAGACGCGCCGCCGACAAGGCCCCGCTGCACGTCACCGGCCGACAGCGACTGCAACAGTTCGGCCAGCGAGGCGGCGACGACCAGTGCCCGGGCGCGCAGTGGCGTACGTCCGAGTTGCAGCGTCGCCGCGACGCGGGCGCGTCCGGTCGGTGTATCGAGTTCTGCCAGACGCGGCGCCAGCCAGTCACGGAAACGCGCGAGCACCACATCGAGCTGTTCGTCGTCGCCGGCCGAGAACGGAAACACCGTGGCGACGGCGCCACCAGCGACGTCCGCCGGTACATCGACCCACTCCTCGACGATCACGTGCGCGTTGGCGCCGCCAGCACCGAATGAACTGAGCGCGGCACAGCGCGGCTGCGCCTCGTCGGGCCAGGGCTCAGTGCGCTGCGGAATGCGGAACGGCGTGCGTGACAGATCAATGGCCGGATTGATCCGCGCCGAGTGCAGCGAGGCGAACAGCGTGCGCGCGCGGAACTGCAGCAGAAGCTTGGTCAGTCCGGCGACGCCGGCGGCCGATTCGAGATGACCGATATTCGCCTTGACCGAACCGAGCGCGCAGCGCTGCGGCCGCTCGCCCGCCCAACCGGCGAGCAGGCCCTCGACCTCGACCGGATCGCCCAGCCCGGTGCCGGTGCCATGTGCCTCGACATAGCCGATGCGCGATGCGCCCAGGCCGGCGCGCGCCAGCGTGTCGCGGATCAGCACACCCTGGCTGCGCGAACTGGGCACCGTGTAGCCGGTGGTGCGGCCGCCGTGCGCGATGCCGGTGGCGCGGATCACGCCGAGGATGCGGTCACCGGCCGCGCGTGCGTCGGCGAGTCGGCGCAGCACGACGACGCCCACGCCCTCGCCCGGCACGAAGCCGTCCGCCGCGTCGCCGAAGGCGTGGCAGCGACCGGTGGGCGACAGCATGCGTTGCTGACTCAGCTGAACATACTTGGACGGGTGCAGGTAAAGATTGACGCCGCCGGCCAGCGCCACCGCGCACTCGTCGCGGCGCAGGCTTTCGCAGGCCAGGTGCAGCGCGGTCAGCGACGACGAGCAGGCGGTGTCGAGCGCGATGCTGGGGCCGTCGAAATCGAGTAGCCAGGACAGGCGGTTGGCGACCGACCACGGCATGGCCGTCGGCACCTGACCGCCGCCGCTGCGCCAGTGCGTCTCGCCGAGCAAGGGATAGGACAGCGTGGTGGTGCCGGCGAACACGCCGACGCGCGCGGCCGCTCCGGGCTGCGAGCGCGGCAGGCGCTCCGGCCCGAGGCCGGCGTGTTCCAGTGCGTGCCACGCGCACTCGATGAACAGCCGCTCCTGTGGGTCCATCACGTCGGCATCGACCGCCGACACGCCGAAGAAGGCCGAATCGAAGGCATCGACGTCGCGCAGGAAGCCGCCCCACTTCGACATGCTGGCCCACTGCGTGCGGGCCACCGGATCGCGGCTGAACAGACCGTCGGCGGACCAGCGTTCGGACGGCACTTCGCCGACGGCATCGACGCCGGCTCCCAGGGCAGCGGCGAACGACTCCAGGTCGGCGGCCCCGGGGTAGCGCCCGGCCACGCCGACGATCGCGATCGCCTGATCCATCGCCGCGACGCCGGCATCGGCCGGAACTTCGTCCAGCGTTTCCCACTGGTCGCTGAAGCGCGGCGCCGCGGCGGCGTGCGTGGCAACCGGCGTCAGCGACGCCGACAGCCGCGCGGCCTCGCCGGGAAAGTGCGTGCGCAGATAGTCATGGACATCGGCCACCGTCCTGCAGTCGTACAGGAAGGTCCTGGGCAGCATCGGAAAGTGCGCTTCGAGCACGCGCCCCATGGCCACCACGGACATCGACTCGAGTCCGAGTTCCTCCAGCGTGCCGTGCGGATGAATGCGCGATGCGTCATGCCCTAGTACATCGGCAAATCGATCGATGAGCCACGCCAGCAAGTTGTCGTTCTGCAGTTCCACGCCGATCACCGCCCCGTTCATGACACCCATCCGTGCAGAACGCACGGCGCCGGAGCGCTCAATAGCCATTACCGTGCCAGGGCATTTATGCTTCGCTGCAACATGTGAAATGACGCACGGAAGTGCAGTCCGACCAGCGCTCCATCGGACCGGGCACACGGACACGAAACATCGGCTGCGCAAGGAAAACGCAGGTCAGATTCCGGAAGTGAAACAAGATGTCATGACAGGTGATTCACCCCGCGCACGGTGACGAATGACTTCGGCATCGAAGTTTGCAGTTGGACACAATCTGTCCAGCATTGCGACACATGTACTACTTTTAGCCTAAGACGATGGTCAAATAAATGCTTTTTTGATATCGCATTGACATTCGTAGGCAAATGATTCACGCGAGCACGGTCACGAATCGCTGGCCCTCGCTCCTCGCACGAAATCGTTCCCCGCAGCCTTTCCCCGCTTCGATCCAGCATGCGGAGGCCCTGGTCACGGCGATTTCCGCCGCCCCGGCGGGTGCCCCTTCCTCCCCTTCCGATTCTCCTGGCGCGGCACTGCCGATGCCTCTGGCATGCGTATTGCTGACGCTGCAGCCGCGACCGGACGAACATCGATATTTGTGCGGCGCACACACAGAAATCCGGTCATGTGCGCCGTCGGCGAACGATCGATCCTCACCCATGGAAGGACATATCTGATGAGAAGGTTCATGTGCCGGCTGGCCATGGCGGCCGCGATTGCCGGGGGTGCGTCATCCGTCTGGGCGGCGTCACCGTACTCGGCGATATACGCGTTCGGAGACAGCTTATCGGATACCGGCAACCTGGTCGGTGCGCTGTCCACGCGGCCGATCGAGGACGTGCTCGCCTGGTGGCCGCCCTTCTCCATTCCCGGCTACGCCGACGGCTTCTTCGAGGGGCGTCCCACCAATGGCCTGTCGGCCGTCGAGCACCTCGCCGGCGCGCTTGGCATCGGTCTGACCAACTACGCCTGGACCGGTGCGCTCAGCGGCCACGGCAACGTGCTGCCCTTCGTCAACACCGCCTTCGGAGCGACCGGGCTGCGCGACCAGGTCGACACTCACCTTTCGCTCACCGGCAGTGCCGATCCGGACGCGCTGTACTTCGTCTGGGGCGGACACAACGACTTCTGGGGCCTGGGCCAGGCCCTGCCCGCCGCCCTCGGCGACGAAACGCGCCGCGCAGCCCTCCAGCAGGCGGGCCTGACGGCGGCGCAGGACATCGCAGCCAACGTGGATGCGCTGGTCGACGCCGGCGCCCGCAACATCCTCGTGCTCAACAGCATTGCGCTTGAACACGAGCCTTTCTGGGCGAGCGCCTTCGCCGCCGATCCCAACCTGCGCGCCCTGCTGCACGAGGGCGTCGACACCATGAACATCCAGCTCGACAACCTGCTCGACACGCTGGACAGCAGCCAGCAGGCCCTGAACCTGATGCGCTTCGACGCGCAGGACTGGTACGAGGACACGATTGCCGCCGTGCTGGCCGGCAACGCACCGGGAGGACTGACCAACGCCGTGTCCGCCTGCCTCGACTTCAACGGCAGCGCCTTCGCCGCCTGCGGTGCGCCGGACGAGTACTTCTTCTGGGATTCGATCCACCTCACCACCGCGGCGTACTCGATGCTGGCCGGCGAACTCGCAGGCGTCGCCGCCGCGCCGGTGCCCGAACCTTCGGCCGCAGCACTGATGGCTGCGGGCGGCCTGCTGCTCCTGCTTCGCCGACGACGCGTGACGACCGCAAAGGCGGCCTGACGCTGAAGTACCTCGCAATCACCTGCATCCCGGACTCGCTGCCGGCGATGCGCCCCCTCACCTTGCCGCCCTTTCACATCCGATACGGATCCGCATCCGCGGACCGACATCGCCCAGACGGAGACGCGACCATGTTCGACCAGAATTTCATCGAGAACCCCTACCCGACCTACCGTGCGCTGCGCGAAGCCGGCGCCGCGCACTGGAATGGCGACTTTCTCGGTGGTGCATGGCTGCTGCCTCGGCATGCCGACATCGCCCCGGTGCTGCGCGACAGCCGGCTCAGCGCGCAGCGCAGCCACTGCTACAGCGCCTTGCTACCTGAACCGGCGCAGCCGGCGTTCGCGGAATTCAACCGCGTGTTCGGCATGTGGCTGCTGTTCCAGGACGCGCCGGAACACACGCTGCTGCGCAAGCTGATGAACAAGGGCTTCGCGCCGCAGGTGATGGACCTGTGGCGCGATGCGATCACGCGCACCGCGCACCTGCTGATCGATCGCCTGCCCGCGCACGGCACCGTCGACTACATGGGCAGCTTCGCCCACCCTTTCCCGGCGCTGGTCATCTGCGAACTGATGGGCGTCGACGCGCGCGATCAGGCCGAATTCATCGAGTGGTCGGACGCCATCGCGCGCTTCTTCGGCAATCCGGCCAGTTCGCTCGAAGTCGCCTATCGTGGGCGCGACAGCCTGCTGGCGATGACGCGCTACTTCGAGGCGGTGGTCGAGCAGCGTCGGCACGCGCCCGGTGACGACCTGATCAGCCTGCTCATCCGCATCGAGGAGGACGAGGAAGCGCTGAACGGCGAACAGGTGGCATCGCAGTGTTCGATGCTCATGTTCGGCGGCCACGAAACGACGCGCAACCTGCTCGGCAACGGCATGCTCGCGCTGCTGCGCCACCCCGAACAGATGCAGGCCCTGCGCGAGGACCACTCGCGCATTCCGAACGCGGTGCGCGAAATGCTGCGCTACGACAGCCCGGTGCAATACCTCACCCGGATTGCTGCCGAGGATTTCGAATACGCCGGCGCGCAGATCAGGCGCGGGCAGATGGTGGTGCCGCTGATCGCCTCCGGCAACCGCGACGAGGCGCGTCATGCCGACGCTGACCGATTCGACATCGGTCGCGCCGACACCACCCATTTCGCCTTCGGCCACGGGCCGCACGTGTGCATCGGCACACGGCTCGCGCTGCTCGAAGCGGAGATCGCCTTCGACGCGCTGCTCGCACGCTGCCCGCACATTTCCGCCGTCGACGCGCGCCCCGAATGGCTGGCGAACTTCGGCTTCCGCGGCTTGAGCACGCTTCGCCTCGACATGCAGACCCAGCCGGCCGACGCCGTCGCCGTCTGACGCCCTCAATCCACTGCAGGAGTACTTCCGTGACCGAACGCTGCCCGACCCCGCTCGATGTCCGTTCCACGCTGCCCGACATCGCCTACGCCTACAGCCTGCCGCTCGGCAGCCTGCTCTTTCTGACGGTAGCCAGCCTGTTCGCGGGCCTATGGACCTTGTCGCTGTCGATGGACAATCTGGCCCTCAAGGCGCTGTTCGGCGTCATGAGCGGCCAGGCCATCGGCATCATGTTCGTGATCGGTCACGACGCCGCGCACGGATCACTGACCAACCGGCCCTTCTTTGACCGGTTGTACGCGACGCTCGCCTTCATGCCTTCGCTGCATCCGGTGTGCACATGGAAGATCGAGCACAACAAGATGCACCACGGCTGGACCAATCTGAAGGGCATGGATCCGGTGTATCCGCCGATGTCGCCGGACGAGTTCGCCGCGCTGTCACCGTGGCAGAAGCGCGTGCATCGCTTCTACCGCAGCATCTGGGGCTTCGGCTGCTACTACCTGTTCGACATCTGGTGGAAGGTGCTCATCCTGCGGCGCTCGGAAAACGGCAAGGAAATTCCGCCAGCCGTCGCGCTGGCCGATTTCGTCGCCGTATTCGGCTTCCTCGCCTTCGAGGTGTTCATGGCCTACCTGTTCGCCGCCGACGCGGCCGGGTTCGCGTGGAACCTCGTGCTGTGCGTCGGGCTGCCCTTCCTGGTGTGGAACTACGTGATGACCTTCGTGACCATCCAGAACCACACCTACCCGACCATACGGTGGTACGACAACCGTGACGAGTGGAACTACTTCCGCGCCCAGGTCGAAGGGTCCATCCACACGGAAGTACCGGCCTGGCTGGATTTCTCGTTCGCCCGCGTGTTCCAGCACACCGCCCACCACGTCGACAAGAAGATTCCGCTCTACCGGCTGGTCAAGACGCAGGCTTCACTGGAACAGACCTTCAGCGGCAACGTGAAGAAGGTGAAGCTGACGCTGAAGGAATTCCTGACCGTGCTCAACGACTGCCAGATGTACGACTACCGCCGCCACGTCTGGATGCCCTTCCCGCGCGGCTGATCACGGAGGCGGCGCGGTATTGCGGGCAATGATGTGCCGCGCCACCGTGTGATAGAGCGGCTGGCTGAAGAAGCGCGACACGCCGGCCGACAGCAGCGACACCGCCATCAGGCCGATGATGACCGAGTAGCCGTCGACCATTTCCATCACGATGATGAAGGAGGTGATCGGCGCCTGCGTGACGGCCGCGAGAAAGCCGGCCATGCACAGCACCAGCAGCAGGCCCTGAGCGTCCTGCTGACCGAGCAGCGGTGCCAGGTCGTGGCCGATGCCGGCACCGATGGCGAGGCTGGGCGCGAAGATGCCGCCCGGCAAGCCGCTCAGGTAGGCGATCAGCGTGGCGATGAACTTGACCGGCCCGTAGTACCACGCAAGCTCGGTATTGCCTTCGAGCAGTGCGCGGGTCTCGGCGTAGCCGCTGCCGAAGCTGAGGCCGCCACTGACGAAGCCGAGCGCCGCCACCAGCAGACCGCACCCCGCTGCGAACAGCACCGGGCGGCGGGCGCGCAGATCGGCCAGCGGCCCTCGCCACGAGGTCGAACCGATGATGAGCATGCGCGAGAACAGGCCGCCAGCTACGCCACACACCAGTGCGGTGACCGCAACGGCCAGCGCCATGTCGCGGTCGCTGCCGGCGATGACGATCTGTCCGAAATAGCTGGCCTTGCCGAGAAAGGTCTGCGACACGATGCCGGCGAGCACGATGGCGGTGATGATGAGACCGCTCATGCGTGCTTCGACGCTGCGCGTCAGTTCCTCGATCGCGAAAGCGATGCCGGCCAGCGGCGTGTTGAAGGCGGCGGCAATGCCGGCCGCGCCGCCAGCCACCAGCATGTGGGTACGCGGAATGTGCAGTGCGCCCGGCAGCCAGCGATGCAGCACATTCATCAGCGAAGCACCGACCTGCACCGTCGGGCCCTCGCGGCCGAGCGAGAAGCCGCTGCCGACGGCCGCGACGCCGATGAACACCTTACCGACGATGATGCGCAGCGTCAGCAGCGGGCGCCAGCCCGACGTTTCGGGCCTCGACATTTCGGCGATGGTTTGCGGAATGCCGCTGCCCTCTGCACCGGCGAACCAGCGGCGCGTGATCCATACGCACAGCGCTCCACCGAGCGGTGCCGCCACGAAGGGCCACCAAGGGTGGCTGGACGTGGTGTCACGAAACAGGTGCACCGCATGGTCCGAAAGCTGCGCAAAGCCGACCGCCAGCAGTCCGACGCCGACCGCGCCGCCCCACAGCACGAGGCGTCCGAGCCAGACTTTCAGATAGGCGTAATGACGCCGGCGCAGGATGGGATTCTTCAGGCGTAGCCAGGCAGCGGTCAGCCGGGCACGCAATGTTTTCTGATCGGCCATGTCGGACGTCGTTGTCGGAGGTGGGCAAGCTGCTTCGAGCGACACGTGCAAGATACATGCCGCGCGTTTGCCCGCCGATTCAGGGCGTTATACCCCTTTGCAGCGTCCAGGATGCACGGCGGACGCGACTGATGCACCATAGAGGCGCACGGCGTTACTTCGCGCCCACCCGAACCAGGAGCCAGACATGACTTCACACACGGGCGGCATCGCCGTCGCCCCCCACCACCTCGCCGCAGAATCCGCGCGCGACATCATGCGCGAGGGCGGCAACGCGATCGAGGCCATGATCGCCGCAGCGGCCACCATCGCCGTCGTCTATCCGCACATGAATGCGCTCGGCGGCGACGGTTTCTGGCTGATCGCCGAGCCGGGCGAAGCGCCGCGCGCGATCGACGCCTGCGGCGCATCCGCCGCGCTGGCCAGCCGCGCCTGGTACGCCGATCAGGACGTGCGGGAGCGCATTCCGAACCGCGGTCCGCTGGCCGCGCTGACCGTGGCCGGCACGGTGTCGGGCTGGCAGCTCGCACTGCAGGCGGCGGCGGAAGCCGGGGGCCGGTTGCCGCTGTCGCGCCTGCTGCGCGACGCCGAACACCACGCGCGGCACGGCGTCAGGGTGACCGAGAACCTGGCCCGCAGCCTGCGCGTGAAGGAACCTGAAGTCGGCCCGCAGCCCGGTTTCGCGCTGAACTTCATGCCCGACGGCGAGTTGCCCGCAGCCGGCAGCACGCTCTACCAGTTGCGGCTTGCCGATACGCTGGCTCAGCTCGCGCGCGAGGGTCTGTCCGATTTCTATACCGGCGAACTGGCCCGGCGCATGGCGTCGGCGCTGGAGCGTGCGGGGAGCCCGCTGCGCCTGTCGGATTTCGCGGCGCACCGCGCACAGTGGCGCACACCGCTGGTACTCGAGCACAGCCTGGGGCGCATCTACAACATGCCACCGCCGACCCAAGGCCTGCTGTCGCTGTTGATATTGGGGCAGCTGGACCGGCTGGATCTGAAGGGGCTGCACGGGCAATCGGTCGACTACATCCACAGCGTGGTCGAAGCCACCCGTCAGGCCTTCCGCATCCGCGACCGCTATCTGACCGACCCGGCGCGCATGCGTGTCGACGCGCAATCGCTGCTGTCACCGGAGTGCCTCGACACCCTGGCCGACGGCATCGATCCCGAGCGCGCCGGCGGCCGCGTGAACACGGCGCCCGGCGACACCGTCTGGCTCGGCGTGGTCGACGGCGAAGGTCGTGCGGTGAGCTTCATCCAGAGCATCTATCACGAGTTCGGCAGCGGCGTGGTGGCCGGCGATACCGGCGTGCTGTGGCAGAACCGGGGTGTCAGCTTTTCGCTGCAGGCGGGCGCGCTGAATGCGCTCGACCCGTGCCGCAAGCCCTTCCACACGCTGAACCCGCCGATGGCGCAACTGAAGGACGGACGCACCGTGGTGTACGGCAGCATGGGTGGCGACGGTCAGCCGCAGTTCCAGGCCACAGTGTTCACCCGCCATCTCGTGTTCGGCGACAGCGTGCAGGACGCCGTTTCGGCACCGCGCTGGCTGCTCGGCCGCACATGGGGATCGGCCAGCGAGACGCTCAAGCTGGAATCGCGCTTCGCCCCCGAGGTGTTCGAGCAGCTGACCGCTCGCGGCCATGTGATCGAGTCGCTCAGCGATTTCGACGACAGCGCCGGCCACGCGGGACTGATCGTGCGGTATCCGGATGGCCGCGTCGAAGGCGCAGCAGACCCACGGTCGGACGGAGCGGCGGTCGGCACCGATTGAGGCCGACGATGTAAGGGTAGCCGCCGGTCATCGGTCCACTGCAGGAACAACTGACCGGAGACAGCGATGAAACCGACTGCCCTGCTGCTTGCGCTGGCTGCCTGCCTTGCCGCTGCCAGCGCCGATGCCGCAAGCTGCCGGGCGAGCCGCACCTGGGCGCCTGTGATCGAGCTCTATACCTCGGAGGGCTGCAGCAGCTGCCCGCCGGCCGAGGCCTGGCTGGGCTCGCTGGACGATGCAGCCGCCGCCCACCGGGTGGTGCCGCTGGCCTTTCATGTCGATTACTGGAACTACATCGGCTGGACGGATCCTTTTGCCGACCCGGCGCATTCCGCGCACCAGCGACGCCTGGCGCAGGCGGAGGGTGGCAGCGTCGTCTATACGCCTCAGGTCAGGCTGGCCGGCGACGATTTCCGCGGCTGGCGATCGGCCGGCCAGGTGAGTACACGGATCGCACTGCATACACCGCAGAAATCCGTGCCGGTCGAGCTTGCGCTCGACACCAGCGGGCATCGTGCCGAAGTCCGCGCGGTGGCGACCCTGCCGCCACACACGGTCGGGTACCTGGCGCTTTACGAGCGCCACCTCGTCTCGAACGTGAGCCGCGGAGAGAACGCCGGCCACCGCCTCCGCCACGACTTCGTCGTGCGCAAGCTCTCGGGCCCGTTCAGTGCGGACCGCGACGCCAGACTCGCGCTGAAGCACGAATTCATGCTCGACGCCGGCTGGAAGCGCGCGGATCTTGGCGTAGCGCTGATCGCGGCGGACGCCGGTTCCGGCGCCAGCCTGCTTGGAGCGACGATCGAAGGATGCGCCGGATGAAGCGGCCTGCTGCCGGCATCAGCCGGCAGCGCGCACGGTCTTCCAGCGCGCGACGCCCAGCAATTCATGCAGCAGCGCCTCGACCGATGCGGCGCTCATCGCGTAGGGGTCGAATTCGGGGCGCGGGCCGTACTTCAGGAACAGCGCGCGGTTGTCAGCCGTGTAGCCGACGTAACCCATGGCCCAGTCGGCGAAGTCGCGCGCCGTCACCTCGGTGAAGCCGAGAATGGCCGGATCGCGGTGGCGCGGGTCGCCAACGATGCGGTGATAGACCTCGTTCACCTCCCGTCTTCCGCCCTCCAGGCACTGCAGGAACACGCCACCGGTGTAGCACAGCGCCCCGGTGACGCCGATGCGCGCGTTGTTCGCCTGCGAACGGGCGAGTATGTCGTCGATGTCGCCGGGAGCGAGGCCGTCGCGGACCTTGCTGGCGTAGATGAGGCGGACGAGCATGGCGGTCTCCTGTGAAGTGTCCGCTTCGACCGCATCAGGGGTTCCGGTGTTTCAGGGCGATGCGCGACGTCGACCGGTAGAATGGCGACCTTTCCCGCCGTCCCGCCCGCCTCACATGTCCATCCAGTGGTTCCCCGGTCACATGACCGCCGCGCGCAAGCATGCGACCGACGCGATGAAATCGATCGACGTCGTGGTCGAGGTGCTCGACGCGCGCCTGCCGGAGGCGAGCAGCAATCCGATGATCCACGCCATCCGCACGCACCGGAACCGGCCCTGCCTGAAGCTGCTGAACAAGGCAGACCTGGCCGATCCGGACGTAACCGCGGCCTGGCTGAAGTTCTTCAACAGTCAGCCGAACACCAAGGCGGTCGCCATTTCGGCGCGCAAGCCGGGCGACGCGGGACGCATCCAGTCGCTGGCGCAGTCGCTGGCGCCGCACCGCGACGACAACCTGAAACCCTTGCGCGTCATCATCATGGGCATTCCGAACGTCGGCAAATCGACGCTGATGAACGCGCTGGTGAAGAAGAAGGTGGCGGCGACCGGCGACGAGCCGGCGATCACCAAGAGCATCCAGCGCATTCATCTGAATCCGCGACTCACGCTCTACGACACGCCCGGCCTGATGTGGCCGAAGATCGAGCACGAGAGCGACGGGCTGATGCTGGCCGCCAGCCACGCCATCGGCCGCAACGCCATCATCGACGAAGAGGTCGCAACCTTTCTCGGCAACCTGCTGCAGGCCCGCTATCCGCAGATGCTGGCGGCGCGCTACGGCTGCACGGCCGACATGGACGGCGTGGCGGTGATCGAACACATCGCCGCCCGCCGCGGCTACCGCATCAAGGGTGGTGCACCGGATCTGGAAAAGGCTGCGTTCACGCTGCTGCAGGATTACCGCGACGGCCTGATCGGCCGCGTCAGCCTGGAAACGCCGGAAACGAGGGCGCAGATGCTGGCCGAGGAGAAAGCGGCGAAGGCCGCCGCGGCAGCAGAGAACAGCGGCGAAACCTGACAGTCAGGTATGCGGGCGGACGCCAGCCCCCTAGCCGGAGCCGGGCCTCCCGTGGGAGCGAGCTTGCTCGCGATGGCGGCCTGAACCGAAGCCGGCAGCCTGCAGAAGCCGCATCGCGACCAGAGGTCGCTCCCACGAAAAGCACGCCCGACTCAAAGCCCCTCGAACACCTCGCACTCACCCAGCGGCTTGCCCGCGAGATCCTTCGCCGACAGCAGCGGCTCGCCGTCCAGCGGCCACTGCACACCCACCGTCGGGTCGTTCCATGCGAGGCTGCGCTCGTACTCGGGGGCGTAATAGTCGGTCGTCTTGTACAGGAAGTCCGCCGACTCGCTCAGCACGTAGAAACCATGCGCAAAGCCGGCCGGCACCCAGAACTGGCGGTGGTTCTCGCCGCTCAATTCCACCCCGTACCACTTGCCGAAGGTGGGCGAGGACTTGCGCAGATCGACCGCGACGTCGAACACCCGCCCCTGCGACACGCGCACCAGCTTGCCCTGCGGCTGCCTGACCTGGTAGTGCAGCCCACGCAGCACGCCGCGTCCGCTGCGCGAGTGGTTGTCCTGCACGAAATCCAGCTTCAACCCGGTCACCTCGGCGAAGGTGCGCGCGTTGAAGCTTTCCATGAAGAAGCCGCGGGCGTCGCCGAACACCTTCGGCTCGAGCACGAGCAGCCCTGCGATGCCTGTTTCGATCACCTTCATCAGAACACCTGTTCGTCGATGATGCGCAGCAGGTACTGGCCGTAGCCGCTCTTGGCCAGCGGTGTGGCGATCTTCTTCAGTTGCTTCGAGTCGATCCAGCCCTGCCGCCAGGCGATCTCTTCCGGGCAGGAAATCTTCAGGCCCTGACGCTTTTCCAGTGTCTGGATGAACTGTGCGGCCTCGATCAGCGAGTCGTGCGTGCCGGTGTCCAGCCAGGCGTGGCCGCGGCCCATCACCTGTACTTCCAGTTCGCCACGCTCGAGATAGACGCGGTTGAGGTCGGTGATTTCCAGTTCTCCGCGCGGCGAGGGCTTCAGAGACTTGGCAATCGTGCTCGCCTGGCCGTCGTAGAAGTACAGCCCGGTCACCGCGTAGCGGCTGCGCGGCTTGGCCGGCTTCTCTTCGAGGCTGATCGCGCGTCCGTTTGCGTCGAACTCGACCACGCCGTAGCGTTCCGGGTCGGTCACGCCGTAGGCGAACACGGTGGCCCCCGCTTCGCGTGCGCTGGCCGACTTCAGGTCATGCGCGAATTCGTGACCGTAGAACAGGTTGTCGCCGAGCACCAGCGCCGACGGCTCACCACCGATGAAGTCCTCGCCGATGATGAAGGCCTGCGCCAGACCGTCCGGGCTGGGCTGCACCGCGTACTCGATCTTCATGCCCCAGGCCGAGCCGTCGCCCAGCAGCGACTGGAAGCGCGGCGTGTCCTGCGGCGTCGAGATCACCAACACTTCGCGTATGCCGGCCAGCATCAGCGTGCTCAGCGGGTAGTAGATCATCGGCTTGTCGTAGACCGGCATCAGCTGCTTCGATACCGCGATCGTCACCGGGTGCAGGCGCGTGCCGGATCCACCGGCCAGTACGATGCCCTTGCGTGTCATGTGGGTGCTCCTGATTCTGTTCAGAGGATTTCGGCCAGCATGCGGTCCACGCCCTGCTGCCAGGGCGGCAGCACGAGACCGAAGGCCTCGCGCAACCGACGGGTATCGAGCCGGGAATTGAGCGGACGCGTGGCCGGTGTCGGGTAATCGCTGGTCGGGATTGGCAGGATGGCGTCCGATGCAACCTTGATCGCGTGACCAGCTGCGCGCGCACGCTCGATCACATGGGTGGCGTAGCCATGCCAGGACGTTTCACCGGCGGCCACGCAGTGGTAGAGCCCGCTCAGTTCGGGCCGGGCGCGCAGCGTACGCGCGGCGTGTGCGCTGACGTCGGCCAGCAGTTCGGCACCGGTCGGCGCACCGATCTGGTCAGCGATCACGGTGAGCCGTTCGCGCTCCTTCGCCAGCTTCAGCATGGTCTTCGCGAAGTTGCCCCCACGCGCGGCATAGACCCAGCTGGTGCGCAGGATCAGATGCGTCGCGCCGGACGCGGCGATCAGTTGCTCGCCCTCCAGCTTGGTGCGGCCATAGACGCTGAGCGGCCCGGTCGCCGCCATCTCGTCGCGCGCCGCGTTCCCGCTGCCATCGAACACGTAGTCGGTCGAGTAATGGATCAGATGGGCGCCGAGTGCCTTCGCTTCCTGTGCGATGCGGCCGGGCGTGGTCGCGTTGATCAGGCGGGTGAGATCAACCTCGCTCTCGGCCTTGTCGACCGCGGTGTGTGCGGCGGCATTGACGATGAGGTCAGGCGCCACACGGCGCACCGTTGCCGCCACCGCCGCCGGCTGACTGAAGTCGCCGGACAGATCGCCGGCGCTGTCGAAATCAAGTGCAATCAGCTCACCCAGCGGAGCGAGCGCGCGCTGCAGTTCCCAGCCGACTTGCCCGCCCTTGCCGAACAGCAGGATTTTCATGCCGACGCTCCGCCGTACTGCTTGCTCACCCAGTCGCGGTAGCCGCCGCTGAGCACGTCCTGCACCCAGGGCTGGTTGTCCAGATACCAGCGCACCGTCTTGCGGATGCCGGTGTCGAAGGTTTCCGCCGGCCGCCAACCAAGTTCGCGCTCGATCTTGCGGGCGTCGATCGCGTAGCGGCGGTCGTGGCCGGGGCGGTCCTTCACATAGGTGATGAGCCGTTCGTAGGGTCCGGAAGCGTCCGGCTTCATTTCGTCGAGCAGCGCACACACCGTGCGCACGATGTCGATGTTCGGCTTCTCGTTCCAGCCGCCGATATTGTAGGTCTCACCCAGACGGCCGCGCGCCAGCACCTCGCGGATCGCCGCGCAGTGGTCCTTCACGTACAGCCAGTCGCGCACCTGCTGACCGTCGCCATACACGGGCAGCGGCTTGCCGGCCAGCGCGTTGACGATGATGAGCGGGATCAGCTTCTCGGGAAAGTGATACGGCCCGTAGTTGTTCGAGCAGTTGGTGGTGACCACCGGCAGCCCGTAGGTGTGATGCCAGGCACGCACCAGGTGGTCGCTCGCCGCCTTGCTCGCCGAGTACGGGCTGTTCGGTTCATAGGCGTTGGTTTCGGCAAACGGCGGGTCGGTCGGCTTGAGCGAACCATAGACCTCGTCGGTGCTGACATGGTGGAAACGGAAGGCGGATTTCTCATCACCTTCGAGCGCGCCCCAGTAGCCACGGGCGGCCTCCAGCAGCGTGAAGGTGCCGGTCACGTTGGTGCGCATGAATTCGCCCGGGCCGTGGATCGAGCGGTCGACATGCGATTCGGCGGCGAAATGCACGATGGCGCGCGGACGGTGCTGCGCGAGCAGGCGGTCGATCAGTTCGCGATCGCAGATGTCGCCGTGCACGAAGATGTGCCGCGCGTCGCCGTCGAGCGATGCCAGGTTGGCGCGGTTTCCCGCGTAGGTCAGCGCATCGAGATTGACGACCGGCTCGTCGCTGCCGGCCAGCCAGTCGAGCACGAAATTGCTGCCGATGAAACCGGCACCGCCGGTTACCAGGATGGTCATGATGCAAACGCCTGTTCGATTCGGGGAGACATCACTTTAACCGGCAGGCATGACAGCGCGTAGTAAAAGCTGCACGCTGCGATGCAACAGGATGTTCCGGCTCAGCGCAGCAGCTTCACCACCGGATCCGCGTACGGCCCTTCTATGTTCACCGGCGCGCGCACCGTCGTTGCCGAGCCCTGCAGCGTCACGTCGAGCCGCCCGCGCAAGGTGTCGTCGGCCAGACGCAGCGTACCGTTGGCGCCGACCAGACCCGATTCCATCACCACCTGGCTCAGACTGACGCCGCTGGCATCGACCACCGCGTTGGCGTCCAGCCGATCGAAGCGAGTGCTGCCGCCGCGCACACCACCCGGCCGCGGAATGCGCACCGCCTGCACAAGATCGACGCGTTCGATCTGCCCGCGCTGCACCCCCATCGTGCCCGTACCCCGCAGGCTCTTCTGCAGTTCCTCAAAATTACGGCCCTCGCCGGTCAGCGACAGCGACATCGACAGGTCACCGGTCAGCAGCAGCGTCGGCGCGAACACCTTCAGCAGCCCCGCCAGGCCGAGACGGGACGTCTGCAGCTGCCCCTCGAACCGTGTGACGTCGGCAAAATCCAACGCCACGCTGCCGGTTGCGTAACCGTCATAGAGTTTGACGTCCAGCTTGTCGAACTGCAGGCGGCGGCTGTTCAGCGTGCCCTGCGCCTCCAGCACATCGAACAGCAACGAAGGCTTGCCCGGGGTCTGCCATCCCAGCGCCGTCATCGACACGCTCCAGACGCCGCCGGCGTTGTTGCCCTGAAGCTTGAGCCCACCGTCGGCAGAGGCGAGCGACAGGCGCGTCAGCACGCCGTTCTCGTCCAGCGCCAGATCGCCGCCGAGCGCACCGATGGCACCGTCGAGCAGCACGATGCTGGCATCGACCATGCTGACGTGCTCGACGGTGACCCAGCGCGACGCCCAGTTGATGTCCTGGCGGCGCGACAGCGATGGCAGGAAGGACAGATTCAGTGCCGCACGCTCGATGCGCACGTCGCGCAGAACAGTACGTTCCGACAGCAGCGTGGACACCCGTGGCAGCAGCTTTACCGCACCGATTTCAAGTTGCCCGGGCCCACCCACCGTCACCCCTTCGAGCGCGATGGACGGCTCGGGGAACAGGCTGGGCGAAACCGACGCGATGCGTACCGGCTGCCCCAGCAATTCGGTCGCCAGGGACTCGAAGTGCGGCAGATGGCGCTGATAGGGATAAAGGAAGAAAAGGCCGACCAGCAGCGCCAGCAGCACCGCCGCGGAGAGGACGATTTTCTTGCCGAGCGAACCCGGGGGGCCCTTGCGGTCGCCGACTCGTCCGGCGAACAGGTCAAACAGTCGCTGCAGGCCACCACCGCTGCGTTCTGCGGCAGCGGCGTCCGGCGAGGCGGACATCATCGCGCGACGGATCGCGCCGCGTACATCGTCGGCAGCAGACAGCGCTGCAGCCGGTGCGGGGGAATTCGCCGGTGCCGGCGCCGCCAGCTCGGGCAAGGCCATCGCGAACTCGTCGAGCACCGGCGACTCCTTGGCGGACGCCTTTTCATGCGCCCGACGGATGTCGTCCGACACCGGCGTGATCGGCTGGCTGACCAGGTCCTCGATATCGACCAGCATGGACGACAGCTCGGCGCGGTCCGCCTCCTCGCCCTGCGGCGGCGCGTCGATCCGGCGCACCAGTCCGCGGTGCTCCAGTTCGCCGACCAGACCCTCGACGATGAGCGGATCGCCGAACTGCTGCGCCAGATTGCCGACAGGCGTGCGCCCATCGATCATGATCAGGATGGAGCGCAGGTTGCGCTGGACGATGGTGCGCTTGCTCACCGCCTCTTCGCCGGCCTCGGTCTTTACGTAAACAGCATTTTCATTCATGGATGCGCGCTGGCCGCCTTGCCGCGCCGGCTGGATCACCGGCGCTGAGGAGATGGAGTCATGCGGTTATGGCTGCCACACAGTCTTGCAGGCAGCGGTGACGCGATCATAAATCGACTCGGGCGCGGAGTGACCGCACATTCAGGCCGAAGAAAATATCGCATCAATCGCTTGACGATCGCCAGCGGGCTGTCTATAGTTGCGGCCTCTTTCTTCCCCGATAGCTCAGTCGGTAGAGCGCCGGACTGTTAATCCGTAGGTCCCTGGTTCGAGCCCAGGTCGGGGAGCCAAGACACAAAAGGCCCGCAGCGATGCGGGCCTTTTCCGTTAACACGCGAATATCTAAGTGTTGCGGCGAAGCGGATACCTATCTAGCGCCAGGCCGAGCGATGTCGGGCTGTGAGACGAGGCAAATTTGACCCGGCCAACCCGATCCCGTAAGGCGGATCAGATCGGCCAGGTATGGATGGCGTCGGAGCGGCCGACCACGCCGACGCCACCCCGGCAATCCGTCAGTCAGCGTCAGATTGTGCAGTCCTGGTCCAGATCTGCCGTACAAGTGGCGAGCGAATCTGCCGTCGCCTCCCTAAGGCACCGCGACGCTTGTGCGCAGCGGCTTGCAGTCCTGCATGCACCGGACAGCGTTCGTATCCGGCCGGTCGTCGACGATGAAACCGTCCCGGTTCGGCATGCGGATCGCCGCCAGACTGGCCGCATTCATCTCGGCGTCCTGCTCCACCAATCCGTTGAGGTGCAGCAGGTACGCCGTCACCGCGTAGGTTTGGTCGTTGCTGAGCGACTGCGGGGCGGTCAGCGGCATGGCGCGGCGGATGTAATCAAACAGCGCCGGCGCATACGGATACATGCTGCCCGGCGTAAGCACACGCTTGTCCGTCTTGAACGAGCCGATACCGCCCACCATGGTGCCGAACATCGGTCCACCGGCAGCCGCGGCGCCGTGGCAGGAGGCGCATTGGGCGTCGAACACCGCCTTCCCTGCCCGCGCGGTGCCGGATCCCGGCGGCAGCCCCTGCCCGTCCGGACCACGGACATCGATATTCCAGGCGACGAGATCCGGTTCAACGACGGGCGTGCCGAGCGCGGCCGGGCGGGCATGCGGTGAAGCAGTTGCCGAACTCACCGTATTTCCCGCGCAACCCGCCAGCAGCAGGGTGGTGGCCAGGGCCATCGTCACTGTCTCAAGCGATCGCATTCTTCACCTCCCCTGCTTCGTTGATGAACCACGGAAAAACGCCGTTGTGGTGCTGCACGAAGCCGGTGATCGCGCGCACTTTCTGGATGTCCTCGACCGTCGGCTGGACGTAGCCGGTCGAGTCGACACAGCGGCTGGCGATCGTCGTCGGACCACCGGTCCAGTTCCACTGCAGCCGGAATCGCGTCAGGCACTTGTCCATCACTGGCCCTTCCAGCTGAGCCTGGTGCCAGGTACGCCCGCCATCGAGCGTGACATCCACCGCGCGGATGCTCCCCTTTCCGGACCACGCGAAGCCGACGATCTCGATCGGGCCCGGGCGGATCTTCATGCTGCCGGATGGCGAGGTGATCACGGACTTCGCCTCCATCTCGAAACTGAACTGACGCCACTTCCCGTCAGGCATCGGATCGGTGTAGCGCGCAGTCTCGCTGCGCAGATGCCAGGGCTGGTCGCCCAGTTTGAGCCGGCGCAGCCACTTGATGCTGACGTTGCCCTCCCAGCCCGGAATGAACAGACGAAGCGGGTAACCGTTTTCAGGTCTGAGCATTTCGCCGTTCGCCGCATAGACGATGAGCGCGTCCTCCATCAGCTTTTTCATCGGAATGCTGCGTGCATGCGCCGCACCGTCCCCGCCCTCCGCCAGCGCCCATGTCGCGGATGGCGAGACGCCGGCCTCGTCGAGCAGCGTCGACACCGGAATGCCGGTCCATTGAGCGCACGACAACAGTCCGTGCGTCTGCTGCACAGTACGGGCGGCCGGCTTCAGCCAGTCGGTAAGGCCGTTGCCCGAACACTCCATGAAGTGGAAGCGTGACACCGACGGGTACTTCATCAGGTCGGACATCGAAAAGACCAGCGGCTGGCGGACCATGCCGTGGATGACGAAGCGATGCTGATCGGGGTTGATGTCGGGTACCCCGTTGTGGTGCCTCTCGTAGATCAGCCCGTTCGGCGTGACGGTGCCCAGTTGCTGATGCAGCGGCGTGAAGCTCCAGTCCGAATAGTTCTGCTTGTTCACCAGCACATCGGTTCGCCGTCGTTTGACGTGCGACTCGTACTTCGATGGCATGCCGTACTCTTCCGGCGGCAAGGGTCGTCCGAGCGCCTTGTTCGATTCCGGCACTGCGAGCGGCTCCGCACGCGCGACGCCGACGCCAGCCAGCCCGGTCACCGCAGCGGCTGCCGTCTTCGCGAGCAGCGCCCGTCGCGACGGATTGTGCGTAATCGAACTGTGAGCCTCGAGTTCGGCGCGCGCGGCTGCGACCAAACGTACTCCGTCAATCTTCTGATCCACGATGACCTCCAGGTGGTTGGGAACCTCCGACGACCGGAATTGTACCGATCGGTCGGTATACTACGTCGGCGCATTGGCCGGAGCAATCAATTCATGTGGTCCGCTGCTGACGATTCGCTCGGTGAACGCCCCCGCTCCGTGGATAGTGCTCAACGCCTCGCTTTGCGCACGATGCTTTGAACGCAAGGCACAGCGGGTAATTTATGATCTGGAGAACTTTGAACTCTGGCCCCTCCGGGGCCGTCCTCATGAGCGTAGACACGAAGGACGACCGTTCGCAGCGGGCACGCATCGTCAAGGCGGCCGCCCGCCTCTTTGCCGAGCGCGGCTACCACGCAGTCGGCATGACCGAACTGCAGAACGCGGTGCAGCTTGGCCGCGGAGCGCTCTACCACCACATTCGCAGCAAGGACGATCTTCTTTATGACATCGCCCGCGAATACATCACCGATCTGAACGAACTCGCGGTGATCGCCGAAGAGGAAGCGGACCCGAGAAAGCGCATCTGCATACTGGGTCACCACCTGATCTCGATGATCGCGTCTCATCAGGCGGAGCTGACGGTGTGCTTTCGGGAAGTCCAGTCGCTGACTGATACGCGCCGTGCGGAAGTGCTGGCGCTGCACACACGCTATGAACGTGTCTGGAAGGACGCCTTCACCGCCGGCGCCGAACAGGGTCTCTTCAGGCCCTACGACCCGGTGGTCCTGAAGGGCGTACTCGGAATGTATTTCTACAGCTATCTGTGGATGCGGCCGGACGGCTCGCTCGGTGCGGAGACCATCTCCGAGCGCTTCAACGAGATGGCTCTTCGCATGCTGGCGCTCGACTGACCCGCCGACAACGCGCGACTCACACCTGGCGACCGCAGCCTTACGGCGCGCCGCAGCCGACACGTCGCCGCGTCCACCCGGTCCCTGAAGCGCGAGGCTGCAGACGCGAGACATCGTCGTCGATGCGCTTCAGAACTCGATCATGAAGCTGTAGCCATGCCGCTCGAACCCGAGCATTTCATAGAAGCGGTGCGCCTTTTCTCGCTTCAGGTGACTCGACAGCGCGAGCTTGTAGCAGCCCGCCTCCGCGCAGCCCTCCATGGCGAAGCGCATCATTGCCTGACCTACGCCACGGCGGCGACGCCCGGGTGCGACCACAACATCTTCGACAATCGCGTGCGGACGCCCGCCATGTGCAAGCCCGTCGATGATGATGAGGGCGAACGTTCCCACCCGTTCGCCGTCGCACTCGGCGACGTACACCCGGTAGTCCGGATAGCCCTCGATCTGCCGGAAGCGTGCGCGTGCATCGGTCAGCGGCAGTGAGGGCTCGGGCGAGAAGTCGAGCGATGAGTACATGTCGAGCAACCAGTCGATGTCCTCATCGTCGGCCCGGCGTATCGATATGGGCTGCCCTATCGTGTTCATCGTCGCCTCCTCGCCCATCGCCTCAAAGCCCCAGAACCTGCTTCGCGTTGCCGCCCATCACCTTGTCGATGACTGACTCCTTGAAGCCGAGCGTACGGTAGTCCTCGACCGACTGACCCATCGCACGGAAGGGATAGGAACTGCCGAACAGCAGCTGATCCTGCATGAAGCCGTTCGCAGCTTCGACATAGAGCGAACCACCGGGCAGGAAGATGTACATGTCCGCCACGACGAACACGTTGTCCCAGCGGAAGGCGATGCCGATCATCTCGTTCACGTAGGGCCAGAAGCCGTGGTAGCAGACGATCTTGAGCTGCGGGAAGTTCTTCGCGACGCGCCCGATGGAGGCCGGATCCGTCAGTTCGAAGCGCGGCGTGGTCGGACCGGACATGATGGTCACCGGCACACCCAGCGCCTGGCAGGCCTCGTACACCGGATAGAGCTGCGCATCGTCCGCCGCCACCTGCGGATTGCAGAAGCCGGGCTCGATGTTGATGCCCTTCAGGCCGAGCTTGCCGACCGCGCGCTCGATCTCGTCGGTCGCCGCCTTGATGCCGCTGGCGTGCGGATCGACCGAGCCGATGCCGACGAGCTCCTTGTGCTCCGACACCATCTTCATGATGTCGTCGTTCGAATGCTTGATCCCCGGTGTGTCGCGGCCGACCACCACCGCCTGGGCGATGCCGGCGGCGCGGATCTCCTTGACGAAGGAACTGGCGTTCTTCGAGCGGGTGAAATGCAGTTCGTCCTGCGACCCCGTCCGGCGGTTCAGCCACTTCACCACCTCGAACGAAGGGGTGTCGGGCGTCGCGCCGTAGAAGTCGTGCAGGTAGGAAGGTCTGCTGCGCATGTCGATCACGGTCTGGGTCATGGTGTCCGCCTGTCTTGAGTAGTTGAGAGTGGGGCTTTCTGTGCCCCGTCCGGCTGTTGCGCGGAGTCGCGGTGATGCGACTCCGCGTTTTTCTGGCGCGAGCGCTCCCTGCGGGCGCACCGTCAGGCACGCTCGTCAAGGTGTCGAGACGCGCGCCGTGCGGCGCGACGCGTCACGCCCTCTGTGATCTCCTTGCGTAGGATTCGACGAAGTCGGCCGCCGCCTTGCTGCCTCCGGAGAAGGACTTCATCGCCTCCTCGTGCAGCAGTGACAGTGCGGTCATCTTCACTTCGTTGGCGCGGTCGCCGAGGAAGAAGTCGGCTAGCTTGCGCGGCCGCGGAATGTCCACCTCGATGGTGGCTCTCACCCGGGTCGGGATATTGCTCATGATGATCAAGCGGTCGGCGAGGAACAGCGCCTCGTCGATATCCGTAGTGACGAAGAAGGTGGTGCGGCGGGACTCCTCGTACAGCGCCGAGTAGTACTCCCACATCAGTTCCTTCGACATCGCGTCGAGTCCGCGGAAGGGCTCGTCGAGGATCATCACCTCCGGGTTGTTGATCATTGCGCGCGCCAGTTCCGCCCTGCGCTGCATGCCCCCCGACAGCTGCATCGGATACTTCTTGCGGAAGTCGCGCAGGCCCACCTTGTCGAGCAGGAACTCAGCGAGGTCACGCGCCTTCTTGTCGTCCTCACCGCGCGCGATCGGCCCGTACATGATGTTGTCGTAGGACGTCATCCACGGAAAGAGCGCCGACTCCTGGAACACCACCAGTCTGTCCCGCCCCGGCCCGGTCACCGGCTTGCCATTCAGCAGGATGTTGCCGCTGGTGGGTTTCTCGAACCCCGCGAGCAGCTTGATCAGTGTGCTCTTGCCGCAGCCGGAGGGGCCGATCATCACGGTGAGCTTGCCGCGTTCGACGTTGAACGAACAGTCCTTCACCACCTTCTTCTCGAACAGCCCCGTGCCGTATGACTTGCACACATTGCTGACAATCATCTCCCCGGCGTTGATCGAGATCTTGCTGGTGATCGGCGCCATCGCGCTCTGAGTTGCACTTGCCATGATCCGCCTCCTTACCGTGTTCTGAGCCAGGGTGTGAAGAAGCCGCCGATACCGCGCAGAAGCTCGCTGCACGCATAGCCGGCGATGCCGATGCTGATCATTCCGATGACGATCTGCTCATAGGAGCCACCGACATAGGAGTTCCAGATGAAGAACCCGAGTCCGCCGCCCGAGCCACCGCCACCCCCACCACCGGAGATCATCTCGGCGGCCACCACCACGTTCCAGGTGATGCCCATGCCCACCGACGACCCCACCACGATGGACGGCACGGTCGCCGGCAGCACGATGCGCTTGAAGATGTCCCACTGCGACGAGCCCATGGCCTGCGCTGACTGGTAGAAGCGCATGTCGATCGAGCGCGCACCACCCAGCACGTTGATCACCACCGTGAAGAAGGCGCCGAGGAAGGTGACGAAGGCAATCGACAGCTCTTCGGTCGGCCAGAAGATGATGGCGACCGGGACCCAGGCAAGCGGCGGAATCGGCCGCAGGATCTCGAACGACGGGAAGGTGATCGAATTGAAGGTTCGACTGACCGCCATCAGCAGACCGAGCGGTATGCCGATCACCATTGCCGCGACGAAGCCACTCAGTACGCGCATCAGGCTCAGATACCAGCTCTGCCAGTAGCCGCTATCACCCAGCAGATCCCACCACACGGACACAACGCTGGTGGGTGGCGGTATCAGCCCGATCCAGGGCATGGTGAAGCCGGCCCATTCCTTCGACCGCGATCCCGCCTCCCACAGAATCAGGAAGACGGTGATCGATACGATGGCGCGCAGCGTGGTGCGGCTGAACAGCGAACGCCGTATCTTCTTCATGTTCATCGTTCAGCCCTCCTTCTCGCCGGAGGCGAAGGATTTGCGCGCCTCTTCATGCACGACCGACGAGGTTTCCTCGAGCAGTTCGCGGAAACGCGGACTGGTGAGCACGCTGTAGTCGCGCGGATGCGGTATGTCGACCTCGAGCACTTTCTTCGGGCGACATGGCCGCGTCGTCATGATCACCAGCTTGTGGCCGAGGAAGATGGCCTCTTCCAGGTCGTGAGTGATGAAGAAGATGGTGACCTTGTTCTTGTAGTAGATCTCGAGCAGCGACTCGTGCATCACCGAACGGGTCAGCGAATCGAGAGCCCGGTAGGGCTCGTCGAACAGCAGCACCTTGGGGTCGTTCATCAGCGCGCGCACGATCTCGACCCGCCGCCGCAGCCCCGACGAAACCTCGCCCGGGTAGTTGTGCTCGGTGCCGCTGAGGCCGGCATCGGCCATCATGCTGCGCGCCTTCTCGATGATCTCCTTCTTGCTCATCTTGCCCTGCATCATCGGGCCGAAGGCGACGTTCTCGAGATTCGTCTTCCACGGAAACAGGGCGCCGTTCTGGAACACCACGATGCGGTCGGCACCCGGGTCCGCCCTCGGCTTGCCAGGGCCGCAGAGCATCTCGCCATCCATGTAGATGGCGCCCGACGTGATGTCGTGGAAGCCGGCAATCGCGTTAAGCAGCGACGTCTTCCCGCAGCCGGATGGTCCGACGATCATGCAGATCTCGCCCGCCTTGATGTCCAGCGTGCAGTGATCGACCGCCATGACCGCGGCCCCCTCGGGGTCGTAGATCTTGACCACGTCGTCGATCCGGATCGCCCCGTAGCGCGCCTCGTTGCCCTGCGTACGTACCTTCTCAAGCACAGCACTCATCACCGACCTCCCAGAGCCATTTCACGCAGACGCCACTGCATCATGTAGTTGCCGGCAACCCGGACCATCGCACTCGTCGTGTAACCGACGATGCCGAGCGTCACCATGCCGATGATGATGGTGGGGTATCTGACCATCGTGTAGGACGTGTTGATCACGTAGCCCAGTCCGTACTGTCCGGACACCATCTCACCGGCCACCAGCGAGAACCACGCAACGCCGACCGAGATCTGCAGTCCGGTGAACACATAGGGCATGGACCCCGGCACGATCACTTCCTTGAACACCTGCCACCGATTCGCGCCGAGACAGGCTGCGGCGCGCGTGTAGGACTCGTCGATCGACTCCACCCCCAGCATCGTGTTGAGTGCGGTCGCAAAGAAGGACGCGAGGAAGGTGAGGAAGATGACTGGCGTCTCGCTTCCCGAGAACATGATGATTGCCAGCGGCACCCATGCCAGGATGGGGATAGGGCGAAGCAGCTCGAACACCGGGAACACGTACTCGCGGAAGCTGCGCGACCAGCCCAGGAACAGACCCAGCGGCACGCCGAGCGCGGTCGCCAGCAGGAAGGCAATGGCGACGCGCCGTATGCTCACCCATATGTGCTGGTAGTACTCAGCGGTGTAGATGGACATGCCATAGACCGGATCCTCGGCGAACCACTCCTTCACCACCGTAGTCAGGCCGGGCAGATCCTCGAAGCGCGGCAGCTTCAGCACTTCCACCGTCAGGTACCAGAAGCCCAGCATCAGCGCGAAACCCACCATCATCAGGTAGGGATCGGGGCTCCTGAGCCACTCTCCGGCGCGGTACATGGTCAGCGTCCACGCCGAGGCCGTCTGCGGTTCCGCCTGATTCGAGGCGGGTGTGCGCGTATCCCCCACCTTGGACAACGTGGTGGGCACGCGCCCGGACACCGACGGCGGCAGGTAGTACTGCTGGCTGATGAGCTGAGAAAAGCTCTTCAGCGCCGCCTCGCCGAAATTGACGTCCTTGCGCAGAAGCTCCAGCAGGCGGGTGCCGTCGATCTTCAGGACTTCGGCCGCCTCGATGCAGGCGACGTCGGCAAGCCGCACCTTCTCGCCCTCGAGTATCGCCGCCCAGCCGAAGACGTCCCCGACCTGCAGTTCCTTCTCATGCACACGCGCCTTGATTTCCGGATCGATCCGGTGCGCTACCCGGCCAGAGACCAGTACATAGACCTCTTCAGCTGGCTGACCAGCCCCGTAGATGACCTCACCCGCCTTGAAGACCTCATGTCTCGAGATCTCGGCAATGCCGTCCAGCGTTTCCGGCGACACGACCTGGAAGGGCAAGGTCCGCTTAAGCAAGCGTTCGACTTGTTCCATGTTCCCTCGCATTCAACGTGTGACGCGTCCGCCCCGTGCGGACGCGTTCCTCAGCTCAGTTACCCTTGTAAGCGGATTCCGGCAGCGCCTTGACCGCACCGATCGGTGAGGTCAGTCCGCGCTCCTTGAGGACAGCCTGGGTGAATTCGGGCATCACGGCTTCCGGGCGAAGCTTGTCGACGTTGATGCTCTTGATGGCGAACAGGAAGGCGGTGGCATCGGTGATGAGTGCCTGCACTTCAGGCGTGATCGTGAAGGGAAGCAGCAGGCGCTGATCGACGCCGCCGGCGCTGTCCGGATAGCGCAGGAACATCGACGACCAGAGCGCCCGCTCGGTGAAGCCGGTGGTCTGTTCCATCGCCATGCGGGCGATTTCCTGCGCATTGGCGGGGTCCGCAAGGAAGAGCTGGGCGTCGAGTTCCGCGTTCAGCCAGGCCTTCACGACATCGGGACGGGTGCGAATCAGATCCTCACGCATGGTGAGAAAGCCGCCGTCACTCTCGTCCACTGTCGTTCCCGACGCGACGCGCTTTGCCAGGCCTTCCTGCACCAGGCGCGACGCGGTCGGTTCCCAGACCACCGCAGCATCCAGCTTGCCGGCACGGAAGCCGCTGGTGATGACTTCGATGTTCTGGTTCAGATAGGCACCCGGAGTGATGCTCTCCTTCTTGAAGGTCTCCTGGGCGAAACGGTCGGTGCAACTGCCTTTGGGCACCGCTACGTTCTTGCCGTTGAGCCACTTCAGCGCTTCCTTGGAGGATGCGAAGTTCGGTGCGTCCTTGCGTGCGAGGAAGATGTTGCACTGGTCCTTGCCGAGCCCGAGCGCCGCGACGATGCGGATGTCGGCGACCTGCTGCTTGGTCGTCGACACGATGCCCGGCATGTCGCCGACGTAGCCGATGTGCTGCTTGCCTGCGAGCATCGCATTGACGACCACCGCGCCCTGCAGGCCCACCGCGAAGTCGACCTTCGAGCCCTTGGGCAGGTATTTCTCGTAGAACTTCTTGCCGCGCATGACGACGCCCGACCACGACTCCGTGTAGTAAGGCTGGTAGCCCACCACCAGCTTCACCGGTTCGCCGACCTTGCCGAAGTTGATGTCGCCAGCCTGCGCGACGCCACCTGTCAGCGTGCACGCCGCCGCTGCGAGCAGCGTCGACACCATCCTGCATACCCGATTCCTGAGATTACCCATGGCAAACTCTCCTCCTGATTGTTGGTATGGACATCGAAGTCTCCGCACTGCCACATCACTGCATCTGCATACCCTGGCCTCCGTTCCTTACGGATACTTCGGGACCGTCTATCCGGTCCGGTACTAACTGTTCTGAGGTCCTGTCGTGTGGCGCGCGACCAGCGTCGCCAGCCGTCGCATCACCATCAGCCCCGAGATCGGATCGGCCTCCAGCGCATCGAGCATGGCCTCGCCGTTCAGCCGCAACAGCACCGAGTCCTCGTGGCAGACCGCGCGGGCGATGCGGCGGGGATGCTGTTCGAGCAGAGCCGCCCAGCCGAACACCTCACCCTTGCGCAACATGAAGCCCGCGAGCCGCGTGCGGTCGTCGCGCCCTATCGTGAATTCCACGCGCCCTGACTCGAGCACGTAGAGGTCATCAGCCGGGTCATCGACCTCGTAGATCACCGTGCCCGCGGAGAGCTGCTCGCGTCGGGCCAGCGCTTCGAGGCGCTCGAGCGACGCAGCGGAGACGTCCTTCAACATGTCCACCGCCTTGAGCGCACTCGATTGCAGTACGAAGATCTCGCCCTCGCTGACCTCCACCTCGTACTTTTCGAGCGGCGCCTCCGCCAGGCCGACGGCTTCGCCGGTCCGGATGTCCCACTGCCACAAATGCTGGTGACAGGTGAGCAACTGGCCGTCGAAGTAACCTTCGTCGAGGCACACATCCTGGTGCGGACACAGCCCCTGATATGCATGGAAGCACTCGCCGGCATTCACCACGAGGATCTTCATGCCCTCGATGTCGTAGCTCTTCATCCCGTTGTCCGGGACGTCAGACGCGCTGCAGATTCGCTGTTTTTGCATACCGGCGGTCCTAGCTGAATTTGTCGTACCGGATGTTGTCCGCGGTGACGCGCGACAGCAGCAGCATCCGGATCGAGGCATCGACCGCCGGAGGCGGCCCTGCGAGATAGGCAATGACATTGCCCAGACGGCCCACCATGTGCCGCTTCGCCACCTCGTGCACGAAGCCGCGATCGAAGCGGATCAGCGGGTAGTCACTGACCAGGGAGGACGGTGGGTCCTCGTCGCTCAGCGCGACGGTGACCGCAAGCCCCTCGCCACAGACACGACGCAGGCGCGTGAACTCGTCGAGAAAGTACACATCGCGCGACGTACGGATGCCGAAGAACACATCGCCCGAGTGGCGGCTGAAGTACTCGTCCTGTTCGGCGCGGGAGAGGATGGACATGACGCCGGCGATACCGCTGCCGCCCGCGATGCACAGCAGGTCGCGTCCGAGGCTGGGGTAGAAGGTTGCGTGCCCCAGCGGCCCGAACAGCGAAACGCGTGTGCCGGCGCGTGACGCACCGCCGAACAGCCAGTCGGAGAGCACGCCGTCCGGCTTGCGCCGGACGACGAAGCGCAAGGTGCGCGCATGGCGATCAAAATTGACCATCGACCACCCGCGCATGCCTTCGACATCGTCGACACCGAGCAGCACGAACTGGCCGGCGTCGAATTCCACCGGTGCGTCCGTTTCGACATCGATCAGCATCACGTCGTGCGTGAGCATCTCGGTCGAGGCGATGCGCCCGGTACCTGCGCAGGGCACGCAGGAGCCGGTATCCATCATCTGTACGAAGGCGGGTACCTCGGCCACGACATCGGTCCGGGCCACGCACTGACACATCAGGAACTCGTCCGCCGACTTCAGGCTCTTGCGTCCGGGCGCGTCAGGCCAGGCGTCATCGATGTCGCCGGACACCCGCTTCGCCTTGCAGGTCCCACAGGTTCCACTGGCACATTCGTAGGGAAGTGCGATGCCCCGCGCCAGACCGCCGTGCAGGATCTTCTCGCCCGGTGAAGCTTCGAACAGATGCGTCCGGTTTCGTGCGTTGACCTGGATTTTCATGTCGTGTCCCCGGCCGAGGTCAGAACGGAATGTGATAGCCGTAGCCGAGCAGCCGCGTATCGAGGCGCACGTTCCGACTGCGCAGCGCCGGGCCGTCATGGCCCAGCGTCACCGTGTCGTACAGCTTGCCCACCGCGAACAGTTCGGTCTCGCCACCATCGAGCGTGGTGCGGAACACCTCGATCGTGCTGGTGACGCTGGCCTCTTCGGCCGCTTCATCGATGTCGACCAGGCAGACATTGATGTGACGGCTGATCGGCGACTTGTCGCTGTTGTGCCGATGCAGGTTCTCGAACAGCGACTTCATGCCGGCCTTGTCATGCTCCAGCCACGTCATGTCCTTGCGGATCTCGGGGCTGTATGCGGTGATCCGGTACTGGTAATCCGGCGCACACAGGTCGAGATAGCCCTTGAAATCCCGCTCGTCCATGATCAGACCGGATCTGTGGATGAGTTCGGTAATGGCGGTTCTGGTATCCACGCTTGCCCTCTCGTATCGGTTCGGTTGATCAGGAGTCACTTCGCCGCAACGGCCTGTTCGCCGTACGGGTCGTAGGCCTTGCGTCCCATGCGGCGGCTCCACTCGGCATAGAAGTGACGCATCCCGCCTTCATCGTGGATGGTCATGTTCTCCTCGCGCCCATGGATCACCCACCGGCTGTCCGTGCGCTCGCGCATCGCGAGCCCCTGGCCATGCACGCCGAGCAGGTCTTCGTGCAGGTTGCGGCCGAACGGCCCCCAGATCATGTTGTGGTCACGGATGCGCTCGGCGCGTTGCTCGGGCGTATCGCTCTTGAGTCCGAGCCCGCGGAACTCGATCAGCAGCTTGTTCGGGCCGAGCGGGATGGCGGTGTCCATGCGCAGCACCGAGGTGCGCAGGTTGTAGGTCATGCCGGGGAAGATATCGATGAGCACCCAGCCGCCCGGCGCCAGACCAGGCCAGCCCACGCCGCGCGCCTTGCTGCCCTCGTAGGCGTCGTACTTGATCGCCATCGAACCCACCGACGCGTGTCCGTTCGGATAGCCGGTGTACTTCCGGTCGAAGTAGCCCGGCTGGATCATGCCGGTGATGCGATTGAAGTAATGCATGTAGTCGTGATAGAACTCGCTGTTCGTGTCGTGCCACAGCTTGTAGTTCGTATTCACGATCGCCTTGTGGTAGTGGAACACCTCGAGCGGCTGGTCCAGATGCTCGTCGAGCATGCCCATCGCCTCGCCGATGTATTCCTTCAGGGTGCAGCTCTCGTCATCGACGTTCACCCACACGAAGCCGCCGAAGCCCAGTTCGGTCTTCACCTCGCGCAGCCCTGCATCCTTGCAGCCAAAGCGGTCCTGATAGCCCTCCTTGCCGCGGGAGATGTCGATGCAGTCGCCTGTCGCGTTGAACGACCACGCGTGGAAGATGCAGGTAATGCGCTTGGCGTTTCCGACCGGCTCGTAAAGCAGCGTGTTGCCGCGATGCGGACAGATGTTGTAGAAGGTCCGCACCTTCATGTCCTCACCGCGAATCACGATGAGCGGCGGCCCGCCGGGATGGCTGAACGTGCGGTAGTCGTAGGCGTTCGGAATCTCCGACTCGTGGCAGGCAATGATCCAGCACTTGTTGAAGATCTTGCGCTGCTCGTCGAGAAAGATGTCTTCCTCGGTATAGATGCGCGTATCGACATAGTGAGATTCAGGGAAGCTCGGCGTCTGCTTCCACTCCACTGCGTTGCGAGACATGTGAGGTCCTTTCCGGTACGTAACGAGGTGATGTCGTACAGCTGCTCGGATCGACGGTAATGCGTCGATAACCTGACTTAGCAGAAGGCGTGCCCGCCGCTGAAAGCCGAGCGGGCCACTGCGCCAGAACCGTTGCTGCACAAGCCTTCTGCGCACACCACAGCCGCCCGCCTCGAGCGCGGCAGCGCGACCTCGACGGCGTGCCGGCCGCGTGTGCGGTTTCCTCGTGAAACACCGCAACGTTTCCTCAGGAAACATCCCCTCAGCGCCCGCGCGCAGCGGCGGGTGGCGCTGCCACACGCATCGGCTGCCAGCCCGCTCCGCAATCCCTTCCGTACGGCCTTGATGCGGCGCCGCGCAGGCGTTTGCGCCGCCTGCGCGCGCGTGCCGTGGCACTGAACTTGCGTAAGGGGTCGGCCATGCGCACCGACAAGTCATCGCACTTCACCGCCTCACTCAACTGCCGGCGCGCACTCTCATCACGGAAGCCCGACGCTTGAATCCACTGTCCAATCGCGTGTATAGAACCGGTCTGTCATTGCTGCCGATGCGGCGCTGGTGGCCGATGGTCAACCGGGCATCGCTGCGCAGCGATGCCATGGCAGGCCTGAGCGGAACCATCATCCTGCTGCCACAGGCGGTGGCCTATGCCCACATCGCCGGAATGCCACCCGAGTACGGTCTCTACGCCGCAATCATTCCGGTCATCTTTGCGGCACTGTTCGGCTCGTCCAGGCATCTGGTATCCGGTCCGACCGCGGCACTTTCCATCGTGGTGTTCTCGACCATCAGCCCGCTGGCCGAGCCGGGCAGCGCGACCTATATCGCCTACGTCCTGACGCTCACTTTCATGGTCGGCCTGATGCAGCTCGCGCTCGCCTTCGCGCGCATGGGCATGCTGGTCAACTTCATCTCGCACAGCGTGGTCATCGGCTTCACGGCAGGCGCGGCCATGCTGATCGCGGTGAGCCAGCTGAAGAACTTCTTCGGTCTGCACTACGGCTCAGGCGGGGAGTTCTTCGGCACGCTGTCCCGCTTTGCGGCAGCAGCAGGTGACATCAACTGGCAGGTGGCGGGCGTGGGCGCGATGACGCTCGCAGCCGGGATACTCACCAAGCGTCACTTGCCCCGCGTGCCCTACATGATCGTGGCCATGGTCGTCGGCAGCGTTTACGCGCTCGCCGTGAAAGCGGTGCTCGGCCACGATGCAGGCATCGAGACGGTGTCGGAGATTCCACGCAGCCTGCCGCCGCTCTCCGCGCCAATGCTGTCCATGGAGGTGCTCCACCAGCTCGGCGCGATAGCGCTCGCCGTCACCCTGCTGTCGCTGACCGAGGCGCTGTCGATCGCGCGCGCCGTGGGCGCCAAGTCGGGCCAGCACATTGATGGCAATCAGGAGTTCTTCGGCCAGGGGCTGGCCAATCTGGCCGGAAGTTTCTTCTCGGGTTACGTGTCGAGCGGCTCGTTCACACGCAGCGGCATCAACTACGAGGCCGGCGCGGTCACGCCGCTGTCGTCGGTGTTCTCGGCCTGCTTCCTTGTTCTGACCTTGCTGTTCTTCGTGCCTTTGGCGCGTTACCTGCCGATCGCGTCGATGGCGGCCATCCTGTTCATGGTCGCCTACGCGCTGATCGACGTGAAGCACATCCGGGCCGTCATGCGCACCAGCCGGCGCGAGTCTGCAGTGCTGTTCGCAACGCTGGCCTCCACGCTCGTGTTCCAGCTCGAGTTCGCAATCTACGCCGGCGTCATTCTCTCTCTGGTGCTTTACCTGGAGCGCACCGCACGACCCGGCATACGCGCCGCCGTACCGGCGCCCGGCGAGGGTCAGTACCACTTCGTTCCGCAGCGCGACGAGCCGGATTGTCCGCAGCTGAAGATGGAGTTCATCGACGGCGAACTGTATTTCGGTGCCATCGATCACGTGAAGCGCCATCTCCATCAGCTGGAGGAAGTCCATCCGGAACAGCGCCATCTACTTGTGCTGGCACCCGGTATCAACTTCATCGACGCATCCGGTGCGGACCTGCTCGCCGAGGAGGCACGCCGGCGGCGCGCGCGCGGAGGCGGACTCTACTTCCATCGGCTGAACGAGCAGGCGCGCAGCACGCTCGAGCGCGGCGGCCAGCTCGACGACATCGGACGGGACAGGCTCTTCGCGATCGGCGACGACGTGATCGGCACGCTCTATCCGCACTTCGATCCGCAGGTCTGCGCGAACTGCCGGAACCGCATCTTCAGGCAATGCAAGGAATGGCTACCCGATGGCAGCCCCCGCTGACCGCTGCCACGCGCCAAGTACGTCAATCACCACCATGGAGTCATCGATGAGCACAGTCCGTCTGTCGAACCCGCATGCCGAGCCGGTGGAGGAACTGGATGTCAAGAAGACCACCTGTTACATGTGCGCCTGTCGTTGCGGCATCCGCGTACATCTGCGTAACGGCGAGGTCCGCTACATCGACGGTAATCCGGACCATCCGCTGAACCAGGGTGTCATCTGCGCCAAGGGCGCGTCCGGCATCATGAAGCAGCAGTCGCCGGCGCGACTGACCCAGCCCCTTATCCGCAGGCCCGGTACCGAGCGCGGCGCTGGCGAGTTCGACGAGATCAGCTGGGAAGAGGTCTTCACGCTGCTCGCCGAGCGCCTGAAGAAGCTGCGCGAAACCGACCCGAAAAAATTCGCGCTGTTTACCGGCCGCGACCAGATGCAGGCGCTCACCGGCATGTTCGCCAAGCAGTTCGGTACACCGAACTACGCAGCGCACGGCGGCTTCTGCTCGGTCAACATGGCGGCCGGCATGATCTACACGATAGGCGGTTCCTTCTGGGAGTTCGGCGGCCCCGACCTCGAACGCTCGAAGCTGTTCATCATGATCGGCACGGCGGAGGACCACCACTCCAATCCGATGAAGGTGGCGCTGTCGAAATTCAAGCGCAACGGCGGCCGCTTCGTGTCCATCAATCCGGTGCGTACCGGCTATTCGGCGATCGCCGACGAATGGGTGCCGATCAAGCCCGGCACCGACGGCGCCCTGCTGCTGGCGCTGTGTCACGAAATCATCGCCAAGGGGCTGTACGACCGGGAGTTCCTGGCGCGTTACACCAACGCCGGCCAGCTGGTGATGCAGAACCCCGACGCCGACGATTTCGGGCTGTTCGCGATGGACCCCGAGGGCGATCCGGTGAACCCGGACTACCCGCACAACAAGTACTGGTGGGATCGCCTGACCGACAAGCTGGTACCGACCCACACGCCGGGCGCCGATCCGCGCCTGCGCGGCTGCTATGCGCTGCCGGACGGCACACCGGTGAAACCGGCGTTCCAGCTGCTGCTCGATCGCCTCAAGAGCTACACGCCGGAATGGGCGGAGGGCATCTGCGGCGTTCCGGCGGACACCATCCGCCGGCTGGCGCACGAAATGGGCGTGACGGCCCGTGACCAGAAGATCCACCTGCCGATCTCGTGGACCGACTCGTGGGGCGTCGAACACGACCACGTCACCGGCAATCCGGTGTCCTTCCACGCGATGCGCGGACTGGCCGCTCACTCGAACGGCTTCCACACGATACGTGCGCTGGCCATCCTGATGTCGCTGCTGGGGACCATCGATCGCCCCGGTGGCTTCCGCCACAAGGCGCCCTTCCCGCGCGCTATTCCGCCGATCGCCAAGCCGCCGCGCGGCCCGCATGCGGTCAAGCCCAACAGTCCGCTGGACGGCATGCCGCTGGGCTTCCCGGCGGACCCGGCCGATCTGTGCGTCGATGACGACGGGCGGCCGGTGCGCATCGACAAGGGCTTCTCGTGGGAGTACCCGCTGTCGGCGCACGGCCTGATGCACAACGTGATCACCAACGCATGGCGCGGTGACCCGTATCCGATCGACACCCTGCTCATCTTCATGGCGAACATGGCGTGGAACTCGACCATGAACACCAGCGAAGTGCGCCAGATGCTGAACGACAAGGGTGAGGACGGCGAGTACCGCATTCCCTTCATCGTGGTCTGCGACGCCTTCCAGTCGGAAATGACGGGATTCGCCGACCTCATCCTGCCCGACACCACCTATCTGGAACGGCACGACGTGATGTCGATACTCGACCGGCCGATCTCCGAGTTCGACGGTCCGGTCGACTCGGTGCGCATTCCGGTGGTGGAGCCCAAGGGGCAGTGCAAGCCCTTCCAGGAAGTGCTGATCGAACTGGGCAGCCGGCTCGGTCTGCCGGCCTTCGTGCGGCCGGATGGCTCGCGCAAGTTCCGCGACTACCCCGACTTCATCGTGAACTACGAAACCGAGCCGGGATCGGGCATCGGCTTCCTTGCCGGCTGGCGCGGCGTTGACGGCCAGAAGGCCATACGCGGCGAGCCGAACCCGAAGCAGTGGGAAATGTATGCGAAGAACAACTGCGTCTTCCATTACGTTCTGCCCGCGTCCTATCAGTACATGCGCAACTGGAACAAGGGCTATATGGAGTGGGCGCAGCGGGTGCGCATGCGGCGTGACGCGGACCCGATCCTGATCCACCTGTACTCCGACGTGATGCAGCGCTTCCGGCTGGCCGCGCAAGGGCGACGGCCGGGTCGCCGGCCGCCGCCGGAACTGCGCGAGCGCGTCGAGAAGTACTTCGACCCGCTGCCCTTCTACTACCCGCCGCTGGAATCGCAGAGCACCGACACCACGCGCTACCCGCTGAACGCGGTGACGCAGCGGCCGATGGCGATGTACCACTCGTGGGATTCGCAGAACGCCTGGCTGCGGCAGATACACGCGCACAACTACCTGCACGTGAATCCAGCCACCGCACGCGCCGCCGGCATCGGCGACGGCGACTGGATGTGGGCGGAATCGCCCTGGGGCAAGGTGCGCTGCATGTGCCGCTACAGCGAGGCGGTCGAGGCCGGAACCGTATGGACCTGGAACGCGATCGGCAAGGCGAGCAACGCGTGGAACCTCGGCCCGATGGCCAACGAGGCGCGCAAGGGCTTCCTGCTGAACCACCTGATCTCCGAAGAACTGCCGATGCAGGGCAGTTCGCGGCGCATGTCGAATTCCGATCCGGTGACCGGACAGGCGGCCTGGTACGACGTGCGCGTGCGCATCTATCGCGCCGGCGACGACGAGCCCAAGGAGAGCTGGCCGCAGTTCGAGCCGATGAAAACCTTGCCGGGCGTGACGAAGAAGCGCCCCGGCGTCCTGACCTACTTCGTCGGCAACTGGAAGAAGCGCTCGTGAGCCGCCATCCGATCCATCCCTTCGCCCGCGAATGCGGACCGCGTGCAGGAGACATGCAATGACCCAGCTGGCACTCGTGATCGATCTCAACGTCTGCGTGGGCTGCCAGGCCTGCGTGACGAGCTGCAAGTCGTGGAACACATCGGGCACGGCCGGTTCGCTGGCCGACCTCAACCCCTACGACGAGGACCCGACCGGCACCTTTTTCAACCGGGTTCAGACCTTCGAGGTCGGCAGCTACCCGAATACCGAAACGGTGCATTTCCCGAAATCGTGTCTGCACTGCGAAGACCCGCCCTGCGTTCCGGTCTGCCCGACCGGCGCCAGCTACAAGCGGGCCGAGGACGGCATCGTGCTGGTCGACTACGACAAGTGCATCGGCTGCAAGTACTGTTCATGGGCCTGTCCTTACGGCGTCCGCGAGCTTGATCCGGAGCGCAAGGAGATGACCAAGTGCACGCTGTGCGTGGACCGCATCTACAACGAGGCGCTGCCCGAGCGCGATCGCAAACCGGCCTGCGTGCTGGCGTGCCCGACCAGCGCACGCATCTTCGGCGACGTGCACGACCCGGACTCTTCGGCCTCGAAGGCGATACGCGAGCGCGGCGGTTACCAGCTGATGCCGGAATGGGGCACCGAGCCGTCCAACCACTACCTGCCGCGGCGGAAAACCGAAATGACGATACGGCCAGACGAGATCGTACGTACCGACAATCCGCTGAAAGTGGATGGCCTGAAGCCGATGCCGGACGCCAGCACACCGGCGCTGGACGACGCCGCAAGCTGGTAAGCCGCCCCCTCCCTCACTCAACAGGACGACACGATGAATCCCGCCTTCTCCGTCATTCTGCTCACGACGCTCACCGGCGCCGCTCAGGGCCTCTTCCTTGCACTTTTCGGGTGTGAGCTCGCGCATGCGCTGAACCTGTCCGCGCCGACGCCGGGGCACGACTTCTACGTCGTTGGCGCACTGATCAGTCTTGCGTTGTCGGGCGCCGGGTTGATCGCATCGTTCTTCCATCTGGGTCGGCCCGAACGGGCCTGGCGCAGTGCGGCGATGTGGCGTACCTCCTGGCTGTCCCGCGAAGTCATCGTGCTGCCGGCCTTCATGGCCACGACTGCACTGTACGGGCTCAGCCATGCCATGGACTGGCCCCTGACCCTGGCGACAGGCGCGATCGGTGCAGTGCTTGCGCTGGCGCTCTTCGTCTGCACCGGCATGATCTACGCATGCCTGAAGTTCCTGCAGGAATGGGCCAGCCCGCTCACCGTGGTCAACTATCTGGTACTGGGCTGCGCCTCCGGCCTGACACTGGCCAGCGCCTACGCCGCACTCAGCGCCGCGGAACTGATGACGATGATGACGTCGCTGGCCATCGCCCTGACGCTGCTCGGTCTGGTCACACGCAGCGCGTCACTGCTGCGCAATGCACGACTGCGGCCTCGCTCGTCGCTGCAGACCGCAATCGGCATCCACCACCCGCGCATCGCGCAACGCTCTCAGGGCCTGATGGGCGGCTCCTTCAACACCCGCGAGTTCTTCCACCACCGTACGCTGCAGTTCCTGCGTTCGGTGAAATGGACCTTCCTGCTGCTTGCCTTCGTGCTGCCGGTGCTGCTGCTCGCTGCGGGCGCTGCGACCACGTCCTCGCCCCTGCTGTGGCTGGCCTTCGCAGTCCAGTACACCGGTCTGCTGGCCGAGCGCTGGTACTTCTTCGCACAGGCCAACCACCCGCAGAATCTTTACTACCAGACCATCTCCTGAGAGCGATTGGCGGGCTGCGGCCCGCCACCGGTCACATCCGGTTCCGCGGTCTCATCGAAGCGCTGTCGAAGGTCTGCACGCATTCCGCATTGAAGCTGTTTCAGCGCCGCATCCCCGCGGCGCTGAAAGAGCGCGCCTTGCCGTCAGTCAGTGCTCACCGTCCGGCAGCACAGACGCCGACCGCAACAGCGGCGATGCACCATCACTTCGTCCAGGCGCGAAGCGCGCCCCCCAGGGCTCGCAACTGATCCGGGTTGTCTCCACGGAGGTCCGTCCCGACAGGAGAAGCAGGCGATGCGGGCGCCTCGCCCACTCGTTCTAGTAGCCGCCGACCGCTTTGACCAGCAGCCCGCCACCAACCGCCAGGCAAAGGACACCGACCCAGAAGCGCAGACGCTGCGCGTTGATGGCATGGACGATGCGCGCGCCGATCATGACACCCGCCAGTTCGAACAGCACCAGCGCGCCGGCGAGGCCGAAATCGATGACGCCGAAGCGCAGATTGCCGAGCGTGCCCGACGCGCCGGCCAGTATCTGTATCACCTGGCTGGTTCCTATCGTGGTCAGGGGTGCGAAGCCTGCGAGCACCATCATCGGTACCGACAGCGCCGGCCCACCGACACCGGTCAGCCCCGAGCCGAATCCGGCCACACCACCGAGACCGAAGAGCATGGCGCGCTGCAGGCCGGGGTGACCGTGCAGCGCAGGGCGCCGTGGCCGGCCGCGCGTCGCCAGCGTGTAGACGCCGGCCAGACAGACCACCAGCGCGAGCAGCAGCATCAACAACGATGCATTGAGCAGCGCATTCACCCAGGCTCCCGCGAAGCCGCTGATCAGTGCGCCCGCGCATACCGGCACCGTGATGCGCAGGTCGATGCTGCCATGGCGCATGAAGGCGATGGTGCCGACGATGCCGGTGAATACGAAGGTGAACAGCGCGGTGGCCATCGCCGACTGTATGCTCAGGCCGCCGATCAGGTTGAGCGCCGGAATGAGCAGGATGCCGCCCACGCCCACCGCGCCGATCAAGGTGCCGACCACGAGTGCGATCAGCATCAACAACACCATGATGCTCTCCCGATGCGAGCCTTGCGCCGCTTGGGCGTTCAGCCCGCGGCGAACGAAGTGAAAGTGCCCGTGATCAGGAGATTGAGTTGTTTCATGATGCGGTAGCCCATCGTGTGGTCCGCATCCATCAGCATCAGAAGGCGCGTGCCGTCTATCGCCAGCACGCGACAGTCGGTCACGCAGGAAGCGGTGGCGATGCGCCCCTGCGCCTCCGGTACCAGCGCGGCCCAGCCGAACACCTGTCCGCGCTCGAGCACATCGCCCGCCGAGGTATT
Organism: Methyloversatilis discipulorum; assembly: GCF_000527135.1. Classification (NCBI taxonomy): domain Bacteria; kingdom Pseudomonadati; phylum Pseudomonadota; class Betaproteobacteria; order Nitrosomonadales; family Sterolibacteriaceae; genus Methyloversatilis; species Methyloversatilis discipulorum. The sequence continues at coordinate 1,443,249 of NZ_AZUP01000001.1, forward strand.
CCTGCCGCCTACGCCAATGGCGAACCTGACCTTGCCATCGAGCAGCACGTAGAGCGACTTCACCGGATCGCCGATGTTGTAGATCCGGCTGTGCTGCGCCCAGTCCTCGGGGCGCGCGATGAGCGTGATGGCGTGCAACTGCGCATCACTCAGCCCGGTAAAGAACGGCGCCTGCCTGAGAACACTGAAAGGCGTGTGCAGCGGACTCGAAACCCCGGTCATGCCAACCTCTCATTCAACCTGTCCGTACAGTGCTATGCACTATCCATACCATGTCCGGACGGCCATCAGGACGCGCTATCGAACATCGAAATGCGTCGCGTGTTTCCAGGAGAAACACAGATGGGGTTCAAAACGAAACACGACGCTTCTTCGCTCACGACATCTGGTGGTCCAGTTGCATGTCTTCCGCGCGTCCCCTGTCCTTCATCAGACCCCAGCGACGGCGGCGCATCCACAGCGCCTTGCGACCGATGCCGAGCAAGGCGGCGAGATCGCGGTCGCAGTAGCTGTCCTGGTAGCGAAGAATGCTGTGGCGGATGTAGTCCTCGATCGACATGGGCCCCAGCGCTTCACTCGCCTCATCAGCCCCGGACGACGTGCTCGGCCGCGCCAGCGTTGCCTGCGGCAGCGTGTCGAACTGGTCGTCCAGTGACAGGGTGTCGCCTTCGGCCATGATGATGGCCCGCTCCATCACGTTTTCCAGCTCACGGATGTTGCCCGGCCAGGGGTACTCCCGCAGGAAGGCGACGAACTCGTCGGACATGCCGCGGATCCGCATGCCCAGCCGCTTGCAGTGGCGCTCGAGGAAATAGCGGGCAAGAAGCTCGATGTCGTCGCCCCGCTCCCGCAAGGGCGGCACCTGGATGGTGATCACGTTCAGACGGTAGAAGAGGTCGGCCCGGAAAGTGTTGCTCTCGGTTTCCGCGCGCAGATCGCGGTTGGTCGCGGCAACGAAGCGGGTGTCGGTGTGATAGGTCTGGGTGGCGCCGACCGGTCTGACCTGACGCTCCTGTATGACGCGCAGCAGCTTCACCTGGACGTTCAACGGCAGTTCGGATATTTCGTCCAGGAACAGCGTGCCGCCACTCGCCTCGCGTATCAGGCCCTCGCTCGTGCTGACCGCACCGGTGAAGGCCCCCTTCACGTGGCCGAACAGTTCCGACTCGATCAGATCGGACGGAATGGCGCCGCAGTTGATCGCGACGAAGGGCCGCTCAGCCCGTTCGCCACCGAAGTGTATGGCTTGGGCGACCAGCTCCTTGCCGGTACCGCTCTCGCCCTGGATCAGTACGTTCGTATCGGTCGACGCAACACGGGAAATCATCGCCAGCATGCGTTTGACGCCATCGCTGTCGCCGATGATGGTGCGCTCGCCGTAGGCACGACGCAGGCTGCGCCTGAGCGATCGGTTCTCGCGGTGAGTTCGCTGTTCGGCGAGCACACGCTCGACGGCGAACAGGAATTCGTCGTTGTCGAAGGGCTTGATCAGATAGTCGACCGCGCCCTTCCGTAATGCGTCGATGGCGTTTTCCAGCGACGAATAGCTGGTCATCAGAATGACCGGTAGGTCCGGCCTTTCAGCCTTGCTGGCGGCCAGGATGTCCAGTCCGGTGGTGTCGGGCAGCCGCAGGTCGGTGATCAGCAGATCGACCTGCTCGGCGGCGAGATGGGCCAGCCCGGCGGCCCCGTTGTCGAACACCGTGCAGGCATAGCCGCGGGTGCTGAGCAGCATTTCGACGCAGACCGCGATGCCGGGGTCGTCCTCGATGACCAGGATGCGCTCCGGGCGCACCACCTCATGCTTGTTCGCTTTGGCGCTCATGCTGTGTCCTCGCTGAATGAGCAGGCAGGTCGATCTCGAACGTCGCACCGCCATTGGGATTGTTGTAGGCGCGCAGTTCGCCGCCGTGCTCGCGCACGAATTCGTAGGCGATGGCCAGTCCGAGACCGGTGCCCTGTCCGGAGGAACGCGTCGTGAAGAAGGGCTCGAAAATGCGCGGCAGCACCTCTTCCGGGATGCCCGGACCGGTGTCCGAAATGCGGACCAGAACCCGCCGGTCTGCAGTCATCGCGGTGGTGACGAAAATCCGCCCCGCGTCACAGACCGCGTGAGCTGCGTTGATCAGGATGTTGTAGATCACTTCCTGCAACTGACCTGCGTTGCCGAGCACCAGCGCACCAAGTTCCGGAAAATGCTCGACCGACACGGTTTCCGTGCACAGCCCCTGACGCAGCAGCACGATGGCTTCGATGATCGAGGCGTCGATCTCGAAGGGCACCCGCGGCTCGTCGCCGACGCGTGAGAAATCGACCATGCGCCGCGATATGTCCATCACGCGGCGCACATTGTCCGAAACGATCCGCAGCCCCTTCTGCAGCGCCTCGGCACTGACGTCGGCGCGCCCCAGCAGCATCTGCATCATCGACTGCACCGCGGTCAGCGGATTGCTGATCTCGTGACACACGCCCGCCACCATGAAACCCAGTGACGCCAGCCGGTCACGCTGCAATTCCGCCTGCGAGGTGGTCATCTGCTCGCTGCGGTCCTCGACGAACAGCAGCATTCCATCGCGCACTGCGCTCATCCATACACGCTCGTGCAGCCAGCGTCCGTCGATCGCGCGGGCCACGTCGCGGAAGCGTTCGCAAGGGCCGGGACCGGCCTCGCACACCGCGTCCCAGTACGCCGGAAGCAGGTCGCGCAGATGCTGTCCGCCCGAAACGACGGTAACTCCCAGGCCCGGGAGCGGGCGGCTGAGCGCCACAACGAATCCTTGCGGGTCAAGCATGATCGTCGGCCACGGGAAGGCATGCAGCAACTCCGCATGACCCAGATCCATCCGAGCGTTATCCATCGGCATCTTCATCATTGGAACCGTTTGCGCGTGGCATCGACGGCAGCAATGGGTCCCCGACTGAACGCGGGGGCCTCAAGTGCCGTGCGGTCGGCCCGCCCTGGTGGCGGGAATGAGGGCTCAGTGCCTGAGTGGACAGGACGTCATGAGCGCGTGCGGGCCCGCCGGATCGTCGGATCGTGACGCGACTGAGTCGAAGGCGACTGCGAAGACGTCAGCTCTTTGAATCATCGTTTCCTCCTTGTCCAGACGTCCGTTCCGAGCCACCGGAAGTGGCCGGAATCGAACGAATCGGCTTGTCGTCCCGAGGGCAATGAGACGCGAGGGCAACTCGCGATGCGGTCGGGCTGCGCAGTCTGCGCACGTGCCTGGAACACGTAAAAGCAAGATCTGAACCGAGTTGTCAGACTCGTCGCACGTGTCCCTGATGATTGGGGTTTATAACCCAGACCGATCGTTCGGTACAGAGTACGCACGAATCGGGTTTCGAGCCACCCTTCAGTCGGCGGCATGGATGCCGCATCCTCCCCTCCGCTTGCGCGGATCGTGTCGCCGCGTTCGCCTGCCCGGCGCGCGGAGTTGATGCGCACCGGGCTTCGGCCCAAGACAATCCGGATCACGGCGCCGACGCGCGGCCTCGATCATCGCGACGGTCGGCATCAATGAAGCCAGCGGGCCACTCGACGATACCGGTCCGCCGCGTCAGGGTCGGCACGGAAGATGCGGCAGCAGGCGCCGTGTCCGAGCCGGCGCCGCGCACATGCCTGATCGTCGTAGGGAAATGTCTTCGGCGCGCCCGCACTGGAGCGCCGATCGGCCGGACGATGCGCCCCCCCCGCCATGGTCGGACGGGCCAGGCACCGATGTGCAAGCCCGCCTTGCATTGCGGCACGCTTCTTCGGAGAACCGGTCACCGGATCGGGGAACGGGATGCCCTCAGCCCTCGGGGGGGGGGCCGGCCGGCAGGTGTCGAATGCCGCCGCTGCCGGCGCGTCAGTCAGCGACCACCCGCGATGGGCATCGAACGCTAAGCGGCGGTCGCGCGCACCACGCCGTCGACGATGTCGTCTATCAGGCAGCCACGCATCCGCGCGAGATCCGAGAAGGGGTAGCGCCCTACCGTGAGCACGCCGTGCAGGTAACCCAGGGCCTTCAGGAAAACAAGGTCACTGTGCAGGTGAATCTGCTCCGCGGCGATCGGGCGGCCGCATGCGCAATCACTCACCCGCTCTCTGGTCAGGCTCAGCAGTTGCTGCGCGACCACATCCTCCTCGTCGAAAACAATGCGTTCGCGCTCATCGTCGACACTGGATGACAGATACACCATGCGATAGCGCTCGGGATGTCTTTCCCAGTAGTCCAGATACGCATCGACATGGGCTTTCAGTCGCTCGGCCGGCGACTGGTCAAGGTTGCTCGCCTGCTTCAGACACTCGAACAGCTCGCAGAAGAAGTCGAGCCAGATGTGTTTGACGAGATCCTGCTTGCTGACGAAATAACCATAGAAGGCCATCGGCGATATGCCGACCGCCTTGGTGACGGCGCGTACCGACACGGCTTCATAGCCTTGTCGGCTGTAGATGTCCTTGGCTTCGGCAAGGAGTTGCTCACGAAACCTAGCCTTGCCTTCCTGGCCACGTATCCGCGAGCGTTTTTCCGGGGTCGCGATTTTTGAATTGTTTGGCATGGGCTGAACAACGTTGGTCAGACAGCGCGTACTGGCAAAGTGTAATGAAATTACCTCGATTTATACCAGTACAGTTTGTCGACAATCGTTTCCACACCCCTTTATTCCGGAACTATTCCCTGGCCATCCAGCCCCGCAAGTGAACTCAGCGGACAGCGAGCAAGGCTTGCACGCGTTCCCGCCGGATACCGGCCAGAGCACCGGAGAACTCGCTAAGGGCACGATAGCTGCGCGATTCGCCCAGCGCGGCAAAGGCCTCGGCAAAGCCCGCCGCGCGCCCTGCGGCGTTCTGCGGGAGGACGGCATCGGCACTTTGCGCCGCGTCGAGCAGCACGTCATCGACCCGCCGCCGGGCGAGCGTGAAGGCGTCCAGCGCGCGGGTGGCCTGGGCAAGCGTCGCGCGCATGGCGTCGGCGTCATCGACCGACCAGCGCGCGGGATCGATACCATCGGGCAGGGCTTGCGCCTGCACCCGACTGAACTGGCCGGTTGGCCAGCGGATGCCGCCGCCGCGCAGCATCAGCGTGTCGCGCACGCCAGGCCAGGCCTGTTCGGCCACGCTGAAGACCAGCCTGCCCTGGTCGTCGGCCGTCGCGCGCACACCGGTCGACGCCAGCGCCTGATCCATGCGGCGCACTATCTCCACGTCCGGAAGACCCGCTTCGAGTGCGACCGACGGCGTACGCCGGCCGGCTCCCGCCACCGAAAAGCTCAGGTTTTCGCTGTCGCCCTCGCGCAGCGAAGCCAGGTCCAGTCCGCGTACGGTGAACTGACGCAGCGGCGGATTGACCGCATCGAACGTCAGCGCCGGGTCAAGGCTGCCGGCCGTCTGCGCCGGACGCGACTGCCACAGCGCGGCGAACTGACTGATCCGGCGTTGCAGCAAGACGTCACCTTCTCCGGCCGCGATCTGCTGGCCAAGCAGGCTGCGCACCGACTTCAGCTGGCCGATGCCGCGATCGAGATAGTCGGCCGCAAGCTGCGCCTTGCCGACCTGCTCGTTGAAGCGCGGGCTCCATGTCTTCAGCCCGGCCGATCCGGCCGGCGCGCGTTCGTCATTGCGCGTCCGCGGCGTGTCGCGCGTCGGCGGCGCGGCGTTGCCGGCAGCATGCGCCCTGCCCGGGCCGATCGCGTCGACCGGACGGGCAGAAGAAAGATGAGGACCGATCTGCATTCAGTGCATACGGCCGATCAGATCGTGTCGAACAGCGACAGCGCGCTGACCTTGGCATAGGCCTTCTGCGTCGCCTGCACCGCGGTGGTGTAGCCATTGAGCTTGACCGCCGCATCGCCATAGTCGAGCTGACCGAGCGTGATCATCGCCTGCTTGTTCGACAGGCTCACGTTGGCGTGATTGGTTTCCAGCGTTTCCAGCGTCGTCTGCGCACCGCCGAGGCGGGCGATCTTCGCGCTGACCGCGTCCAGCCCGGTGTCGAGACCGTTCAGCGTGCCCACCAGCACCGTACGCACCGCCGGATCGTTGGCCGTCGCACCCGGCACCTGCAGCGCGTCGATGGACAGATCGAGCCGGTTCAGCACGTCAGCCATCTCCTGCAGATGCACGTTGGCGTCCTGCGTCACGCCGTTGCCGACCACCACGCGCTGCGGATCGGTGTTGCCGGCGAAGCTGTAGCGCGTACCGGCAGCCGCCGCGCCATTGAAGGCGATCGGTGCGGTGGCGGTTGCCGTACCCGAAAACAGGTAGCGCCCCTCCTGGTCGATGCTGTTCGCCGAGTACATCAGGCTGTCGCGCAGCGCGATCAGCGAGGTGCTCATCGCCTGCAGGTCCTGCGTGGTGTTGGTGCCGTCGGCCGCCCAAACCATCAGGTCGCGCGCCTGCATGATGTCACGGCTCATGCCGTCGAGCAGTTCCTCGTTCTGCCGCAGCCGGCTGCGCAGTGCGCCGATGTTCTCCAGGTACTGGTCGAGCGCGGCCTCCTCGCGCGTCAACCGCGCGATACGCACACTGGCGATCGGGTCGTCCGACGGCTTCTGCACGCGCAGACCGTTCGACATCTGCTGCAGGATGCCCTCCAGTCGGCTGTTCGCGTCCTGCAGGGCGGTATTCATCGTTGCGTGGAACTGTGTGCTGGCGACCCGCATGTCCGTCTCCTCAACCCATCATCGCCAGCGTGCTGTCGAACAGCTCGTTGGCGACGGTGATCACTTTCATGTTGGCCTGATACATCTGCTGGAACTGGATCAGGTTCACTGCCTCTTCGTCGTTGTTCACGCCGCTGGTGGACTTCCAGCCCTCTTCCGCCTGGTTGCGCACCGTGGTCGCCGTGGTCAGGGACGCCTGGTTCTGCTGGCTGTCCATGCCCAGCTTGCCGATCAGCTGCGTATTGGCGTCGCCGACCCGTACCGTGCCGAGCGAGGTCACGGTGATGGGCTGGTTGCGCAGCGCGATCATGGCCAGCAGGTTGTCGCTGTTGCCGGGCTTGGTCGGGTCGGACGAGAAGCCCAGATCCTGCGGCAGCACGCCCGGCGCGACCGACAGCATCGAGGTCGAGCTCGATGCGTCATAGACGAACAGCGGACCGCCCGCGGCTCCGCCCAGCGTGTAGCCGGCGCCGAGCTGGGTGTTCATCAGCGTGGCGATCTCCGAAGCGATGTCGCCGATGGACTGGCGCAGCGGCAGCAGCGTGCCGTACTCGAAATCGGCCAGTCCGCCGAGCTGCCCGCCCAGTCCTTCGTCGCGCACGGCGAACACTTCGCTGGCGAACTTCAGCGTCAGCGCCTGCGTGCCGGCCGGCGTGTCCTGCACTTCGAGACGCGAGGCCGTGGTGCCGACCACCAGCGGCTGCCCGCTCTTCAGCGACACGTTGCGCGAGCCGTCCGGATGGTTGACCACCTGTATCGACACCATGCCGGCCAGCCCGTCGATCGCCTGATCGCGCGCGTCCATCAGGCCCGACGCATTGACACCGGCCGCCTCGGCCAGCGAGATGCGCTTGTTCAGATCGGCGATCAGCGCAGTGCTGGAATTGATCTGCGACACCAGCGTCGTGCGCTGCTGCGCGATCGAGGCGCGCTGATTGGCGAGCACGGTGGTGAGGTTGTTGAAGCGCTGTGCCAGCGCGTCGGCCGCGGTGATCACCTGCGCACGCAGCGGCACCGAGCTCGGTTCCACGCTGGCGGCGTTCAACGCGCTGAAAAAGGCATCCAGACCGTTGTTGATGCCGGAAGCATCGTCGCCCATCACCTGTTCGAGCTGGTCGAGATAGGGCTGCCGGGTCGAGCGGTTCGACAGTTCCGACGCCGCCTGCCACATCTGCAGGTTCTTGTAATCGTCGCTGAAGCGCTGCAGCGACGACACCGCCACACCGCTGCCGGCCGACAGCGCACCGCTCTGCATCGGCTGCACCGAAGCCAGCACGGCGGCCTGGCGGGTGTAGCCCGGTGTCATCACATTGGCGATGTTCTGGCCGGTGGCGCTGAGCGCGGCCTGCGCCGCCAGCGTTCCGGTCAATGCGTTGTTGATCAGGCTCATCGGATATCCCGGGTCGTTGCGTGGCCGGGAGCGCCTTCCGCACGCTCCCCTTCGACAGAGGCGACCGCCGGCGCAGATGCATTAAATGCGACCGGCGCCGGTTGCGGCAGCAGCTGCCGCAGCAGCATGTCGGCAATGCCGAAAGCGCGCTGCGAGGCCATCGCGTCGGCGACCAGGCCGTCGGCCAGGTCCAGCATGTCCTCGTTCACGCGGTCCTTGAAAATGCTGTCTTCGCCCGCCATCTCGCGCGTGCTGCGGCGCATCTGGCGCAGGGTTTCGCTGATGAAGAAGCTCTCGAACTTGACGGCCGCTTCGGTCGCCTTCTTCAACAGGGCGGGATCGACCTGCGGTGCGACGAGTGCGGGCTGCGCCTCCGTCTGAACGGTCGCTGCGGACGATGCGATGTCGTGGACGTTCATGTTCAGATCACGATCAGTTCGCCATCGATTGCGCCGGCCTGATCGAGCGCCTGCAGGATGGCCATGATGTCGTCCGGCGTGGCGCCGATGCTGTTTACTGTGTCGATGATGGTCTGCAGCTTGGCACCGGCCGGCCAGTTGAACATGCGCCCGTCGCCCTGCTCCACCTCGACCTTGGAACGTGGCGTGACGGCTGTCTCGCCGCGGCTCAGCGGTGCCGGCTGACTCACGTTCGAACTTTCCGAAATGATCACCTTCAGCGAACCGTGCGACACCGCGGCCGGCCGCACGGTCACGCCCTCGGCGATGACGACGGTGCCGGTGCGCGAGTTGAACACGACACGCGGCGTCGTCTCGCCGACCACCACGGGCAGCGCTTCGAGCTGGGCGACGAAGGCCACCCGCTGCGTCGGATCAGCCGGCGCCACGACTTCGATGGCGGTGGCGTCACGGGTCGACGCGACCTCGCCGAAACGGCCGTTGATCGCACCCACGATATTGGTCGCCGTCTGGAAATGCGGGCGCTTCAGGCTGAGCAGCACGGTCGGTCGCACATCGAAGTCGGTCATGATTTCGCGTTCCACCGTCGCGCCGTTCGGAATGCGTCCGGAGGTCGGCGTATTGACGGTCACGCTGGATCCGCTGCGGCCGCTCGCGCTGAGGCCGCCGACCACCAGATTGCCCTGGGCCAGCGCATAGATTTCGCCGTCTGCCGCGCGCAACTGGGTCAGCAACAGCGTGCCGCCGCGCAGGCTTTTCGAGTCGCCGAGCGAGGACACCGTCACGTCGATGCTCTGCCCCTTGCGATAGCCCGGCGGGAACACCGCGCTGACCATCACGGTGGCCACGTTCTTGCTGCGGCTCTGCGTGCCCTCCGGCAGCTTGAGGCCGAACTGCTTGAGCAGGTTGGATACCGACTGCCCGGCCGACTTGACCTGCGTGCTGTCGCCGGTACCGTGCAGACCGACCACCAGACCGAAGCCGATCAGCTGGTTCTCGCGCACGCCTTCGACGCTGACCAGATTGCGCAAGGGCTGGGTGGCGGGTGCGGCGGCAACCGCTGCCGTGCGTGCCGTCGCCGCCGGCTTCGGCGCCGCAAAGGCGCCCCAGGCGAGAAGGCAGGACAGGACGGCCAGGAGGGTCCGGCGGAAGATCATCGTTGCGTCCTCAGAAGGGCATCAGCGCGCCGACGAAGAAGCGCAGCAGCCAGCCCGGGCTGTTGGCGTCCGCCAGCACGCCTTCGCCGGAATAGGAAATGCGGGCATTGGCCACGCGTTGCGAGGACACGGTGTTGTCCGAACTGATGTCGGACGCACGCACATAGCCCTGCAGGCGCACGGTCTCGTCGCCCTGGTTCAGGTACAGCGTCTTCTCGCCGCTGACGCGCAGCAGGCCGTTGGGCAGCACCTCGTGCACGATGACGGTGATCGAGCCCTGCAGCCGGTTCTGCTGCGAACTGGTCGAGTTGCCCTTGAAGTCGGTCTGTGCGTCGACGCTGACGTCGGTCTTGAAGCGCTTGCCGGCGATCACCGTCGGCTGCATCGCGACACCGCTTTCCTTGCCGAAGGTGGTACCGGCCGCCTTGCTCGCCTGCGTCGTTTCCTGCAGCACCACGGTGACCACGTCGCCGGTGCGGAAGGCGCGGCTGTCCGAGGTGAGCGACCAGGCCGATGCAGGCTGGAACACGCCGCCGCCCGCCCCCGCCAGCGGCGGCTGTACCGGCGGCGGCAGGCGGTCGGTCTCCGCCAGCGGCGGCGCCTTGTGCTCGAGGCTTGCGCAGGCGGTGAGGCACAGCGGCACGAGCAGCGCGATGAGGCGGGCCGGATGGCGCATCAGCGAACGGCCTGGGCGAGGTACTGCATCATGTTGTCGGCGGCCGACAGCACCTTGGTGTTCATTTCATAGGTGCGCTGGGCGGCGATCATGTCCACCATTTCCTCGACCACCTGCACGTTGGACCCTTCGAGCGCGCCCTGCTTGAGCTTGCCCAGACCTTCCTCGCCGGGGTTGCCTTCGGTCGGCACGCCGCTGGCGGCCGTCTCCTGATAGAGGTTGTCGCCCATCGCCAGCAGACCGGCCGGATTGACGAAGCTCACCAGCGTGAGCTGGCCGACTTCCTGCGGCGCGGCCTGACCCGGCACCGTGACCGACACCATGCCGTTCTCGCCTATCGTGATCGCGGTGGCGTTCTGCGGGATGTTGATTTCCGGAATGATGGGCAGGCCCTGCGCGGTCACCAGCAGGCCTTCGGCGTTCTTCTGCAGCTGGCCGGCGCGGGTGTAGGCGATGTCGCCGTTCGGGCGCTGCACCTGCAGGAAGCCGATGCCGGAGATGGCGACGTCGAGCGACTGGCCAGTGGTCTGCAGATTGCCGGTGGTAAACACCTTCTGCGTGGCGACCAGCCGGGTGCCGGTGCCCAGCTGCACGCCGCCCGGGCTCACCGTGTTGTCGTCGCGCTGCGCGCCCGGTTCGCGTTCGATCTGGTAGAACAGATCCTCGAACAGCACGCGGTCGCGCTTGAAGCCGACCGTGTTCACGTTGGCCAGGTTGTTGGCGATGGCCTGCAGCTTCGCGTCCTGCGCCTGCACGCCGGTCTTGCTGATCCACATTGCGGGATTCATGTCGTCTCTCCTGTGTCGGCAGTGCTGCCGTTCGTCATTCGCGGATCAGGCGGTTGCCCGTATCGGCCATCGAATCGGCGGCCTTGTAAAGCTTCATCTGCAGTTCGAATTCGCGGTTCAGTGCCATCGTCGCGACCATTTCCTCGACCGCGGACACATTGCTGCCTTCGAGAAAACCGGCGCGCACACGCACCGTCGGGTCGGCCGGCAGTTCGTCCTGACCGCGGCTCACCAGCAGGCCGGCCTCGTTCTTGATCACCGTTGCCGGATCCGGACGCACCAGCTTCAGGCGTTCCAGCGGCTGCATCAATGGCTGCCCGGGCGGACGGATCGAAATCGTGCCGTCCTCGCCGATCGCCAGCTGTGAGTACGGCGGCAGCACGATGGTGCCACCCTCGCCCATCACCGCGCGGCCATTCACGGTCAGCGTGCCTTCGGCATCGACGGTGAGCGCGCCGGCCCGCGTATAGGCCTCGCCGTCGCCCCACTGCACGGCGAGATAGCCGTCGCCGGAAATGGCGACGTCGAGGTCGCGGTCGGTCTGCTTCAGCGTGCCCTGGCGGTTGGACACCGAGTCGGCGCGCAGCCGGCCGAGGTGGCGGGCGTCGTAACCGTAGCCCTGCACCGCCTCGCTGACCGACATTTCGAGATCGGCACGAAAGCCGGGCGTGTCCGCGTTGGCGAGGTTGTTGGCGCGCACCTGCTGCGCATGCAGCGCGCGCTCGGCGCCGCTCATCGCGGTATAGATCAGCGCATCCATGGCCGGTCTCTGTTACAGCGCCTGCATCAGCGACTGCATCATTTCGGTCTGCGTCGAGATCACCTTGCTGTTGGCCTGGTAATTGCGCTGTGCCGACATCAGGCCCACCAGTTCCGAGGTCATATCGACGTTCGACTGCTCCAGCGCGCCACCGGTCAGCGCGCCGGCCATGCCGGTGCCGGGCGTGAAATAAAGCGGATCGCCGGACAGCGACGAACTGGTCCAGCTGGTGTCGCTGACCGGGGTCAGCGAGGCCTCGTCCGGGAACACCGCCAGCGCGATGCGGCCGACCGGCTCCTTCACGTTGTTGCTGTACTGCGCGATGACCGAGCCGTCTTCGGCGATCTGCACGCCTATCATCGTGCCCGAAGCGTAACCGTTGGCCGCGTTGACCCGCACGGTGGCGTCGCCGCCGAACTGCGTGGTGCCGGTGTAGTCGATGTCCACGCTCAGCGCGGCAGCCCCCGCCGGCGTGCCGAGCGCCAGCGCGACCGGTGCGGCCGGCGTGACCAGCGCGCCGCTGGTGTTGAAGTCCATCACCGTCGTCGTCGGCAGTGCCGCGCCGTCGAAGGTGTAGTGGGCGGTGATCTGGTTGGTGCCGGTCTTGACGAAGTACTGGCCGACGCTGTGCTTGCCGCCCAGCGAGTCATAGACGACCGCCACCTGCGAACTGTTGAAGGTGAGCGGATTGGCCGGATCGAAAGGCGCGGCCGCCGGTGCAGCCCAGTCGGCCGACATGTTGCCGACGTACTGCAGCGTGTCGCTCGGCTTCGCGGGCACCTGGCCGGCGGGCACCTTGAGGTCGCCCATGGCGCCCAGCGTGGTGCTGCCGGATTGCATTTCGTAGCCCTGCAGGCGGCGGCCGAAGGTGTCGACGACGAAGCCGTCCTTGTCGGTCGAGAAGATGCCGACGCGGCTGAACAGTGAGGCGCCGGCGGTGTCGCGCGTCACGAAGAAGCCGCGGCCCTGGATCGCCGCATCGAGGCCGCGACCGGTGGTGAGCACGCCGCCGCCGATGTCTATGCTCTGCGTCAGCGAAGCCACCTCGACGCCGGTCGGCTGGGTACCGGCATACATCGCGGCGAAGTTCGCACGACTGGACTTGAAGCCATAGGTGCCGGTGTTGGCGATGTTGTTGCTGATGGTTTCGAGCTGGGTGTTGATCGCATTGATGCCGGACAGCGCGATTTCATAACTCATGGACCGTATCCTCTCTTTCAGTTGACCGACGTGGCCGGACGGCCGTTGAAACGTGTGATGTAGGCCGGCGACACCTCGCCCAGGCCGGCGACGTTGAGGGCGACATTGCCGCTGCCGGCCATGCGCACGCTGAGCAGCCGGCCGGCGATCTCGGTGGCCGGCGTCTCGCCTGTTTCCGTCTCGACGCGCAGCGTGTGCGCGCCGGGCGGCAGGCCGAGCTCGGCAGGATCGATCTCGAACGGCACTTCGCCGGCCGCCCGGGTGCCCAGCTCGATGCGGCGCTCGACGCCGTCCGGGCCACTCAGAACGAGCGTCGTGCGCGCGCTCGACGACGTCAGCGTGAATGCGCCGCTGACCGGCTCGCTGCCGACCTCGACGGTGTCGGTATTCACCATGATTTCCGAACCGACCTGCGCGCCGAGCGCCAGCACCTGCAGGCTGGACAGCACCGACGCGTTGGCGCCGGTCTGTTCGGCCAGCGCCTGCAGCGACTCGACCTGGCTGAGCTGCGTCAGCTGATTGACGAAGTCGCTCGGGTCGGTCGGCTCCAGCGGGTTCTGGTTGCGGATCTGCGCCACCAGCAGCTTGGTGAACAGTTCGGTCGGCGAACCCTGTTCGCCGTTCGCCGCCTGCACGGCGTCGGACGCGCTGCCCTGGCTGCCGCCTACTACCTGACTGGTCTGCATGGCCTCACCCCTCTCCGAGTTTCAGAAGGGCCTGCTGCATCGACTTGACGCGACCGAGCACTTCCACGTTGGTTTCAAAGGCACGCGACGCCGACATCATGTCGGTCATCTCGGCCACCGAATTCACATTGGTGTAGAACACCATGCCGTCCTCATCGGCCAGCGGATTGTCAGGTTCGTACACCGAACGCAGAGGTTCGGTGCTCTCGACCACGTCGAGCACCTGCACGCGACCGGCCACCGCCGGCGCGCCGCCGACGTCCTCGCCGCCGAGCAGCGTGGCGAACACCGGCTTGCGCGCGCGGTAGGCCGTCTCTTCCGATCCGGACGCCGAATGCGCATTGGCGAGGTTGCTGGAAATGGTGTTGAGCCGCACGGTCTGGGCGGCCATGGCCGAGCCGGCGATCTGGGTGATGTCGCGGAATGACATGGCTATTGTCCGGCGATGGCTTTCGCCAGCCCCTTGAGTTTCATGTTGGCGAAGGTGAGGCTGATCTGGAAATCGGAGGTGTTCTGCGAGAAGGCGGCCTGCTCGACACCGAGTTCGACCGTGTTGCCGTCCTGTGCCGCGTGAAAAGGCACGCGATAGAGCGTTTCGCCCCCCTCGCTGTCGAGTGACAGACCTCCGGCCTCGCCCGCCATCGCCTGGCGCAGACTGGCGCCGAAGTCGACGTCGCGCGCCTGGTAACCCGGCGTGTTCTGGTTGGCGATGTTCTCGGCGATCACCCGCGTGCGCTCCGCACGCAGCTGCAGGGCCTGGCCGTGCACGCCGAGCGCCTTCCCGAAATCGATACCCATGTCGGCTCCTGTCTGTATCGCCGGCAAGCTGATCGGGGCGTCGCGCTGATGCGACACCGGCGTTCATCCGGTCGGCGTTTGTTAAGCGTATGCGTATAGTTCAGGGACACCATCGACAATCCGCCGGCGAACTTGAGGCCCCGGATGCGGATATTTCTCACGCCCGCATTGCTGTTACCTTCACCGGCCACAGGAGACCCCGATGCACCGAAGAACTCATCCGAACCGCATGCGCCACGCCCTCTGCATGGTCGTCGCGCTGTCCTGCCTGCCCGCTGCCGCGCAGGCCGACGGCACCGCACAGATCGTCGGCCAGGTCGAGGCCGCCGCGCGGCTGCAGCTCGAACAGCAGGCCGAGCGCATGGGGCTGACCGATGCGCGCATCAGCGTGACCGTGCAGCCCCCGTACAAGCCGCCACCGCCCTGCGCCGGGCGCATCGAGGTCGAGGCGCTGGACGTCAGATCACCGTCGCACCTGCGCTATGCCGCGCGCTGCGCCGGCGACGGCGGCTGGACGCGCAAGGTGCAGGCTCGCGCCCGCATCGTTGCCGACGTGGTCGTCGCGGCGACCGATATCGCGGCCGGACATCCGATCGGCGACGCCGACATCGACGTCGACGCGCGCGACGTGACCGCCGTCGCCGACTTTTTCGCCGATCCGTCCGAGGTGATCGGCATGACCGGTCGCCGCCCGCTGAAAGCGGGCGATCTGTTGCGCAAGCGCCTGCTGACGGCCGCCCTGCTGGTGAAGCGCGGCGACGCGGTACGCATCGTCGCGCGCAACGAAGGCATCGAAGTACAGGTGGCCGGCGAAGCGCTCGATGCGGGTGGCATCGGCGACATGGTGCGCGTGCGCAATCTGTCTTCCGGCACGGTGTTGCGCGCCCGCGTCATCGGCGCCGGTGACGTCGAGACGGTCACGCGCGGCGCTCAATAGCCGCGCGTGCGGATCTGGCCGGCCAGCCGCACCAGCTTGTCGGCATAGGCCGGATCGGTGGCGTAGCCACCCTGCACCAGCCCGTCGGCGAACGCCTGCACATTGCTGCCCGCATTCAGCGCGCCGGCATAGCGCGGATTGTCGAGAAGCAAGCGGGCGTAGTCGCTGAAGGCACCGGCGCGGTCGGCATAGCTGCGGAAGCTGGCGCTCACCGATGCATCGACACCTTCCAGGTATTCGGTCGTGCGCGCCTCGACCGTGGCGCCGCGCCACGCCCCGCTCGCCTTGATGCCGAACAGGTTATGACTGTCGCTGCCGTCGGCCGCACGCAGCGGCTTCTGTCCCCAACCGGATTCCAGCGCAGCATGCGCGATCACCGCTTCGCTGCTCACGCCCAGCCTCTGCGCGACCTCGGTCGCCCACGGGCGTATGCCGGCGACGAAATCGCGCCGACCGGCATCGTCCGCGCCGGTCACCGTGCTCGCGCCGGCGCTCCGCGTCGTGTTGCGCAGCAGCTGCGCTTCCGGGCTGAGCGTGGCCGCGCTGCCGGCGAAGTCTGCTCCGCCGGCCGAGCCCTGACGGATGAAGCGGTCGACCTCAGCCGACACTTCGCCGAACAGCGGCGCGAACTGTCCGGCGGCGCCGGTCGGCGCCAGCGGGCGCGTCGGCTCGACGTTGGGCGTCAGCGCACGCGCCGCCTCAGGTCGGAGCATAGGTCTGGTCCTCGCCGTGCAGCACGCGCTGCATGATTTCGTACTGGTCGGTCATCAGCAGGCAGTTGCGCGCATTGAGCCGCTTGCAGTCGGCAACCCGCGCCTGCAGCCCGGACCACATGGCGCGACAGCGTTCACGGTTGTCTTCCGGCAGTTCGGCGAACACCTGCTCCATGCGGCCGTCACTTCCGTAGAGGCCGGTCACCAGACGGGCGCGCAACAGGCGCCGCGCGTCGAGCGCCTGAACCGCATCGGAAATGCGCGTCGCGAGGTCGCGCAGCGTCGCGGCGTCATGGCGCAGCGCGGCGTCGAACTGGCTGTCGAGCAGCAAGCGCAAGGCGCCGTAGTCGGCCACGTCGCTGATCAGGTCACGCAGCAGACGGGCGATGGCCTCGCCGCGCTTCATCCCTTGCCGCCATGGAAGCGTTCGATCAGGCCGGCCAGCTTGTCCGGATCGAACGGTACCTCGCCGCGCGCCAGCGCTTCGCGCAGCGCATCCACACGCGCCTGGTCGATCTCCGGCAATGCACGCATCGCCTCCATCGCCGGCTGCAACGCAGACGACTGCAAGGTTGCGGGCGCCATCGGTGCGACCGCCGGTGTTGCCTCGACCGGCCCGTTGCCGCTCACCGAACCCGGCGCATTGACCCCGGCAGCAGCGCTACTGGTAATTCTCATCTGATGTCCTCTCGATCGTGTCCGCATGCAAGCTCACCTGTTCCCGCGCGACTCAGCGCAATTCGCCGGCCGACGGTGCGGCCAGCTGCGTGCGCAGCTGTTCCAGCGCCGCGCGATCCGGCATGGCCGCGTGCGCGCCCTCGGCAAAGGGCAGCCGCTCGTTAGGCAAACCATACATCGCGGCCACCAGTTCGGCTTGTCGGCTGGTGAGTATCAACAGTTCGATGCGCCGGTTCACGCCGGCCGTCGCATCTTCGGTATTCAACGGCGCGCGGTCCGCCATGCCGACCACCTGCAGCACGCTGCCGTTCGGCATGCCGCCGGCCAGCAGCTGCGAGCGCGCGGTCAGCGCGCGGTTGCTCGACAATGTCCAGTTCGAGAAGGCCGCGTGATCGCGATTCGCATACTGCACCGAATCGGTGTGACCGACGATCAGCATCTGGTTCTCCATCTGCGCGAACAGCGGTCCCAGCGAACGCAACAGCTTGCGGAAGCGCTCGGTGGCGAAGGAACTGCCGCGGTCGAACATGCCCTGCTGGTCGGTATCGTGCAGCATCACGCGCAGGCCATATGGTGTGATCACCGACTGCAGATTGCCTTCGAGCCCGGCGTCCGCGCTCATTTTCTTCATCACGCGGGCCAGCGCTTCCATATCGGCCGGGGATTCGTAGCGCACGCGCGCCGTGCGCGGCCCGTCCGCCGGGGCGGTTTCGCCGCGGGCCGCGCTTTCGCCCGGCGCCGACATGCCCTCGCGCGGCGGCATCGGTTCGCGTTCGATCAGGCTGCCGCGCGGCCCGCCGAGCGACTGCGCCATCAGGCCGCTGCCTTCGTCGATGCGGCTGCTGTCGGACGCGCGCAGCACCTGCTCCAGCGATTCCTGCTCGCGCGACGCGAGCAGCCACAGCACCAGGAAGAGGCAGAGCAAGGCCAGGCAGAAATCGGCGAAAGCCACTTTCCACGAGCCGCCATGCGACTCCTCGTGTCCCTTTCCGGACACGCGCTTGACGACGGTTGCGCCGTGCGCATCAGGCTTCGACACGTTTGTCTCCGGCGCGGCGGCGCGGCGTGGCATCCGGATCGCCCGCGCCCTGCATCGCGTTGATCCAGCTTTCGAGGCGGGCGAAGCTGGGCTTGATGTTCAGCTGCACCAGACGACGTCCGGCGTCGATCGCCAGCAGCGGCGGCTTGCCCGATACGTGGGTGACCAGCACCACCTTCACCGACTCCAGTGCCTGCAGTTCCTCGCCGACCAGCTGCTTCATCATGTTGCTGATCGGGTCGAGCACGCCGTAGCAGAAGAAGATGCCGATGAAGGTGCCGACCATGGCCGAACCGACGCGCACCGCGATCTCGCCGGTACCGGCGCCGTCAGCCACGACATTCATCGTCATCACGATGCCGAGCACCGCGGCCAGGATGCCGAAGCCCGGCATCGCCTCGCCGATCTTGCCGAGCGAGCGCGCCGGCTGCGACATTTCCTCGTGGATCGCCTCGATCTCCTGTTCGAGCACGCCTTCGAGTTCGTGCGCATTGATCTTGCCCATCGCCATCAGCCGGAAGTTGTCGACGATGAAGTGCAGCAGCTTGGGTTCTTCGAGTATCAGCGGGTAGCGGCGGAACATTTCGCTCTCCTGCGGCGCCTCGACGTGAGCATCCAGCGCCTTCAGGCCACCGGCCGCGGTCTGCAGCAGCTCGTACATCAGCAGCAGCAGCTGACGCTGGAATTCCTCGCCCTGCTTGCGCCGCAGCATCACCTTGCGCAGCTGCAGCCACATTTCCTTCAGCACGTGACCGGGGTTGCCGAGCACGATGGCGCCGGCCGCAGCGCCGACGATGATGATCAGTTCGATCGGTTCCCAGATCACGGCGAGCTTCCCGCCATGCAGCATGAAGCCGCCGAACACGCTGATCAGGATGATGGCGACGCCTACGATGGACTGCATGATTCGTTTCCTCTTGGTTTTCCCGGGCGGTCAGCCGAGGAAGGCCTTCATTTTCCTGAGCGCGCCCTTGTTGATCTGGCAGATGCGCGCCTCGGTCAAGTCCAGTACCGCCGCAATCTCGCGGTAGCTGAGTTCGAATTCGTAATAGAGCTGGATCACGCGCTGTTCGCGCTCGTCCAGCCGGGTCAGCGCCTGCGCCAGGCTGCGCCGGGTCATCAGTTGTTCTTCCGGCGACTGGCCGGCCGCCGCCATCTCGTGCATCTGGCCGACCAGTTCGTCGAAGCTGGCGATGGTTTCGGCGTTCTCCGCCAGCAGGTGCGCCTGGAAGGCGTCGGCCGCAATGCCAAGCGCAGCGCACGCTTCGGCCTCGGTCGGCTCGCGCCCGAGCTGACGGGTCAGCGCGCGCACCGCGTCGCGGGTGCGGTGGCTGTCCTGGCGCACGGTGCGCGGCCGCCAGTCCTGCCGCCGCAGTTCGTCGAGGATGGCGCCGCGCACGCGCAGCGCCGCGTAGCCGGCAAAACCCTGATCGGGCGTGCCGTAGCGGCGCAACGATTCGAGCAGGCCGAGCAGGCCGATCTGTTCCATGTCCTCGCGATCCATCGCTCCGGACACCTGCGACAGCAGCTGGCGCACGATGCGCTTCACCAGCGGTGCGTACTCCACCAGCCAGCGCTGCTCCTCGGCGGCGTCCAGCGTGCGCGCCGCCGCGCTGCTCACCTCGGCGTAGTCCGAATGCATGTCCATGTCATTCAACGATCAGCTTGCCGACCATCGCCTCGACGAAGGGCTTGCTTCGATGCGCCTTGTCGTAGTCCTCGGAGAAGGCGCGATTGACCTCGGCCGCCAGTTCGTCGATGGTCATCGCGCTGACCTGCTGCGCGGTCATCGACGCCAGCGCGCGCACCGCGATGCTGCGCAGCAGCGGCAGGTGCTCCTTGGTGTCCTTCTCCTTCTCGATCGCCGTGGTGAACACCAGGTCCATCGACATGTAGCGCGTCACGTTCTCCTCCGGCGCGCGTCGCAGCATGACGACCACCTTGTCGAGGCTCACGTACTTCTGCGGCACGGCCTCCTTCGGCACTGCAGCCTGAGCATCGGCGCCGCCGGCATCCTTCATGCCGAACCACCAGACCGCGCCGCCGCCGGCCGCCGCCAGCACGACGCCGACCACCGCGAAAATGATCGCCTTCTTCATCGGATTCAGCTCCCGTCCGTCGTCAGGGCGAAGCGCGACGCGCCAGCCCCGGCCTGTGCTTCGGCCAGTGCGTCACCCGGGTTGTCGTCGTCCCTGCCCTGCTGTTGTTGTCCCGAGCGCGAGCGGCCATCGGCGTCGCGGCCGTTGGCATCGCGACCGGATTCGGCCACCACCACGGTGACGTCGCCCTGCGCATGGCGCTGGCCAAGATCGGCGCGCAGGCTGTCGCCGATGGCGTGCAGCTGGCGCAGCACCTCGCCATTGCTGGCGCTCAGATGAACCTGCAGCGCACCACCGGCGTCCTGGTGCACGATGATTTCGATGCGGCCGAGCGTCGGCGGGTCGAGGCGGATCACCGCACGCTCGCCCTGTTGCACGCTCTGCAACTGCAGACGATCGCCCAGCGCATCGGTCAGCGGCTGCTGCCAGCTCTGCGGTGAGGCCGGCGCGAGCTTCAGTACGGTCTCCGTCGCGACCGGCGTGGACTGCGATGTCGTCGGAAGCGCGCCGTGTGTGGACTGCGGCAGAGGCTGCGCCGCCGCGACGACCTCGGCGTCCGGCCCGTCGACCGGCAGAAGCTGCGGCGCAACCGACGTGCCGCCGGCCAACGCCACCGGTGCGACCTCACCGCGCCGTGCCGCGGCAGGCGCCACCTGCTGCGTCTGCGCCGGCAGCGGAAGGGGTACGGTCGGCGCAGCGATCGGCATGTTCATCGCCTCGCCGGATGGCAGTTCGTCGGTCTCCGCCTCGCGTCCGGTGACGCCGCTGCCGGCATGCAGCGCGGCCGGCAGCGCCGATTGCGACGGCAGGCTGACGTCGTTGGGGGGCACCTCGGAGGCGCCCGCCTCGGCATCGACCAGCGGCGGCATCGCGGCAGTCTCGGCGGCGCTCGAAGCCAGACCCAGCGCGCGGAATACGTCGACGAAGGGCAGCGGTGCGGCCGCATTCGCGGCCGTCAGCAGGCCGGCCGGCGGCGCCGGCAGCACCGGCGTCGATGTCGGGAACGCGGCCGTGGCGGGCGCGAGCGTGAGGATGGATTGCGTCATGAGTGGCTACCGGAAAGTTCGACATCGTGTGCGTAGGCCAGCCAGCCGTCGCGCCCGGCGTCCAGCTCGGCCAGCCGGCCACTGACCTGCCCAGCTGCTTCGACGCAGCGCGCAAGCGCGCCGTCGTGCACCTTGCGCAGCGCAGACAACGCGTCGCGATCGGCCGCCGACAGCTCGCGCCGGGTGGCGACCGCCTGCAGCACGGTGGCCAGTTCGCGGTCGGCCGCGGCCAGCGTGGCCCAGTCGTCGCTGAGCGCAGCGGTTTCGAGGCGGCGGGCGATGCGGGCGAAGGTGTGGCGGTCAGTCATGGCCGTCCGCCAGTCCGACCCAGCCGCGGCGCAGCGTGCCGAGCAGGCCGCTCACTTCGTCCAGCGGCGCGGTGTCGAGCTTGATGCCGCCTTCGCTCAGACGCCACGCGCAGTAGTCATACAGCCAGTCCAGATTGGCCACGACATCGCCGCCGCTGTCCACGTCGAGCGAGCTCGCCAGACCATTCAGCATGTCGACGCAGCGGTCGAGGCTGAGCGCCTTCTGTTCGTAACGCCCGGCTTCGATATGGGCGCGTGCGCGGGCGATCTCCTCGAGCAGGCCGTCCATCAGGATCAGCACCAGCTGCACCGGGGTCGCGCGCGCCGTCTGCGCGTTCAGATTGACGGCGTGGTAGCTCTGGTAGGCGTCGTAGTTCAAGGCATCCTCTTCCGGTTTCGTTGTCGGGCAGGCAGTCCTCAGCCGGCCGACGAGCTCGCGAACAGCGCGTCGAACATGCTGGTGGTCTGCCCCATCTGCGACTGCAGCGACTGCAGTTGCGTGAATTGCACGAGGTAGCGCTGATAGGCGTTGTCGTACTGCAGGTCGATACGGGTCTGGCGCGTGCCGAGTGCCTTCTGCTGGCTCTGCACGGTGTCCTTGCGGCGCTGGATCTGGCCGCCGGCGGAGTCGAGCCAGACGTCCATATAGCTGGCGAAACCGCCGAGCAGGCCGCTGCCCGAGGTCATGCTGGCGCTGCCGAACAGGGTGTCGATGGCGTCCGGATTGGCGGCGATCGCCTTGTCCAGCTTGGACGCGTCGAGTGACAGCTTGCCGCTGCGGTCGGCGCTGACGCCGAAGTCCATCAGGCGCAGGCCACCGACCTGCTGGCGGACCAGGCTGTCGAGACGGTTGCGCAGCGACCGTATGCCGGCGTCGGAGGCAAAAGCCGCCGCCGCGACGCCGCTGTCGGCGTCGCCGGTGCTGGTCAGCTCGTCCAGGCTGGTCTTCAGCTTGTTGAAGGCATCGATGAAGCTCTGCACATTGGCTGCGGTACCGCTGCTGTCGCCCGCCACCTTCAGCGTCAGCGGCGCCTCGCCCGCCGTCATCGCGCGGGTGAAGGTCATCGTGACGCCCTCGATCGCGGTGAAGGTGTTCGACGCCTGCTGCAGTCGCACGCCGCTTCCCTGCGCGCCCAGCCATACGACGGCATCGCGCGCCGCGGTCAGTTCGCTGCCGTTGTCGAGCGAGTCCTTGAACGCGCCTGCGGGCAGGCCGCTGGTATCCAGCGTGATCTGGCCGTCGGCACCGGTTTCGGTCGACGACAGCACCAGCTGCGTCTGGCCGCCGGCCGTCATCACCATGGCCGTGACCTTGCCCTGGTTGCCGCTGGCCTGGTTGATGGCGCGCGCCATTTCGGTCTGCGACAGCGTGCCGTCGGCGTCCATGTCGGCGCCGGAGAAATCGACGCCTATCGTCGCGCCGCCGGCGAGATTGATGCTGAGCATGCCGCTCATCGGCACCGGCACCGCCGGCAGATCGGTGAACACCACCTGGTGGGCGCTGGCGACCTGCTCGACGAACAGCGGATACTCGCCCGCCACCGCGCCGGGCGATGCGCTCGCCGTGCCGACGCCGGTGCTGCTCAGCGTGGCCGTGTTCTGCGTGACGCCCTTTTTCGACGACAGCGTCGACAAGGCGCTGTCGAAGGCCTGCAGCGCACTTTGCAGCTTGGTCAGCGCCGACGTCGTGGCCTGCGCTTTCTTGCTCTGCGTGTCGACCTGGGTCTGCGACGCACTGATGTAGGCGGTCGCAAGCTGCGAGGCGGTGGTGACGGGATCGAAAGTGCTCATGGCTGGCTCCTGTGAACGGTTAGCGGACGCGTCCACCTGTCAAGGCGACCGGAACGGCCAGAAACTGAAATCGATCGATAGCGGGACATCACGGCGCGCATCTCCACATCTGGGCGGCGATGTCGTCCTGCCCCTTCTGTTCCTTCACCCGCGCGCCATCGGCGACGATGCGGCGCTGGCGCAGCAGCACCTGGTCGAGCACTTCGCAGCGGCGCGAAACGAGCGCCAGCTCGCGTCGCGCGAGGTCGATCTCGATCTCATGGGCCGCCAGTTCCTGCCGGTGCACCGCCACCATTTCGGCCACCGACTGCTTGTAGCCGGCGCTGTTCATCGACAGCAGCGGGTTCAGCGAGCCGGTCTGTGGCGCGCCGTCGCACAGCGACTGCAGCCGTTCGATGTTGCCGAGATAGCGCTGGCGCAGCGCCACCTTGCCGGCCATGTCGGCCTGCAGGCGGTCCACCTCGCGCTCGCGCACGTCCACCAGTCGCGCCAGCGCGCGGATCGATGTCTTCGTCGTCATGCCGCCAGCTCCTGGATGCGCGCCACGCACTGCGCCATCGGCGCGGCTTCGGCCACGCCCTGGCGCAGATAGGCTTCGATGTCCGGATAGAGCGACACCGCGTGATCGGTCTGCGGATCGGCGCCGGCGACATAGGCGCCGAGCGGAATCAGATCGCGCACCTGGGCGTGCCGCGACGCCATCTCCTTCACCATGCGCGCGGCGTTCAGATGGGCCTTGTCGACCACCAGCGCCATGCAGCGGCTGATCGACGCGGCGATGTCGATGGCCGGGTAGTGACCGCGTTCGGCCAGTTCGCGCGTCAGCACGATGTGACCGTCGAGGATGGCGCGGGCGGTGTCGACCACCGGGTCCTGCTGGTCGTCGCCTTCGGCCAGCACGGTGTAGATCGCACTCATGCTGCCTTGAGGGTTCTCGCCGTTGCCGGCGCTCTCGACCAGCTGCGGCAGCAGCGAGAACACCGACGGCGGATAGCCGCGCGTGGCCGGCGGCTCACCCAGTGCCAGCGCCACTTCGCGCCGCGCCATCGCGTAGCGGGTGAGCGAGTCGACCAGCAGCAGCACGTCCTTGCCCTGGTCGCGGAAATGGGCGGCGATGGAATGGCACAGCTCGGTCGCCATCAGCCGCATCAGCGGCGATTCGTCGGCCGGCGCGATGACGACGACCGCCTTCTTCAGCCCTTCCTCGCCCAGCGACAGTTCGACGAATTCGCGCACCTCGCGGCCGCGCTCGCCGATCAGGCCGACGACGACCACGTCCACCGCGGTCTGGCGGGTGATGGTGCCGAGCAGCACGCTCTTGCCGACGCCGCTGCCTGCCATCAGGCCGACGCGCTGGCCCTTGCCCAGCGTGAGCATGCCGTTGATCGCGCGCACGCCGACGTCGAGCGGCTCGGACACGCGCTTCTTCTTCAGCGGATGTACCCGCGGCGGATGCGGGTCGAGCGGATGTTCGCCGCCGAGGCGGCCGAGGCCGTCTATCGGTTCACCGAGGCCGTTGACCATGCGTCCCAGCCAGGACGGGCCGATCATCAGATCGAGCTTGTCCTGCACCGGCAGCACGCGGGCACCGGTGGTCAGGCCGACCGGCTTCTTGAACGGCATCAGGAAGGACAGCTTGTCGCGGAAGCCGACGACCTGCGCATCCAGCCAGCCACCGTCCATCGTTTCGATCTGGCAGCGCTGGCCGGTATAGAGCGGGCAGCCGGCGCTTTCGAGCAGCAGGCCCGAAGCCCCGACCAGGCGGCCGGTGGGCGTGGCCACCGGCACGTCGTCGATTTCGAGGCGGCGCAGCACGTCGGTAATCATGCGGCCTCCGCGGTGAAGGGCACGTCGATCACCGACTGCGGCACATCGCCACCGTCGAGCAATTGGGCGCGCACCTGCTCGACGCAGGCGGCCAGCCGCTGCGCGCAGCCGGCGTCGGCCTCGTGATCGCCCGCCTTCACCAGGCATTCGCCCAGTTCCAGGCGCGGATCGGCGACCAGATGCCAGCGCGCGGCACGCGACGCATCGATGTCGGCAATGCGCTTCAGGTCTTCCGGATTCAGGTGAACCTCGATGCCCTGACGGGTCGGCGGCATCGCCGCCAGCGTCTCGTCGACCAGGGACAGCAGCTGCGCCGGCTGCAGCGCCAGCTCGCAACGGATGACCTGACGGGCGACGCGCGCCACCAGGTCGACCACTTCCTTGCGCAGCGCGGTCTGGTAATCCGCCTGCAGACTGTGCAGCCGTTCGAGCATGGCATCGAGCGGCCGCGCCAGTTGTTCGAACGACGCCAGCGTCTGCTGCATCGCCTCCTCGCGCCCCGCCTGCAGACCTTCCTGGCGGCCGCTTTCCCGCCCCTCGGCCAACCCGTCGGCATGACCGGATTCGTGGCCGACGCGATAGCCCTCGTCCATGCCCTGACGGAATCCGTCGGCCAGCGACTGCTGGTACTGCGCGGCGGACTGACCGTCCGCGCGGCCGGCGGCGATCTGCGCCAGCGGCGGAAAGCGGTGTGGGCGCACGCCGCTCATTCGACGACGGCCTCGGCGAACAGCTGCACCTCGATCTCGCCGGCGTCCACCAGCGTTTTCACCTGGGCCATGATCTCGCGGCGGGTCTGTTCGATGCGGCTCAGCGGCACCGGGCCGGTGCGGCGCATCGTGTCCTCGAAGCTCTGCGCCTGGCGGCGTGGCATGGTCTGCATGATGGCATCGCGCACTTCCGGCTCGGCACCCTTGAGCGCGATCGCCCACTGTTCCAGCGGCACGTCTTCGAGCAGGCGCTGCAGCACCGTGTCGGACTGGCGCGACAGGATGTAGAAGTCGTACATGCTCATTTCGATCTCGGACACCACCTGCGGATCGCGTGCGCGCAGCTGTTCCACCATCTGCTGCTTGTTGCCGGACAGACGGTTCAGTATCTCGGCAGCCTGGCGCGTACCCTCGACGCTGGCGCTCTGCGAGCCGAGGCTGGCAAGGCAGCGGTTCACCAGTTCTTCCAGCTCGACCAGCAGTTCGTGGTCGATCTCCTTCAGCCGCGCCACGTTCAGCAGCAGCAGGTCGCGGCCGTCGACCGGCAGCGCGTCGATGACGGCGCCGGCCAGCGCCGGCGGCAGGAAGGCGAGGAACACCGCCTGCATGCGCACATGTTCGTCAGCGATGAAGTCGGCCAGCCACTTCGGCGACGCCCACTGCAGGCGCGCCATCAGCGGGCGGATGGCGTCGCCGTAGAGACTGTTCAGCACGCTGCTGGCGATCTCGCCGCCGAGCGCCAGATCGAGCGAGCGCTTCAGATAGGCGCGCGAGGCGCCATGCACGCCGCTCTGTTCGCGGTACTCGTCGAAGAAGCGCTGGATCGCGGTGCGCACGCTCTCGACCTTGATGCTGCTCAGGCGCGACATGACGCCGGTCACTTCGAGCAGTTCCTCACGCGACAGGCAGCGCAGCACGCCTGCCGCCGGCTCCTCGCCCATGCTCAGCAGCACGATGGCCGCCTGTTCAAGCGGGCTCAGATTGCTGCCCGACGGAATGATGGGATTACTCAGCGGGTTGTTCGGATCGGCCATTTTTCTGCACCCATTGCTTGACGACTTCGGCGACCCGCTCCGGCTCCTTGCCGGCCAGGACCTTCAGATGTTCGACCAGCACGTCGACCGGGGAACCCGGCGGCGGCAGATCGTAGTTTTCGAGCAGCGACACCACCGGACTGCCACCGGCGGCCGGTGCGCCATCCAGCGCCAGCGCGGGTGCTGCGCCAGCGGTGGCGGCCGGTGCGTCCGGCGTGGCATCGCGCACCGGAATGTCGTCGTCCCGTGCGGCTGGCGGCGCGATGCGCTGCTGCGCCGCGCGCACCAGCGGTCGCACGACGAACAGCAGCGCCAGCAGTCCGCCGGCGGCGTACAGCAGCCAGGACCCCATATCGACGATGTTGTCGCGCTGCGCCCACCAGGCCGGCGCTTCCGGCTGCGCCGGGAAGCTCATCGCGGACACGACGAGCTGGTCGCCACGTTCGGCGTTGATGCCCAGGCCGTTGGCGAGGATGCGCTGGATGTTTCCGATCTCGGCCTCGCTCCAGCCCTTGGCCGGATCGGCCGCCGCCGCGTTGTTGAGCACGACCGCCACGTTGAGCTTCTGCAGCCGGCCGCGGCTGCGCTTGATCTGCGTGATGCTGCGGTCGTAGGCGTACTGGCGGGTCGAGGCATTCTTGCGCGCGCCGGCGGCATCGGCCGCAGCGGCCGGCGGCTGTTCTCCGGCCGCACCCGGCTGCGCTGGCGCCTGGGCGGCCGGTGCGGCGACCGGGCGGTTGCTGAGCGAACCGGGTACACCGAGCGCAACGCGATTGCGGTCCTGCTCCTCGCGCGTGGCCTCGCTGGTGACGCGCGGCGCTTCGCCATACTTCTCGTGCGTTTCCTCGACGCGGTCGTTGTCGACCTCGGCGGTCACGCTGACGCGGTAGTTGTGCTCGCCGAGCACCGGCGACAGCAGGTCGCGCACATTGGCGCGCGCCTCGCTCTGGAAGCGATGTGCGGCCTCGTTGCCGCCGTGCGTCTCGAAGCCGTCGCTCAGATCGACGCGCGCCGACAGGTAGTTGCCGGCCTGGTCGACCAGGCTGACGCGCTGCGGGTCCAGCGTCGACACGCTGCCGGCCACCAGATTGATGATGGCGGCGATCTGCTCGGGGCTCAGCGTGCGCCCGGGCTTGAGTCCGAGCACCACGGAGGCGGTGCTCTTCTCGCCGTCGGTGGCGACGAAGGAGGTCGAGCGGGCGATGGACAGATGCACGCGCACAGAATCGACAGCGTCCAGTGTCAGGATGCTCTGCGCCAGCTCACCTTCCAGGCCGCGGCGATAACGCACGTCCTGCACGAACTGACTGACACCGAGCGGATCGTTCTGGTCCATCAGTTCGAGGCCGGCCGGCAGTTGCGCCGATACGCCCTTGGCGGCGAGCAGCATGCGTACGCGGCCGAGCTGGGCGTCCGGTACCAGCACCTGTCCGCTCTCCGGATGCAGCCGGTAGGGAATGCCTTCGGCATCGAGCACCGACATCATGTCGGCCGTCGCCACTTTCTGTCGGGCGCCGAACACCGGTTTGTAACTCGCCTGGTCCTGCCACAGATACATGAGGACGAGCGCGGTCACCGCGACGGCGATCACCATCAGCGGAACCAGGCTCTTGAGGAAGGCCGGCGGCAGCGAGGGCATGGCCCCGGAGCCGGCGCGCAGGCGTTGCAGGCCGCCGCGTACGGTTGCGATCACGTGAGCTGTTCCGGGTCAGTATCAGAGAGGCAGCTTGATGAGGTCCTCGACGGCCCCCACAACCTTGTTGCGCACCTGCATCAGCATCGAGAAGGACAGGCTCGCCTCCTGGCTGGCCAGCATGGCGCCGACCAAGTCATCGCTCTGGCCGCTGTCGACCGCTTCCATGCGCTGCGAAGCCTCGTGCTGCATCGCGTCGACACGCTGCACGGCGTCCTGCATGGCGCTCGCGAACCCGGCGCCGTCTGCGCCCCCGAAGCGGGAAGCCGACTGGAGCGGCATGGCGACGCTCGCGGCAATGTTGGTGGCATCGGCCTCGATCAGGGCCTTGCTGGCGCCGATCGCGTTGGCGAACTCATATCCCATACGTGCATTACCTTTTTGTCTTGCCGGTGGCAGAGGCCGGCAGGTTTTGTGTGGCACAGCATGCGCTGCTTAACCGTACGTGTATGTATCGACGCCCAGAGACAAAACTTTACGTGTAAATACAAACTTCATATTGAGACTATCTATATGAAAAACCACGTTTTTTCGTGAGGAAGGAAAAATTCCTGAAGGTCCGGAGTGACCAGATGTGACGAGCGCTCACGGTCGGGTGCCGGAATCGAGCCGGTGAATCCTGATTTAAGGCCGGCGGGTCGACGGTCGCCTGTGACTGATGACGGCGCATGACGCCCGATCCGTGCCCACCGACCTAGACCAGGAGAATTCCATGCTGAGCCTGCACACCAACGCCGCCGCCCTGACCGCCCAGAACTCGGTGGGCGGTACCCAGAAAGCCCTGTCCACCTCGATGACCCGCCTGGGCACCGGCTTCCGCGTCAACTCCGCGATGGACGACGCCGCCGGCCTGCAGATCGCCACCCGCCTGAGCGCCCAGACCCGCGGCATGGCGGTCGCCCAGCGCAACGCGCAGAACGGCATTTCGATGATGCAGACCGCCGAGGGCGCCTTCACCGAGATCACCAACATCCTGCTGCGCATGAAGGATCTGGCGACCGAAGCCCGTAACGGCGCATCGAACACCGACGACAAGACGGCGATGGATGCCGAGTACCAGGAACTGGGCTCGGAACTGGGCAACATCCTGAACAACACCAAGTTCGGCGGTCAGGCGCTGCTCAACGGCGCAGGCTCGCTGCAGGCCGGCGCCATCACCTACCAGATCGGTGCCGCCGCGGCGGAAACGATGACGGTCGACGTATCGACCGATCTGGCCGCACTGGTGACCGACCTGACCACCGCCGCCACGCTCGGCGACATCACGACCGCGGCCAACGCAGCAACGGCGATCGGCGACATCGAAGGCTGGATCAACGACGTCGGCGGTGTGCGCGCCCAGCTCGGTGCGGCGTCGAACCGCCTCGACCATGTCTACAACAACCTGGCCAACATGAAGACCAATACCGAACAGGCGCGCGGGCGCATCATGGACGTCGACTACGCCTCCGAAACCGCCAACATGACTTCCAAGCAGATGCTCATGCAGGCCGGCACCTCCATGCTCAAGCAGAGCTCCAGCATGTCCCAGCTCGTCATGTCGCTGATGCAGTAAGACATGATGCCCCGCGCGGACCCGGGGTCCGCGCGCCGCAGGACGAGCCAACCGTGCCCGCCGGACGGTTGGCTCTTTCACATCCGGAGCATTCGCCATGACGATAGAGAGGATTCCGCGTCTTGCGCTGGCGCTGCCCTTGCGGCGCCCGCCGGAAGGCCTGCCGACCGCCTTGCCCACCGCCGAGGATCCGGCGCCGATGATCGACGGCGACGCGGTGGCCTCACGCCTGCAAGGGCTGGCCGCCCTTGGGCGACCGCTGGTGGCCGGCGAGCGGCTGGCCGTCCGCGTGCTGTCCACCTCGCCAGCGGTCGAACTTCAGATCGATGCCGACGCAGCCACGCCGCCGGCCCGGCCGTCGGTGCCGGCGGCCGACGGACTTCCGGCGGCGATGCGGCCGGACCAGCTCCTGCTGCGTCATCTGCGCTGGCGCGCACCGGGTGCGCTGGACCTCGCCACCGCGCTGCGCACCCGCGTGTTCCGGCAGGTCACGACCGAACTTGCGCGCGCCGACATCGCCGCCGCCGTGACGCCCGCGCAAGCCGGCGATCCGGGCCGTGTCGCTGCCCCGCCCCTGCTCCCGATGCCGGGCGCCGAGCGCTGGCTCTTTCCGGTGCATCTGAGCGACGGTCAGTCGGCACATCTGCTGATCGGCGACGACGGTGACGACGGGCATGGCGGCGGCGCCGCCGCCTCGGCCGTGCTGCTGATCGAGACGGAACTGCCGGACATGGGACTCGTACAGGTCCGGCTGCAGATCGCGGGCGGCGTCCACCTGCAGTTCCGTATCGACGGCGACAAGGCGGTCGCGCATGTGCGCGACATCCTGCCCGCGCTGGCCGCGGCACTGGTGCGCGCCGGCACCCGGCTCGCGTCGTGCCGCCTGCTGCGCGTAACGTCGGGACGGCCGCACATCCGCGCTCTCGACATCTCGCGCCCGTCGATCCTGCACGCGCACCTGCCGCTGCCGCTGTTCCGCGTCGCCGCCGAAGTGCTGCTCGCGCTGACCGCGCCGCCGACCAGCCGCACCGACCTCGCGGCAACAAAAAGGATGTCGCCGATTTAAGGTTGGCCGCGCCGGCGTCGCCTTCTCCGGACAAGGACATCGGAATCGCGCGTCGTCGCACCGGTGGCCCGAAGCCAGACCCCCTTCCATACGGAGACACCCATGCTGAGCCTGCACACCAACGCCGCCGCCCTGACCGCACAGAACTCGGTGGGCGGTACCCAGAAAGCCCTGTCGACCTCGATGACCCGCCTGGGCACCGGCTTCCGCGTCAATTCCGCGATGGACGACGCCGCCGGCCTGCAGATCGCCACCCGCCTGAACGCACAGACCCGCGGCATGGCCGTGGCCCAGCGCAACACGCAGAACGGCATTTCGATGATGCAGACCGCCGAAGGCGCCTTCACCGAAGTGACCAACATCCTGCTGCGCATGAAGGACCTGGCGACCGAAGCCGCCAACGGCGCATCGAACGCCAATGACAAGACCGCGATGAACGCCGAGTACCAGCAGCTCGCGGCGGAAATCGGCAACATCATGACCAACACCAAGTTCGGCGGTCAGGCGCTGCTCAAGGGCGCAGGCTCGCTGGGCGCAGCCACCACCACCTTCCAGATCGGTGCCGCCGCGGCGGAAACGATGACGGTGGACGTGGTGACCAAGCTGACCGATCTGGACGCCGCCTTTGCCACCGGCGCCGGCAACGCGACCGCCACCTCGCTCGGTGAAATCCTGACCTCGGCCAACGCGACGGCCGCCATCGGCCAGCTCGAGTCGCGCATCAACGAAGTGGGCTCGGTGCGTGCCGACCTGGGTGCGGCGTCGAACCGCCTGGACCACGTCTACAACAACCTGGCCAACATGAAGACCAATACCGAACAGGCACGCGGTCGCATCATGGACGTCGACTACGCCTCCGAAACCGCCAACATGACTTCCAAGCAGATGCTCATGCAGGCCGGCACCTCCATGCTCAAGCAGAGCTCCAGCATGTCCCAGCTCGTCATGTCGCTGATGCAGTAACCCTCCCTCCGCGGCACGTGCCCCCCCGGGCCGTGTGCAGCAGGCTGAGCCAGTCGTGCCCGTCGGTGCGGCTGGCTTTTTTTTCTGCGCACCGGCGGCGTGTCGCAAAACGGACACGCCGGCCATTTAAGTTTGCGTCCTTCCGCGTCGCCCTTTCCTGATGAGGCCAACGAGGCGGCGAACATGCCCCTGCCGGTGGCCGATCCCCGCCCCTCGACCCGGAGAACATTCATGCTCAGCCTTCATACCAACGCCGCCGCCCTGACCGCCCAGAACTCGGTAGGTGGTACCCAGAAAGCCCTGTCGACCTCGATGACCCGTCTGGGCACCGGCTTCCGCGTCAATTCCGCGATGGACGACGCCGCCGGCCTGCAGATCGCCACCCGCCTGAGCGCCCAGACCCGCGGCATGGGGGTCGCCCAGCGCAACACCCAGAACGGCATTTCGATGATGCAGACCGCCGAAGGCGCGTTCACCGAAATCACCAACATCGTGCTGCGCATGAAGGACCTGGCGACCGAAGCGTCGAACGGTGCGTCGAACGCGGACGACAAGACCGCGATGAAGGCGGAATACGACCAGCTGGGCCTGGAACTGACCAACATCATGACCAACACGAAGTTCGGCGGTCAGGCGCTGCTGACCGGCGGCACGCTGGCCACCGCCGGCGGCGTGACCTTCCAGATCGGCGCCGACGCCGCCGAAACGATGGTGGTCGACACCTCGGCCAACTTCACGGCGCTGACCACGGCGGTCACCGCACTCAACGGCGGTGATATCTCCACCGCCGCCAACGCCGCGATCACGCTGGCCGAGACGACGATCACCGCCGTCGGCACGCTGCGCTCGCAGATCGGCGCCGCGTCGAACCGCCTGGATCACGTCTATAACAACCTGGCGAATATGAAAACCAATACCGAACAGGCACGCGGTCGCATCATGGATGTAGACTACGCGTCCGAAACCGCCAACATGACCTCGAAGCAGATGCTCATGCAGGCCGGCACTTCCATGCTCAAGCAGAGCTCCAGCATGTCCCAGCTCGTCATGTCGCTGATGCAGTAATACGGCGACTGCCGGCGCTCCGGCGTCCGGCAACTCCCGCTCCGCGTCCGCCCGCCCCGGCATCACCGGTGCGGGCGTTCGTCCTGGCGTCGGCGGCGTACCCCCAAACGGAAGGATGATTCATATATGAGGAACCGCTGCGAATCCGCGATCTGCGATTCACACTCGGAAGCGACGATAGACGCGATCTGGCATCTGATCGGCGACGGCCAGCGCTACGCCACGCACGACGCGCCGGACACCGATTTCGAAATCCTGCACGAGACGGACCGTCCCTTTGTGCGCATCGTGCCGCACGACATCCGCATCGCCCGCGCCGCCTTCGTGGTGGCGCTGCAGTTCCTGATCGAGAACGGGCACGACCGCCTGTCGCCCTGCGAGGTCGAGTCCGATGACGATCTGCGACGCACCGGACTGCTGTGCCGCGCGACCCGCGATGCCAATGGCGGCGTGCGCTGCATCGACTACATACTGCCCGTGCTGGCGCGCCATCGCATCGTAGCGACCGAGGTCGCCGCCTTTCGTACCGTCTGGCTCACCCACGCCTTCCTGTACGCGCGCGGCGGCAGGCTCTGCTGAGCGCCGCGCTCAGCCCAGCGTACCGACAACACTGACGTCGCGCTGTTCCGGCACTTCGTTGTACGACAGCACCTGCAGGCCGGGCGCGAACAGCCGCGCATAGCGTGCGAGCAAGGGGCGTATCTGCGGCATCACCAGCAGCAGCGGCGTGCCGCCCTGCTGTTTCATCTGGTCGCGTGCCAGCGGCATGTGGGTCTGCAGCTGGGCCAGCAGATTGGGATCGATCGGGTAGTTGTCCAGCGCCGCCTTGCCGGTCTGGCGCGCCTGGTTCAGCGAGCCGAGCAGCATGTTCTCCAGCTCGCTGCCCAGATTGAACACCTTCATGTCCGCCAGCGGGCCGACCAGCGCACCGACGATCTGCCGGCGCAGCGCGCAACGCACTTCGGCCGCCAGCAGGATGGGGTCCTTGGTCACCTCGGCGTTCTCGACCAGCGTCGTCGCGATCGGCACGATGTCCTTCAGCGACACGTTCTCGGCGAGCAGCACGCGGAACACGCGCAGCAACTGGGTGTGCGTCATCGCCTTGTCCAGCGCCGCCGACAGCTTGGGCGTCAGCGCGGACAGCCGCTCCAGCAGCGCCGGCACGTCCTCGTGGCCGAACAGTTCGGCCAGATGTTCGCGCGCCAGCTTGGACAGATGCGTGGTGATGACCGACGCGCATTCGACCACCTGGTAGCCGAGACCCAGCGCGTGCGCCTTGTCCTCCGGCGCGATCCAGGTGACCGGCATGCCGTAGGCCGGCTCGATGCCCGGAATGCCGTCGAGCGTGCCATAGGTCTTCGGTGACGGAATGGCCATCAGGCGGTCGGCGAACACCTCGGCCTGGGCAATCACCGCGCCGCTGAGCAGCACCGAGTACTGCGACGGCTTCAGAGAAAGATCGTCGCGTACGCCGATCTGTGGCAGCAGGAAGCCCATGGTTTCGCTCAGGCTCTGGCGCACGCCCTTGATCCGCCGCGTCAGCGGCGCGCCCTGCGCCGCGTCGATCAGGCCGACCAGCTTGTAGCCGAGCATGACGGTGACCGGCTCGACCACCGGCAGATCGCTCCAGTCGAGTTCCGGCGCACGCGCGTTCATCAGCGCGCTTTCGACCTCGCCCAGATCGGTCTGCGCCGGTCGCTCGGCCATGCCCGACAGTCGCCAGCCGACGAAACCGAGCACGCCGGCGAACAGCGAGAACATGAGCCAGGGCATGCCCGGGATGACCGCCAGCACCGCCATCATCGCCGCCGCGCCGTACATGACGGTCGGCGAGGTCAGCAACTGGGTGCTGATCTGCTGTTCGAAGTCGCCGGAATCGCTGATGCGGGTGACGATGATGGCTGCCGCCGCCGACAGCAGCAGCGCCGGGATCTGCGCCACCAGGCCGTCGCCGATGGTCAGCAGCGCGTACTGGCGGAAAGCGTCACCGAGGCTCAGGTCGTACATCAGCGCGCCGATGATGACGCCGCCCACCATATTGATCAGCAGGATGAGGATGCTGGCGATGGCGTCGCCGCGGACGAACTTCGAGGCGCCGTCCATGGCGCCGTAGAAATCCGCCTCCATCGCCACGTCGCGGCGACGGGCCTGGGCCTTCTCCTGGTTGATCAGGCCGGCGTTCAGATCGGCGTCGATGGCCATCTGCTTGCCCGGCAGCGCGTCCAGCGTGAAACGGGCGGACACTTCGGAAATGCGCTCGGCACCCTTGGTCACGACGACGAAGTTGATGATCATCAGGATGACGAACACCACCAGACCGACCACGAAGTTACCGCCGATCACCACGTTGCCGAAGGATTCGATCACCTGGCCGGCGGCGTGCGTGCCCTCGTGACCGTGCAGCAGCACCACCCGCGTCGAGGCGACGTTGAGCGTCAGCCGCATCAGCGTGGTGGCGAGAATGATGGTCGGGAACACCGAGAAGTCGAGCGGCCGCCGCGCCGACACGCTGACCAGGATGACGATCAGCGCGAGCACGATGTTGAAGGTGAACAGCACGTCGAGCAGCACCGGCGGCAGCGGCAGTATCACCATCGCCAGTATCAGCAGCAGGAACACCGGTGTGGCGACGCGGTGCCGGCGCATGGCGTCGCCCAGGCGGTTCAGGAAGTTCATGCGGGCATCACCTCGCTCAGATGTTTCGGAATGACCAGATCGGTCGGCAAGCGCGGCTCGCCCCGGCGCTGCCCGCGGCGGAAGGCCTTGAGCTGCAGCACATAGGTGAGCACCTGCGCCACCGCGCGATACAGCGGCAGCGGAATCTGCTGATTGACCTGACTGGTGTTGTAGATGGCGCGCGCGAGCGGCGGCAGCTCGACCGTCTCGACGCTGTGTTCGGCCGCGATGCTGCGGATGTAGAGGGCCATTTCGTCCACACCCTTGGCGACGACGAAAGGCGCCTGCGCGCGGCGCTCGTCATACTTCAGCGCAACGGCGTAGTGCTCCGGATTGACGATGACCACGTCAGCCCCCGGTACGGCCTTGCGCACGCCGCGCCGCGCCATCTGCCGCTGCAGCTGGCGGATGCGCTGCTTCACTTCGGGCCGCCCTTCGTTCGACTTGTGCTCCTCCTTCACCTCCTGCTTGGTCATGCGCAGATTGCGCAGGAAGAAGAAGGCCTGCGCCGGCACATCGACCAGCGCGAACACGACGAACACAGCACACAGCGCCATGATGCTGTCCAGCATCAGGTCGGCGCCGGCAATGAGCGCGCGGTCCAGCGGCAGCGACTGCAGCATCAGGAAATCGGTGACACCGCGGCTGCAGACGTACCACAGCACGCAGCACAGCGCGGTCGCCTTCAGCACCGAGGTCGCCACCTCGAACAGGTGCTTGGGCGACACCAGCCGACCCAGATTCTTGATCGGGCTCAGGCGTTCCAGCTTGGGCTGCCAGTGCTCGACGTTGAGCACCCAGCCGCCGGGCAGCAGCGACGCAATCAGGATGGCCAGCGGCACCGCGCACAGCGGCAGCAGCATCTTCAGCAGCAGTGTCGAGGCGGCGGCAAAGCGCGCCGACCACGCGTTGTCCAGCGCGCCGTCGCCGTCCAGCGGCACGAAGCCGAGCGCGAAAAGGCCACGGAAGTCGTCGAGCAGCGACGGCATCATCAGCACGATGAGCTTGAGGCTGACCAGGATGCCGACCGCCGTCGCCAGATCGCGTGAGCGCACGACCTGCCCTTTCTCGCGCGTCTTCCGGAGCTTCTGCTGCGAAGCCTTCTCGGACTTGTCGCCGCTGCTGCCGGACTCGTCAGCCATGCGGCACCGCCCTCATCTGTTGCTGCAGCATGTCGAGCACCTGCCCGCACATGCGCAGGTAGTGCTGCGGAACCACGCGCGCGACGTGGCCCAGCATGAACAGGCCGAACACGGTCACCAGCGAGAAGCCGAGCGAGAACAGGTTCAGCGAAGGCGCCACACGGTTCAGGAAGCCGAAGCCGATCTGCACGACCATGGTTGCGAACACCATGGGCACCGCGAGCAGCAGCGCCGCCGAGAACACCCAGGCGACATTGAACGCGATCGCCTGCAGCGTGGACAGCGGAATGCCGCCGCCGACCGGCCAGGCAGCGAAACTGGCGCCGATGACGCCGGCCAGCAGCAGGTGGCCATCGACGGCGAAGAACACCAGCGCGCACATGGTCGCCAGCAGGCTGGACACGACGTCGGACGAGGCGCCGTTGAGCGGGTCGTTCATCAGCGCCATCGACAGGCCGATCTGCGACGACACCAGGAAGCCGAGCACCATGATGACCGCCATCGCCAGGTGGAAGGCCAGCCCCATCACGAAGCCGATCAGCACCTCCTGTACCGTGGTGGCGACGCCGTTCAGCGAGAAGGGGTCGATCTGTGCACCGCCCGGCACCAGCGGCAGCATGACCACCGCCAGCACCAGCGACAGCAGGATGCGCACCGGCATCGGCAGCGTGGTTTCGCCGATCAGCGGCGCCGCGCTGAACATCGCGAGGATGCGGCAGAACGGCCACCACAGCGTGTGCAGCAAGGGCAGCATCTGGTTGAACAGCGGTTCCACGACGTGCGCGCCCGTTCAGCCGACCAGCGCCGACGCCCGCTGGAACACCGACACGCAGAAGTCCATCAGGTAGCCGGTCATCCAGCGTCCGGCGAAGATGATGGCCAGCAGCGTGACCAGCAGTCGGGGCAGGAAGCTCAGCGTCTGTTCGTTGATCTGCGTGGCCGCCTGGAACAGCGCGACGATCAGGCCCATCACCAGCCCCGGGCCGACCAGCAGCAGCACCAGCACCATGGTGATGTGCAGGCTTTCGCTGACCAGATCAACCGCAATGTCGGGCGTCAGCATCGCATCAGACCTGGATGCTGGTGACCAGCGTGTTGACCGTGAGCGTCCAGCCGTCGACCAGCACGAACAGCAGCAGCTTCAGCGGCAGCGAAATGACCAGCGGCGACAGCATCATCATGCCCATGGCCATCAGCACCGAGGACACGACGAGGTCGATCACCAGGAAGGGAATGAACAGCATGCAGCCGATCTGGAAGGCGGTCTTCAGCTCGCTCAGCACGAAGGCGGCCAGACGCACCAGGAAGGGGTGGTCCATCGGCTGCGCGACCGGCCCGGAGCCGGACAGGCGGGCGATCTGTTCGAGCGCGGCCTTGCCGGTCTGCGCCATCATGAAGCGCGACACCGGCGCCTCGGCGATCTTCAGCGCCTGTTCGAGGCTGATGCTGTCGCGGTCGTAGGGCACGAAGGCCTCGGCCCAGATCTGCTCGCCGATCGGGCGCATCACCAGCAAGGTAAGGATGAGCGCGATGCCGGTGACGATGCGGTTGGGCAGGCCCTGCTGCAGGCCCAGCGCCTGGCGCAGCAGCGACAGCACGATGACGAAGCGGGTGAAGCTGGTCATCATCATGACCATGACGGGCAGCAGCCCGAGCAGGGTCATGATGATCAGTATCTGCGTCTTCACCGAGAACTCGGTGCTGGCGCCGCGGGTGGTCGATTCGAGCAGCGGGATCTCCGCCGCCCCGGCCGATGCGCAGACGAGCAGCGCGGCACCGGCCGGCAACAGCCAGCAGGCGCGACGCGCCCACGACGGCTCGCAGGACGATCGGTCGGTCATTGCGCCAGGGTGTCCAGATCGAGGCCGTCGAGATCGACCACGCGCAGGCCGTGGTTGTCGCCGACCAGCACCACCTCGGCGTGACCGATGGGCGTGCCATTGACCTTGATCACCAGCGGCTGACCGGCCAGCGAATCCAGTTCGAGCACGCTCGACGGTCCGATTTCCATCAGATCCTGCAGCGATACGCGCGCGGAACCGACCTCCAGCGTCAGCGTGACCGGTATGCGCCGCATCATCTGCGGAATGTTCCGTCGCGGTGCAGCCGGTGTGGCCGGCGCTTCGTTGCCGAGCAGCGCCAGGTCGTCGCCTGCCTCGTCCAGTCCGTCCAGCAGCGTGTCGATTCCGGAAGTGTTGTCCATGGCATCAGTCCATATCGTTGAATGAGGTGAGGCAGAGCTTGCCCCGGTGTTCGGCGACAGCTGCCGTAAAGAGGCGCGAGTCGTCGACCAGCACGTCGGCTTCGCCGACGAAGACCGGAATGACATCGCCGACACGCAGGTCGAACAGTTCACCGAGCTGGATGTCCCTGCTCAGCAGGCGGCCGGTGAGCGTCATCTGCAGTCGGTGGGCAAACGGCGTGTCGGCGCCGGCTGCGTCCTTTTTTTCCCGC
The DNA here is from genome assembly GCF_000527135.1 of Methyloversatilis discipulorum. Classification (NCBI taxonomy): domain Bacteria; kingdom Pseudomonadati; phylum Pseudomonadota; class Betaproteobacteria; order Nitrosomonadales; family Sterolibacteriaceae; genus Methyloversatilis; species Methyloversatilis discipulorum. The sequence goes on from NZ_AZUP01000001.1 coordinate 1,482,567, forward strand.
GGCGGCGCGAGGCCGCGCAGCAGTCTGTCCATGCAGGCGTCGTCGAGCACGAACCACATGCGGCTGTCCTCGCCGAGCAGCGGGTCGGCCACCGTGCAGCTGAGCGTCCAGGCGCCCGCGGCCGGAGGCGGTGCCGGCGCGATCGAGAAGGCCGGCGTTGCGACGGCGTCGAGCGGCCGGTCGAGGTCACCGGTTTCGATGCGGGCGGCGACCACGGCGGCCAGTTCCTCACCCAGGGCGACCGCCACACGTTCCTCGGTCGCGGTTGCGCGACCGTTGCCGTCGGCCTGCGCCGGCGCCGCTGCACCGCTGCGCCCGATCAGGCCGAAGCGGTATCCGAGCAGGGTGAGTACGAGCGGACGTTCGGCGGCGAACAGGATGCGCCCTGTCTCGCCGGTGTAGGCCGTCCAGCGGATCAGGTCGCCGGCGTGTCCGGTGCGGTCGATGCTGACCGAGCGCAGATCGAAGGCGGCCCGGTAGCGGCGGTTCACGCCACCGCGGAATGCCTCGGCCAGATCCCTGGACAATCTGTCGGCGAAGGCATCCAGACGATGGACGGGACGGCCGAGCGCGCTCGCGTCCAGCACCCTGGAAGCGACCGGATCGCCACTCCTGGAATTCGAGTTCATGACAGTTCTGTGTGCGTTGTATTGCGAAAGTCCGGCCGGACAAGGCTGTCAGCGACCACCTGCTGTGCAGGATTACGAACCCTGGAGGCGAAACTTTAGGCGTACGGTTAATTAACTGTATCCGTACGGTTGATTGATCACCGCGGCGGGAAGATATCCCGGAGAACGTGAGAGGACGACGGAAAAGGCAGGACCGCCTGCACACGCGAGGTGTGCAGGCAGCGGACAGCGGGGAGCAGAAGACCGCGAGGGGCGCTCGGGGACGCGCGGCCCGCGCGCGGAAACGTCGCTTCGCTCAGTGGTGGTCGTGCGACGCGGCCGCGCCAAGCGGGCGCACCGGGGCCTTGACCTCCAGCGTCTCGCGCCGGCCGTCGGCGGTCTCGACGGTCAGGCTGAGCGGCACGACCTGCCCATCGACCAGCGGCGCGCGCAGATCCATCAGCATCAGGTGGTAGCCGCCAGGCTTGAGTTCGACCGCCTTGCCGGCCGGCAGATCGATCGCCGGGATGGCACGCATGCGCATCACATTGTTGTTCATCGACATTTCGTGGATTTCCGCGACGCCGGCCACCGGCGATTGAACGCCGACCAGCCGCGCAGCCTTCGGCGCGGTGATCTGCATGAAGGCGCCGGTGGCTTTCTGTTCGGCCACGGTGGCGCGTACCCAAGGATCCTTCACCGTAACGTCGGCCATGGCGGCGGCGCAGGCGATGGAAAGGAGAGTGGCGGTCAGGACTGATTTCATTTCTGTGCTCCGGAAAGGACTGGGCGATGACGTGTCGGGCACCGGCAGAGCAGGCGCCGCGCGTCAGTCGGGAATGCTGTGCAAGGGTCGGGCGGAGGGACGGTGGGCGCCGGGAGGCGCCCTCGCCTCCGGTCGCATTCCGCGCTCGTCACCGCCGCATTCGCTCGTCGGCGCGAGGCGTTCCCGCCCGGGACGTGAACCGAAGACAAGGGCCGGCATCGCGCGGACCGGAACGGCACCGCCGGCATGAGTACCGCACAGCTGGCAATGCGCTCCGCCATGCTGAACCGGGGCCGGCATGCCGTCGTCCGCCGCGCGTGCGCCGGTGCAGATGTCGGCGGCCAGCGCGATTCCTGCGCTGCGTGCGAGTCCCTGCGCCAGCACCGGCACCGCCGGCAGCGCGAGCAGCGCCAGCAGAAGCAGGCGCGCAACGACACGCACATGTCGCTGTGCGCTCACTCGTAGCGCACCTCGATCACCTCGATCTCGCGCAGTCCGGCCGGACTCTGGAAGCGCACGGTGTCGCCCTCGCGTGCCTTGAGCAGCGCGCGGGCAAGCGGCGATATCCATGAAATGCGGCCGTCGGATGCGTTGGCTTCGTCGACGCCGACGATCTGCACCGTGTGCGGGCCGTCCTCGTCCTCGTAGTCAACGGTGGCGCCGAAGAACACCTGTTCAGGGTTCTGCTGTTCCCTGGGGTCGACCACGGTGGCCGATTCGAGTCGCTTGATCAGGAAGCGGATGCGGCGATCGATCTCGCGCAGGCGCTTCTTGCCGTAGATGTAGTCGCCGTTCTCGGAGCGGTCGCCATTGGAGGCGGCCCAGGCGACGGTTTCGACGATGCGCGGGCGCTCGCTGCGCACCAGATCGTCAAGTTCGGCCCGCAGACGGCCGTAGCCGGCGAGCGTCATGTAGTTCTTGCTGCCAGGTGGCAGCGCGCTGACCGATTCGGGATCGTCCTCTTCGGTGTCGGTTTCCTTGGTGAAGGCCTTGCTCATCGGAATGCGGAGGCTGCGTGCAGATTCTGCGGACACGCATCTTACCGAAGCGGCCGCCTGCGGCGAAACACCGCGGGCGGCCGGTGGGTGCGTCAGTGGTAGATCGCCGGCTGCGTCAGCAGCGCCTCCCACGGCACCATGAAGGCATCGAACTCTTCCGGTCCGACCTCTTCGTCGTGGTCGACCAGTTCCTTCAGTTCCTCGCGGAAACGGCGTGCTGCGTCGTCGCGGATCAGGGCGCCACGTCCGATGCGCTTGTCGATCACCTCGACGGCTTCCAGACCTGCGTACTCGACCACATAGACCAGCGGATTGTTGAACATGATGTGCATGATTTCTCTCCTTGGCTGGTGCGGCTGTACAACACGCAACGGCAGAATGCCCGTCGCAGCTTCCTGCACCGCGTCCCTGCAGTGCAGATGGGGCACACCCGCCGCCTTTCAAGTGAACTAACGGCCGGGTACTGCTTTGCTGAAGGGCGCTTGCGCCCCCGCTGTGTGACACCTAACATCCGGGCCTGTCCCCGAAACGGAGTAGGCGCCGCCTCCCGGCAGCGCGCCAGGCATGGAAGAACAGGAACTGCGCGCCACGCTGGACGCGCTTCGCGCCGAACACCGTGACCTCGATCAGGCCATCGCCGACCTGCATGACGTGCAGTCGCGCGACGAGCTTCTGCTGCGACGACTGAAGAAACGAAAACTATTGTTGCGCGACCGTATCGCGACGATAGAGCGCCTGCTCGACCCCGACGACATCGCCTGACGACGACCGATTCCGGGCGATCAGCCCTGCATGGATGATGACTGCGCTTCAGTCGCGCAGTTCCACCCGCAAGGGCTGATGATCCGAAGCGTCCGTGCCGCCGTTCACATCGATGCCGACCACGCGCGGCAGCAAGGCCGGCGTCGCCAGACCGAAATCGCAGCAGTACGGATGGTCGGGCCAGTCGGCACCATGCAGGCCGACGGTGTGCGCGTGCGGCTGACTGCCGTGGCAGTGCGTCCACAGATCGATCCAGTCGGCGCCTGCTTCGTCCGCCGGCGCAGTCAGCCGCGCGTGTTCCGCACTGTGCGGCTCGCAGTTGAAATCGCCGCACAGCAACGCCGCGGCAGGGCGCGGCGGCGGCAGAAAAGCCGGGTTCGCGTCCTTGCTCCGGGGCGGCGCACGCAGGTGAGCCAGCGCCTCTGCTGACAGCGCGCGCAAAGCCTCCACCTGCGCCATGCGCTGCATCGCCGAGTAGTACTCGAGGTGCGTGTTCAGCACGCGCAGTGGTCCGCCCGGAGAAGCGACGGTCACTTCCGCGACCGCGCGCTGCATGCCGGGTACGCTGTCGTCGGCCGGCCACGGCAGCAGACGGCGCCAGACGGCGAGCACCGGCAGGCGCGACAGCGTCAGGTTGCCGAACTGCACGCGCTGGCCGTCGTCAGCGAGGCGGTCGCTGCCCGGCGCAAAGACCGCGGTAAAGTCCGGAAACAGCGCGCCGAACTGCGCCACCTGGTCTTCGCCCTGCATTCCGGGCAAGGTGTCGAAACCGACCGCCACCTCCTGCAGACAGATCACGTCCGCGTCGCCCCAGGCACGCACGATGTCGGCGATACGCCCGGTGCTGACGCGGCCGTCGCAACCGCGCGCCCACTGGATGTTCCAGCTGACCAGCTTCATGTTCGCTCCACTGCGGAACACCGGCGCCGCAGGCCGGTCGATTCCGCATCTGATGACGGAATGACCACCATGATACGAAGCCTCCTGCTCGCCGGCGCGCTTTCGCTCGGCTCCGCCCTCGCCCACGCCGAAACCGCTATCGAGAAACTGCGCGTGCCGCCTGGATTCACGATAGAGCTGTGGGCGCAGGTCGACAATCCGCGCGCGATGACGCTGGGCGCCCCCGGCCGGCTCTATGTCGGCTCGCGCGCCGGCCATGTCAGTGCCGTCGCTTTCGACCCGGCGACGATGAAGGCCGGCAAGGCGGTCAGGATTGCGGACCAGCTGAACATGCCGGTCGGCGTCGCGTGGCGCAAGGGCGACCTCTACGTTTCGTCGCTGGACCGCATCGTGAAACTGCCCGCCATCGACGACAGGCTGGCGGCGCCACCGAAGCCGGTGCTGGTGAGCGACCGCTTCCCGAAGGAAAGCGCGCACGGCTGGAAATTCATCGCCTTCGGCCCGGACGACAAGCTCTACGTTCCGGTCGGCGCCCCGTGCAACATCTGCGACCGCGACAAGGATGGCTTTTCCAACATCATGCGCATGAACGCGGACGGCACCGGGCTGGAAATCTACGCCCGCGGCGTGCGCAACAGCGTCGGCTTCGACTGGCACCCGAAGTCGCGCGAGCTGTGGTTCACCGACAATGGCCGCGACTGGATGGGCGACGACACGCCGCCGTGTGAACTGAACCGCGTCAGCAAGGCCGGCGAGCATTTCGGTTACCCCTACTGTCACGGCGGCAACATTGCCGATCCGGAATTCGGCAAGGGCCGGTCCTGCGCCGACTACACGCCGCCGGTGCTGCGGCTCGGCGCCCACGTGGCACCGCTGGGCATGCGCTTCTACACCGGATCGCAGTTCCCGGACGAATACCGCGGTGCGGTGTTCATCGCCGAACACGGTTCGTGGAACCGCAGCGTGCGCGACGGCTACCGCGTCATGGTGGCGCGTCTCGACGGCAATACCGTCACCAGCTACACGCCCTTCATCGAAGGCTTCCTCGGCCGCAACGACGCAGTATCCGGCCGGCCGGCCGACGTGCTGGTGCTGCCCGACGGTTCGCTGCTGGTGTCCGACGACGCCGCGGACGCGATCTACCGCGTGCGCTGGAACGGCACCCGGCACGCCGCGCGCTGAAACAGTCTGCACCCGCCATTCACGCTTTCCTTGACCGGCGCGATTGACAGCGCGCGCCGGTCGGCGTTGACTGGCATGACAAACGGGGAGACTGATCATGAACACCGACACCACACTCGAAGACAGCCGCATCGAGAGCTTTTCGGTGATGCCGGCGCCGGGCGACATCAAGAGCGAAGCGCCGCTCAGCGAAGCGGCGAAGGCAACCGTGCGGGCCGGCCGCGAGGCGGTGCGCGCCATCCTGGAACGGACCGACCCGCGCCTGTTCGTCGTCGTCGGCCCCTGCTCGATGCACGACCCGCAGGCCTGCATGGACTACGCACGCCGACTGCGCGCCCTGTCGGACGAACTGTCGCCGACGCTGCTGCTGGTGATGCGCGTGTATTTCGAGAAGCCGCGCACCGCGGTCGGCTGGAAGGGGTACATCAACGACCCCTTCATGGACGACAGCTTCCAGATCGAGGAAGGCATGCGCCTGGCGCGCCGCTTCCTGCTCGACGTCGCCGAACTGGGGCTGCCGGCGGCGACCGAGGCACTGGACCCGATCTCGCCGCAATATCTGGGCGACCTGATCTCATGGACGGCGATCGGCGCGCGCACGTCCGAGTCGCAGACGCACCGGGAAATGTCGAGCGGGCTGTCGACGCCGGTCGGCTTCAAGAACGCCACCGACGGCGACCTCGACGCGGCGATCAACGGCATCATTTCCGCCTCGCGCCCGCACAGCTTTCTCGGCATCAACCGCTACGGCCGCTCCAGCATCATCCGCACGCGCGGCAACCCGCACGGCCACATGGTGCTGCGCGGTGGCGCGGGCCGGCCGAACTATGATTCGGTCAGCATCGCGCTGGCCGAACAGGCGCTGATCAAGGCCGGCCTGCCGCCCAATATCGTGGTCGATTGTTCGCACGCCAACTCGTTCAAGAAGCCCGAGATGCAGCCGCTGGTGCTGGCCGACGTGGCGGGGCAGATCCGCGACGGCAACCGCTCCATCGTCGGCGTCATGATCGAAAGTCATCTCGAAGCAGGCAACCAGCCGATTCCGAAGGATCTGTCGCAGTTGCGCTATGGCTGTTCGGTCACCGATGGATGCGTGGACTGGGCCACCACCGAGCGCATGCTGCGCGAACTGGCCGCCACCGCAGGCCCGGCACTGAAGCGCCGGATGGCTGCCGGCTGAGGCCTGCTCAGGCGGTGTGCCGCAGCGCGCCCTTCAGCAGTGTGCGTATGGTGGCTGGCTCGAAGGGCTTGTCGCAGATGCCGGACACGCCGGCCTGCTCCACGGCGGCCAGGCGCCCCATGTCGGATTCGCTGGTCACCATCAGGATGGGCACGGAAGCCTGCCAGCTTTGCTGGCGCACGTACTCGACCAGCGCCTGTCCGTCCATCTCCGGCATGTTGTAGTCGGTCACCACCAGATCGAACAGGGTCTGCTCCAGCAACTTCACCGCTTCGCTGCCATCGCCAGCCTCGACGATGTCGCTGAGCCCCATGTTCTCCAGCACGCGGCGCATGAAGCGGCGCGCATTGCCGCTGTCATCGACCAGCAGCACGCGCAGCGATTCGTAGTCGATGTCTTCATCGGGCGATGCATCGTCGGCGAGAAAATCGAGCGTAGCCGCCAGTACCCGCTGCAGTTGGGCGCTGCTGAAGGGCTTGGGCAGGATGCCGCAGACGCCGGACTGGCGCACCGCGTCGAGCGCCTGCGGCCGGGTTTCGCTGGACACCAGCACGAAGGCGACATGCTGCAGTTCGGGCGTGTTGCGCATGGCCTGGACCAGGCCGGTGCCATCGCCATCCGGCAGGTAGAGCGCGCTGATGACCACGTCGGGCACCTTGGCCTGCATCGCCGCCAGCGCCGACTGAACACCCTCGGCTTCGCGCATCTGCATGATGCCGACCGCCGCCGCGCGCTCGCGGATGATCCTGTTCTGCGTCGGGGAAGGTTCGACCAGCAGCACGTCGAGATTGAACAGGTCAGGCGTCATGGGCGTGGCCCGCAGGATGTGGTGCTGTACTTGACGGCACCATCGCGCTGCAACATGAGCAGCGCTTCGTCACGCACTCGACCTGCCGACGCGCCTCGCCGCCGCATTTCGGCGTGAGGCCCCCGTCCGGCGTCGGCTGCGATGCCGGCATTACGGTGCGACAGGCAAAAAAAACGGCCCGCAATCGCGGGCCGTCTTCACTGCGTGCTGCGAACGACGATCAGACCGTCACTTCCTTCGCGGTCTCCGCGTACTCTTCGATCTGGTCGAAGTTCATGTACTTGTAGACCTTGTCGGCGTCCTTGGTGACGACGCCGATTTCCGCCAGATACTCCTCGCGCGTCGGGATGCGGCCCAGCTTCGAGCAGATCGCCGACAGTTCGGCCGAGCCGAGGAACACATTGGTGTTCTTGCCCAGACGGTTCGGGAAGTTGCGGGTCGAGGTCGACATCGCGGTGCTGCCTTCCTTGATCTGCGCCTGGTTACCCATGCACAGCGAGCAGCCCGGCATTTCCATGCGGGCACCCGCACCGCCGAGGGTGGCGTAATAGCCTTCCTTGGTCAGCTCGGAGGCGTCCATCTTGGTCGGCGGAGCGATCCACAGGCGCACCGGAATGTCCTTCTTGCCTTCCAGCAGCTTGCCGGCGGCGCGGAAGTGGCCGATGTTGGTCATGCACGAGCCGATGAACACTTCGTCGATCTTCGTGCCGCTGACTTCGGACATGAACTTGGCATCATCCGGATCGTTCGGGCAGCAGACGATGGGTTCCTTGATGTCGGCGAGATCGATCTCGATCACGGCCGCGTACTCGGCGTCCTTGTCCGCTTCCAGCAGTTGCGGGTCGGCCAGCCAGGCTTCGACCGACTTGATGCGACGCTCCAGCGTGCGGGCATCCTGGTAGCCGTTGGCGATCATGTTCTTCATCAGAACGATGTTCGAGCGCAGGTATTCCTGCACCGGCTCCTTGTTCAGCTTGATCGTGCAGCCGGCAGCGGAACGCTCGGCCGACGCGTCCGACAGTTCGAACGCCTGTTCGACCTTCAGATCCGGCAGACCTTCGATCTCCAGGATGCGGCCGGAGAAGATGTTCTTCTTGCCCTGCTTGGCAACGGTCAGCAGACCGGCCTTGATCGCGTACAGCGGAATCGCATGCACCAGATCGCGCAGCGTAACGCCCGGCTGCATCGTGCCCTTGAAGCGCACCAGCACCGATTCCGGCATGTCCAGCGGCATCACGCCGGTGGCGGCGCCGAACGCGACCAGGCCGGAACCGGCCGGGAAGGAAATGCCGATCGGGAAACGGGTGTGCGAGTCGCCGCCGGTGCCGACGGTATCCGGCAGCAGCAGGCGGTTCAGCCAGGAATGGATCACGCCGTCACCCGGACGCAGCGCAACGCCGCCGCGGTTCGAAATGAAGGTCGGCAGTTCGCGGTGCATCTTCACGTCCACCGGCTTCGGATAGGCGGCGGTGTGGCAGAAGGACTGCATGACGAGGTCGGCCGAGAAGCCGAGGCAGGCCAGATCCTTCAGTTCGTCACGGGTCATCGGGCCGGTGGTGTCCTGCGAGCCGACCGTGGTCATCTTCGGTTCGCAGTAGGTGCCCGGGCGGATGCCCTTGCCTTCCGGCAGGCCACAGGCGCGGCCGACCATCTTCTGCGCCAGCGTGTAGCCCTTGCCGGTATCGACCGGCGCCTTCGGCAGACGGAACAGCGTCGACGCGCCCAGGCCGAGGAAGTCGCGCGCCTTGGCAGTCAGCGAACGGCCGATGATCAGGTTGATGCGGCCGCCGGCGCGCACTTCGTCCAGCAGCACTTCGCTCTTGAGTGCGAATTCAGCGACCGTCTCGCCGTTACGGACGATCTTGCCGTCGTACGGCAGCACGTCGATCACGTCGCCCATTTCCAGCTTCGACACATCGACTTCGATCGGCAGCGAGCCGGAGTCTTCCTGCGTGTTGAAGAAGATCGGGGCGATCTTGCCGCCCAGCGTAACGCCGCCGAAGCGCTTGTTCGGCACGAAGGGGATGTCCTGGCCGGTGGCCCAGATGACCGAGTTGGTCGCCGACTTGCGCGACGAGCCGGTGCCGACCACGTCGCCGACATAGGCTACGAGGTGACCCTTCTTCTTCAGGTCCTCGATGAACTGCATCGGACCGCGCTTGCCATCTTCTTCCGGCTTGAAGGCCGCATCCGGGCGGGTGTTCTTCAGCATCGCCAGGTAGTGCATAGGGATGTCCGGACGGGTGGTCGCGTCCGGCGCCGGCGACAGGTCGTCGGTATTGGTTTCGCCCGGCACCTTGAACACTGTGACGGTGATGGACTTCGGCACTTCCGGACGGCTGGTGAACCACTCGGCGTCGGCCCAGGACTGCACGACTTCCTTGGCCTTGGCATTGCCGGCCTTCGCCTTCTCGGCGACGTCGTGGAAGAAGTCGAACATCAGCAGCGTCTTCTTCAGACCTTCGGCGGCGACACCGGCGACTTCGGCGTCGTCCAGCAGGTCGATCAGCGGCTTCACGTTGTAGCCGCCCACCATGGTGCCCAGCAGTTCGGTGGCCTTCGCCTTGGAAATCAGTGCGACCTTGACGTCACCGTGCGCCACGGCGGCCAGGAAGGAGGCCTTCACCTTGGCGGCGTCGTCCACGCCCGGCGGCACGCGATGGGTCAGCAGGTCGAGCAGGAAGGCTTCTTCGCCGGCGGGCGGGTTCTTGATCAGCTCGATCAGTTCAGCAGTCTGCTTCGCATCGAGGGCGAGCGGCGGGATGCCGAGCGCGGCGCGTTCGGCGGCATGGGCACGGTAAGCTTCAAGCACGGTGAGTCCTCCGGTAGACGGGTATACCGCATCATAGAACGACACACGCTTCCGATGGTGCGTCGCACGAAGACGCGGACTGAAAAGCCGCGGCTTGCACCGAAACGGCATCGAAAAAGTGCTTTCTAATCTGCACCTTGGCGACGACCGCAACCTTGCATGGCGCAGCGCAAAACCCACTGCGCGCGAAGGCGGTTCAAGTCTTATATATGATATCTTTTATTCGATTTAAAGCCAAGCCGCCTGCCGCACTGCAGCGCAGTCGCTTGGCTATACTGCGCGCCCCTGCTCCAGCGCTTCGCGGTCCGACTCACGGCTCGTCATGATTGCCCCTGCCCTCCCCGACGCCGACCTGCGCGATCTGAACACGCTGCACCTGCCCGCCCGCGCGGCAAGGCTGCAGCCGGTGGACGACGCGGCCGATCTGCCGGCGCTGACCGAGGCGCTGCTGCAGCGCGGCGAGCGCATCCTGGTTCTGGGCGGCGGCAGCAATATCGTGTTCGCGGCCGACTTTCCGGGCACCGTGCTGCAGATGCGCACACGCGGCATCGAAGTGCTGGCGCGCGACGGCGACACGGTGCGTGTCGCAGTCGCGGCGGGCGAGAACTGGCACGACTGGGTCAGTCACGCACTCGACCACGGCTGGCACGGGCTGGAGAACCTCGCGCTCATTCCCGGCACCGTCGGTGCCGCGCCGGTCCAGAACATCGGCGCCTACGGTGTCGAACTGGTGAACCGGCTGGACAGTGTCAACGCCTGGGACATGCAGGACCGTCGCTGGCTGCAACTGACGGCTGCCGACTGCGCGATGAGCTACCGCGACAGCGTGTTCAAGCACCGGCTGGCCGGCCGCGCCATCATCACCCGCGTCGTATTCCGGCTGAGCACGCGGCCCGAGGTGCGTGCGGATTACGCTGACCTGCAGCGCGAACTGACGGCGCGCGGAGTCACCAGTCCGACCCCGCGCGACGTGTTCGACGCCGTGTGCGCGGTGCGCCGCGCCAAGCTGCCTGACCCGGCGGTGATCGGCAACGCTGGCAGCTTCTTCCGCAATCCGGTGCTGCCCGCGGACGAAGCCGGCCGCCTGCTCGCCGCCCACCCGGACGCCCCGCACTACGCTGCGACCGACGGCTCGGTGAAATTCGCCGCTGCCTGGTTCATCGACCGCTGCGGCTGGAAGGGCACGCGGCGCGGCGATGCCGGTGTGCACGACAGGCAGGCACTGGTGCTGGTGAATCACGGCCAGGCGACCGCCGACCAGTTGATGAAGCTGGCCGCGGACATACAGGCCAGCGTGCGCGAGCGATTCGGCGTCGATATCGAACCGGAACCGGTTATCGTCGGCTGACCTTCCGCTCAGGCCACCATCCCGAGCAAGCTCGCTCCACCGGGGAATCGGCCTTTCGGGGAATCCGGTATCCGTCAGGCCGATTCAGCCAAGCCATGCCGGCGCCGCGCTCGCACACAGGCATCCGACCCCGCTTCGAATTCGCGGCACGGATCGGGCCGCTCGTCGTAGATTAAACAGCTCACCTGCTCGCCGATGCAGCCGCGCAGCGCACGGCAGCGCGGCGGCGTGTGGTCGGTGCCACGCATGCGGGCGATTGATCCGTTCAGTTCGTCGTACAGGCCCTCGGGCACGCGCCCGCCCTGCGCCTCGCCGTCCGACGGATGGAAATCGACGCGGAAAGTAGCGCAGCAGGCGCCGCATTCGACACAGTTGTAGTCCATGAAGCTCCGGATAGGTGTGGATCGCGCGCCTCGCGCCGATCTGATGTTCCGACATTGTCCGACAGCGCGACCGACAACGACAGGGCGCGGCGTATGCCGCCCCGGCAGCGCGATCGCGCCGGGAACACCGGCACATCATCGGTGACCGGAGCCGCCCGGCTTCCTACACGCATTGGCAGGGCGCCTACAGCGGCTACCCTCCTGCCGACAGCCGGCCAGGCCGCCAGCGTCGACAATGCAGTCCATGGATGCCGATCCCGGTATCCGCTATCCACGCTATCCAAGGAGACTGCAATGACCGTCCTCAAGACCTTCGTTACCGCCGCCTTCGTAATCACATCCGCCGGCGCGATGGCCGAAACCACCTATCCGACCGAGCACATGAACGACACGGTTGAATCCCTGCCTGCTGGCAGCCAGGGCGCAATGACGACCGACGCGGTCGATGCTCGCAACGCGGTAACCGCCCGCCCGACGCCAGTGGCGCCCGCCGCTGCGGCCGACCCGCTGTACCGCAGCGACAACTACCCGAACGACACCGGCTGGCATCGCGCTGCCGCGGCGCAGCAGGCGCGCGGCGGCAATCCGGAACAGGCGTGGGCCGAAATCACCCAGCGCCCGAGCCCGATCGCACCGGCGGCGCCGGCTGATCCGGACTTCGTGCCTTTCCACGTGAACTGATGACACGCCAGCGGCCGCGAAAGATGCGGTCGCGCACGGGCGGATCGCTGCCGGCGATCCGCCCGTTGTCGTCAACCCACATGCACACCACAGCGGTACAGGGCGTGCCCGCTCGCCAGATACTTCCGTTCGAAGGGCGTGATCGGCGTCGACGGAACATGCTCATCGACGCGGGCGTCGATGCCCGCGATCAGCTTGACCGCCTGCGCGAACTCTTCGACGTAGACGCGCCAGTTGCTGCGGCACTCGATGACGCCGCCCAGCGCGAGCACCAGAGGGAACACCGGATGCGCCGGCCAGCGCCGCGCCAGTTGCCCGATCTTGGGCCAGGGGTTGGGGTAGAGCATGTACTGATGCGTCGGTCGATATCCGCCCTCGTAGAGGAGGCGCCAGACGTCGGCCATGTCCGCGCGCAACAGCAGCGCGTTCGATGGCAATGCCGGTGCACGCGACAGGCGGTCGGCCGACTGGTCGACGCCGAGCACGAAGTGATCGGAAAAAAGCTCGGCCAGATGCAGTGTGCTCTCGCCGACGCCACAGCAGCTGTCGACGATGAGGGGCGCGCCCGGCACGCAGACGGCCGCGAAGCGCGCGAACGCCTCCGCACTGTAGGGGGCGACCGGTTTGCGGTAGTCCTGTCCGCGGCGGCGTTCGATCAGCACCGCCAGCTGTTCGTGCGGCCCGGTCTGCGTGCTCACCGGCACGCGCGAACGGCCGGGCAGCTCGGTCACGACAGGTAGCGCCGCCCGGTCTGGCTGATCCACACCGACCACGCCAGTATCATCGGATGCGCCATTTCCAGGCCTTCCTCGAAAGCGGCCGAATAGAGCTTGGTCAGTGGGCCCAGTTCGATGCCGTAATCGACCGACAGCACGGCCGGCAGGCGATCGATCAGCTTGCCTACTACCACCAGCGCAGTACCCGCCATCAGCCAGGCGCCGGACCGCGAACGCCAGCCGCCCTGCAGGAACAGGAAGCGCGCGATCACGAGCCCGGCGTACAGCACGAGTGCCACCAGAAAGATGGCGATCGCGCCGCAGATCAGCTTCTCCTCGAAGGGACGCGCCGCGTCACGGTAGAAGCTGTTCTTCAGAAAGCTCTCGCCGGTGAACAGCTTGTGCCAGTCGGCCTCGCGCGCGGCAAACGCCAGGCACAGCAAGGCGAAGGCCCAGGCGCGCGCGCCCAGCGGGCGGATGCGCAACAGCACGATGACCGCCGTACCCAGCCAGCCGGCGATCGACAACTGCTCGAATGGCCCCACTTCGGAGAAGGTCCAGTGGAAAGCCTGCTCGTTCAGCGCAATCGGCAGCAAAGCAAGCAGCAGCGAGTAGGCAATCAGCAGCCACACGATGCGGCGGTCAGTCGTCGTCATGTCGTATCCGTATTCAGTTGCGTGATATCAGCCGGCGATAGACGGCGAGGTTGCCCTCGACCATCGCATCCACCGAAAACTCCGCCAGTATGCGTGCGCGGCCGGCCTCGCCAAAGCGGCGACGCAGTCTGGCATCGTCGAGCAGACGTGCCAGCGCCGCGGTCAGCGCGGCCACGTCGCCGGGCGGAATCAGCAGTCCGCTGACGCCGTCGGCCACCGCCTCCGGCAGTCCGCCGGTGCGTGAGGTGACGATGGGCACCGCGGCGGCCGAAGCCTGCAGCAGCGATACGCCCAGCCCTTCCATGTCAGCCGGATGAGCGAGGATGTCCAGCCCGCCCAGCCAGCGTGGCAGGTCGGTACGGAAACCGGCGAAGCGGATCACCTCCGCCAACCCCCGCTCCGCCACCTCGGCTTCCAGTTCCTCGCGCAGCGGCCCCTGCCCGAAGAAGATCACCCGGACATCCGGATGGCTCGCATGCAGTGCGGCCGTCGCCTCGATCATGTAGCGATGGCCCTTGCGGGCGATCAGCTGGGCCACCACACCGATCACGCGCGCATTGTCCGGCAGGCCGAACTCGCGGCGGAAGGCGACGCCATCCACCGGTTCGAGGTAGGGGGCGGCATCGACCGCACTGCGCACGCAGCTCACCCGCTGCGGGGCCAGCCCCTCGGACAGCAGCACCTCGCGTATGCCTTCGGAAATGGTGATCACGTGGTCGTACAGGCGGTACTTCAGCGCGACCAGCCAGCGCGGCTCCGGGTTGTCGACGCGGCGCGACAGCACGCAGCGGGTGCCCGTCAGCTTCGCGGCAATGCCGCCCCACAGGTCGGCGCCGCGCCGGCTGTGCAGATGCACGATGTCGGGCCGCTCGGCGCGGATCAGACGCGCCAGACGCAGCGTCATGCCGGCGTCGGCATCGCCGCCCATCTTCATCTCGACCACCTGCGCATGGCCGGCGCACGCAGCGGCAATGCCGGCACCCGGCGGGCAGGCCAGCACATTGGCCACACCGCGTCGCGCCAGTCCCTCGACGATGTAGGCGACCTGGCGCGCACCGCCGTAGTAGTGCTTGCCGGCTTCGACGTGCAGCACCTTCATGCCGCGAGCGCCTTTGCCGTTTCGTCCAGCACCCGGTCCGGCGTGATGTCGCGCAGGCAGGTATAGGCGCCGCCGCAGGTCGGCCGGCGCTTGCACGGCGAACACTGCAGGCCCAGCCAGATCACGCGCGCGTTGGCGCGACCGGTATTCGTATAGGGACAGGTCGAACCGAAGATCGCCACGGTGGGCGTCGCGAAGGCGATGCCCATGTGCGTCAGTCCGGTATCGACGCCGACCAGCAGGCCGGCGCCACGCACCAGCGCGGCCGCTTCCGGCAGCTTCGTGCGGCCGACCAGATTGACCAGCCCCGGCGCGCCGGCAGCGATGCGTGCCGCCGCCTCGGCGTCGGCCGGTCCGCCGAGCAGGACCGGGGTCAATCCCTTCTGCGCGGCGAGCTTGGGCGCCAGCGTCTGCCAGGCATCCTCGAACCAGTGCTTCTGCGGCCGCGTCGTGAACGCAGCGAACACGGCGTAGCGGCCTGGCGTCAGCCCATGCTCCGCCAGCAACGCCTGCGCGCGGACGTCCGCGTCCGCGGATACGTGCAGTGTCGGCAGGAAATCTCCCGTGTCCAGACCGAGCTGTTCAGCCAGATGCAGGTATTCGGACGAAATGCGCGCGATGTCGCCGCCGCGCGGCACCACGCGCGTCATCAACCACTGGCTCCCCTCGCGCGAACCGAGACCGATGCGTGTGCGCGCACCGGCCAGCCAGGCAAGAAAGCCGCTTTTCAGCAGGCCCTGCAGGTCGAGCACGGTATCGAAGCGATGGCTGCGCAGTTCGGCGCGCAGGGCCCTCACCCGCCGCCACAGCTCACCGTAGCGGCGTTCGCGCCACAGCCGCGTCCACTCTGCCTTCGGCCACAGGATGCGGGCATCGATGTTCGGGTCGTGCGCGATCAACGCGTCGATGCCGGGCTCGACCAGCCAGGCGATGCAGGCGTCCGGATGCGTCCGCCTGATCGCCGCCGCCAGCGGCGACGCGAACACCACGTCGCCGATGGCCGAGGTGCGGACGATGAGAATGCGCTTCAAGCCGGCCGCCCTCGCACGCCGCACCATGACGCCGCAGTGAATAGCACGAACATGAGGGTGGTGTTGGACCGCATCAGATAGGACTCGAACAGGCAGATGACGATGAACAGCAGCGGCAACGCCTTTCGCACGCGTTCCCTTCCATCTGCCGGCGCACCGAGAAACCAGGGCAGCAGCAGCACGGCAGCCAGCGCAAGAGCACCCAGCGTACCGGCAGCCGTGAGGACGTAGAGATAGTGATTGTGCGGGTTCCAGGCAGGCTTCCACTTTGGCGTGTGGCGGGCGTTCATTTCCCGATAGGCCTCGCGCGTATCGCCAAGGCCGACGCCGACCAGCGGGTGCTCGGCGAACACGCGCCACGCGTTCGCGGCATATACGATGCGCTGGCTGACCGACGCTTTCGGCAACTCTTCGTAACGGACAACTTCGTCGAACGCGCGGTCCACTCGCAAGCGAAAGTAGTCGTTGCCATAGTACCCGCCGAACACGATGCCGCTGACCAGCGCGGCCGCCACGCCCGCCGCCAGCATGGGCCGGCGGACAAGGCGCTGGAACGCGAGCATGGTGAGCAACGCGAGGAAACCGACCAGACCGGCCCGGCCACCCGAAATCAGGAGGTTGAACACGGTGGCTGCGAACAGCGCTGCGTAGGTCAGCCGGGCACGCAGTGAAGTCAGCTCGAACAGCAGGCGGTGCGCCGACAGATAGCCGGCCAGTGCCAGCGCCGGCGTATAAAGAATTCGATCGACGAACGGCGCCGTGTCGTCGGCCCCCTTGTCGACACGTATGCCGTCCGGCAACTCGGGCCATACGTGCAACTGAGCCCAGTTGTAGAAAGTCAGCAGCTCGCACATCGTCACCGACAGCAGGAAGGCGCTGACGTAGCGGGCGAAGTGCCCACGCTGTGCGACGCTCAGATACAGCGGAAACAGCAGGAACAGGTACTGCCGGCCAAGCAGCCGCCGCCCCCATGACAGGTCGTCCGACCACAGCAGCGAGAGGGCGAACACGGCGAAGTAGGCGACGAAGGCCCACACCAGCGGCTCGGCAGCCAAGGCACGCAGTTTCTGCCCGAGGCGCCCCTCGATCAGCCAGAGAACCAGAATCAGCACGGTGAGCCAGTACGCTGGCGCGACCGTCACCGGAATCATGAAGAACACGCCCGCCAGCAGCCATGAATTGATCGCGGGTATGCGCGTGCGGAAATCGGCGAAAGTCATTCGATCTCCACACCGCACTGCTCGAAGGTTGTCCTCATGTCCTTCCGTTCATCCGGTGTCTTGAAGTTCAGCGCCGGCCAGCCGAAAGCGCGCACGCGCACTGCCGGAGGATAGATCTGCCGCGCGATCAGCAGCGCGGTCGAGCGTACGCCAACGACGGCGGCGTAGGGCGTGCGCGCCATATGAACCTCCAGTGCGCAGTCCGGCTCGATCAGCCGGTAGTCGGGATGACGCAGCTCGTGCGCGGCGTCCTTCGGGTGCGCCTTGTAATCGATATCGGTGATGCCCTGCTCCGCCAGCCAGTCGCGTATGCGCGCGGTGGTCGCCGTCAGATCGGCAGCGCTCATCAACCCGAAGCCGGTCAGCGGCTGCCCCACCACCAGCGCGCGCCGCCCAGTGTCGTCAGCAGCCGGCGTCGGCGCATCGACCAGCGGCGGCAACACCGCCACCTTGTCGGCCGGATACTCGTGCGGCAACCCCGGCAGCACGTAGATGCGGTCGCAGAAGGGCGCATCCGAACCGATGCGGTCACCGGAAAAACAGGTGTAGCGCAGCTCCGGCGCGAACAGGCTGCGCAGCAGCCGCAGGCGCTGCGCCAGTCTTTTCGTGAGGCTGAGCGGATAACGGCGAATCGAGATCAGGCCGTCTGGCAGGATGCGCGCGTGCATTTCGCGCGCGCCGACGGCGCGCGGCAGGGCGTGCAGGAAATAGTTGATCGCCTCGGTATCGAACACCGCGCTGTGGACGATCAGGCGCTCGCACTGCCCGACCAGCCCGCTCACCAGACCGATGTTGGCGCGCAGTCGCCGATGCCGGCCAAAAGCGCCGGGCAGCGGCTCCCAGCGCGGCCACGGCATATAGGTACACGCGTCCCACTCGGCCGGATCGACGGCCGACTTCATGCCCGGCTTGTACCAGACCAGCACCTGCCGTGCGCCGGGCTCGAACGCCTGCGCAATGCGCCTGGCGGCAAGGTACTGCAGCGGCGAGGCGACGAAATAGACGGCGACGGTACGGGAATCGGACATGCCGGACGGCGGTGTGGGAAATTTGCGAAGGCGTGATGTTACTTGTTTGAGCAGGTGGACGTGATGTCCGCACCACTCCGCGCCTGCGCCGGCGGCGAAGCAGGCATCTTCCACCCGCTGCGCCGGGAACGGCGCCCCGCCCCCTGTCCAGCCCTGCCTTTGGCGCGCAGTTGCTGCCACCCTGCATGCGTGCGGCATTGCACGGCAAATGAGGAAGGAGACGGAATGACGATGAAACATCTGTGGCGCAGCCTTGTACTGAGCCTGGCGGTAGCGGCCTCCGGCAGTGCGTGGGCGCAGTCCGCCCATGAGCGCTTCGAGGCGTCGGTGAAGACCGCCGTTGCGCCGCTGGTCGACGGCGCAGTCACCGGCATGAAGGTGCTCTACCTTGGCGCGGAACACAGCCCGTGGCTGGACAGCGGCTTTCCGGTGAAGGCCGGCGACCGGGTGACCGTACTGCTGCAGGGCCGGGTATGGCTGTCGCGTCACTACGACATTTCGCTCGAAGCGCCGCTCCAGTTATGGCGTCGCATCGGCGAAAATGGAGCGATCTCGCGCGGCCTCGACGCCACCGACACCTTCACCGTCGCGGAAAGCGGCACCGTGCAGTTGAAGAACCTGCCCACCCGCTGGCTCGACGCCAAGGGCCGCTACCAAGGTGAGGCGCCGCCCGCCAGCCCCGACGCCGGCGGCGGCATCAGCGTGGCGCTGATCCGCTGGGCGCCGGACGCCGACGTCGCGGCCACACTCGCGGCACTGGCCCTGCAGCCGGCTGCGCCCGACTGGGCGGCGCCGGCCCTGGCCCGTCTGCAGTCGCCACCTGCGGCGCCCGAGGGCTGGCAGTACCTGTGGGAACTGGGCCCGGCGGAAATCTTCCGCGAGGTCCACGCTGACGACGACGGCGGCCCGAGGCGCCGCATGCACACGCACACGCGCAACGACGTCGCCATCCTGCAAAAGCCGGCCGAGGTCGCGCTGACACCGGACACCGAGCTCAAGTGGTCGTGGCGCGTAAACCAGCTGCCGGGCAAACAGGCCGAGAACAGCGTGATCACGCACGACTACATCAGCATCGCCGTCGAGTTCGACAATGGTCAGGACCTGACCTATCTGTGGAGCAGCACGCTGCCAGTCGGCGAAACCTTCCGCTGCCCGCTGCCCGGCTGGAAGGACCGCGAAACCCACGTGGTGGCGCGCTCGGGCAATGCTGATCTCGGGCGCTGGCTGAACGAGTCGCGCAATGTGCTGCAGGACTACGCGAAGGCGGTCGGCGGGCCACCGCCACAACGCATCGTGCGCGTGTGGCTGATCGCCAACAGCGTGTTCGGACGTGGCGAAGGCCGCGCCCAGTTCGGCGACATCCGCATCGGCGCCAACGGCAGCGACCTCGCCGTCTGGTAGTACCGCGTGCAGCGGGCCGGCGGACTCAGTTCTCCGGCCCCATATCCACCCGCGCCCGCACCTCGAACTCGCGCTCGACGTAGGCCCACTCGGGCGACGCCCGCAGCACGTCCAGCAGCGCGTCGAACTCTGCTTCGTGTTCCGGCGCGAATTCGAACCAGGTCAGGAAATCAAAAGGCTCGTCCGGCGACAGGTCGCGGCAGTGATGCAGCCGGCGCGCCACCGCCGGCAACACGCGCAGACCATGCGCGATGTGGTGCGACTGCTCTTCCATGATGGCGCGCCGCTCGTCCTGCGCCAGCGCCCACCAGGCCGCCGACTTGCGGATCGGGATCAGCACCGCACAGGCTGCGCTGCTGCGACCGAGCGGCGGCGAGGCAGCGGTCAGCGTCTGTTTCTCGTCGCGGGTGACGTAGCGCTCATTGCTCGTGATGCCGCGCAGCGACCACAGGCCGCTGCCCGCCGCATCGCCGGCGATGCGGTCGAGGCGTGGCGCCTCGGCCAGCGCTTCGCCGATGACGGCGCGTACTTCGGTAATGCGCCAGGGGCCGTCGGCACCGGCGGCGAAAGTCCATAGGCGTTCTGTCATGGCTGACTCCGGTCTGGGTGGACGATCAGGCTGAGAGGCGACCGTCGCCCGGTTCTGCATGCATCAGCCATGCCCGCCTGGCACTGGCCTTGCACCGTGCAACGGGTCGCCGCATGCGCGATGGCGGAGAAATTCGCCGCCCGAATGCACCACATCGGTGCGGAAACGGCTTACCGACGCGGCAAACCGCCTTGCCCCGTAGGCGCTGCCGCGACGCCCCATCGTGCAATCGCAGCCAGACGACACGACCGGATTCCGGACGCCGCACTCCGGATACCGGACTCCCGACGCCACCCGCGCACCCGGCGACTGCCCGCCCTGCGCACCCGTTCAGGACCGCCACCATGACCTTCCGCCGCTTCACGCGTCTGCGATGGACGCCGCCCTTTCGCCACGCGCTGCTCGCCAGCGCAGCCCTGCTCTGCGCCGGAGCAGCCGATGCCCAGATGACCTTGCAGGGCCCGGGCGACAGTTCGCTGACGCTCGGCCTGTGGCTGCGTGCCTCCTACGTCAATGCCGAAGAGGCGCGTCCGGCCGGCGGCAGTGCGCACGACAGCGGCTTCACGATGGATTCGGTCCGTCTGCTGTCGTCGGCGCAATTCACTCGTCGCATCGGCGCCACGATCACCTTCGAACGGCCGCCGGCGAAGGACATGCAGCTGCTCGACGCCATCCTGCAGTTCGAACTGGCGGAAGGTCTGAACCTGTGGGCCGGCCGGCTGGTGCCGCCGACCGACCGCTCGAACATGGCGGGCAACCAGTTCGCCAACGTGTGGGGCTACCCCTTCGTGTCGCTCTATCCGAACGCCTTTACCGGCCGCGACGACGGCGTGCTGCTGTGGGGCAATCTGTACGCCGACCGGCTGCTCTACAGCGTCGGCGTGTTCGAGGGCAAGAACCGCGGCGGCGGTCTGTCGAACGCGTCGAACAATCCGCTGTTCGCCGCCCGCTTCGCCTGGAGCTTCCTCGATCCGGAACCCGGCTACTACGGCACCAGCACCTACTACGGCGACAAGGAGGTGTTCACGCTGGGCGCCGCCTTCATGAGCCAGAAGGACGGCGTGGGTCTGGCCGGCGCGCGCGGCGACTACCGCGCCTGGAACCTCGACGCGCTGTACGAGACCCGCCTGCGCTCCGGTGGCGTGCTCACGGTCGAGGCTGCCTGGTACGACTACGACACCGACGGCGTGGCCGACGTGGCGCCCGCCGACCCGCTCTGTTCGCGGGTGAGCAACTGCGGTGGCGCCTTGCAGGCGGACGCCGCACTGCTCACCGTCGGCTACCTGATTCCGCACGCGCTGGGCCCTGGCCGCTTCCAGCCTTATGTACGCTTCCAGCGCCTCGATCCGGACGCCGGCGCACGCGCCGAACAGTGGGACGTCGGCACCAACTACGTCATCTCCGGACACAAGGCGCGCCTCACCGCGGTGTATTCGAGTGCGAAGAGCGAGGGCGCGGCCTCGCTCGACCGCTTCGTGCTCGGCCTGCAACTGCTGTACTAGGGCCGGTTCAGTCGCTGGACGCGCGCATCGCCAGCGCGGCGGCAGCGGCGCGGGTTTCGACGCCGAGCTTTTCGTAGATGTGCTCCAGGTGCTTGTTAACAGTGCGCGGGCTCATGCCGAGGATGTCGCCGATGTCGCGGTTGGTCTTGCCCTTGGCCAGCCAGGACAGCACTTCGGCCTCGCGCGGCGTCAGCTGGGCGCCGGCGATGCGGGTGCTCGATTCGCCGCGCTTTCTGACGTCGAGCAGCAGCATGTGTTCGCCCAGCCCCACCGCGCCCAGGCTGCGCGCATACAGCGCCTGATCGCCCTGCTCGCGCAGCAGGCGCGCGTCGGCGGCGGGATCCGCCGTGAGGCCGGCCGGGTCACCCAGCCAGTCGGCGGTCGAGTTCGCCGCGGGGTCGATGCCGAACTGGCCCAGGCACTCCGCCGCACGCGGCGAACGCCAGGCGACACGACCCAGCGCATCGACCACCAGCACGCCGAGGCCAGCCACGTCCACCGCCTGGCGGGCGATGCGCACCGCGCGCGCGTTGCGCACGTGGGCGGTCAGCCGCGCCAGCACCTCTTCAACGCGCAAGGGCTTGACCACGTAGTCGGTGCCGCCGGCGGTGAAACCTTCGACCACCTCGGCGGTGCCCGACAGGCCGGTCATGAAGATGACCGGCACATGAGTCAGCCCCGGCTCCTCACGGATGCGGCGGCAGGTTTCGAAGCCGGACAGGCCGGGCATCACCGCGTCGAGCAGGATGGCGTCCGGCACCACCCATTCGAGACGGGCCAGCGCCGACGCGCCGTCGTGCGCGATCAGCACGGTGTAGCCGGCCTGCGACAGCGCGTCGCACAGGAAGCCGAGCGAGTCAGGCGCGTCGTCGACGACGAGCACGACCGGTTGATGGAATTCAGAGAGCATGGGCGTCGCGTTGTAATAGTTGTGTGAAGCGTATGAGGTCGAAGCCGTCGACCAGCGCGCGCAGGCGACGGCAGTCTTCGCGCGCGGCGTCGGACCGTTCGGAAATCGCGTCCAGCAGCGTAGCGATGCCATTGACGTGACCCAGCCGCGACAGGCGCAGCAGCGCCGCGCGTTCTTCGTCGTCGAGCGCGGCCAGCGGCGCGTCGGCGGCCGGCTCGGCCTTCGGCGGCGCGGCGTCGGCCGGTTCGTCGACGTGCCAGGTGAGGTCCAGCGCCTCGCGCAACTGGTCGAGCAGTTCGGATTCCATCACCGGCTTGGGCACGAAACCGGCGCAGCCAGCGGTGCGCAGCAGCTCGCTGCGGTTCTCGAACACATTGGCCGACACCATCAGCACCGGTATCGGCGCGCCGTCGAATTCGCGCAGCCGGCGTGCGGTTTCCCAGCCGTCCATGCCGTCCATATTGATGTCCAGCAGCACCACGTCCGGGCGCACGCGGGCGACGCAGTCCAGCGCCTCGCGGCCGCTGGCCGCCTCGTCCACGTCGAAACCGAGCGGCGCCAGCATGCCGGTCAGCATGTGACGCTGGGTGGCGTCGTCGTCGACCAGCAGCACGCGCATGCGCGGACCTTCGTAGCCGATCACGGTGCGCATCGAGCGCGTCTGCGTCGGCACCGACAGGTATTCGGGCAGGTAAAGCCGCAGGCGGAAGGTCGAGCCGCGGCCGACCTCGCTCTCCAGCGTCAGTTCGCCGCCCATCAGCGAGGTGAGCATGCGGGTGATGCTCAAGCCCAGGCCGGTGCCCGGCTCGGCGATGACGCGGCCGCTGGCGCTGCGCTCGAACGGCATGAAGATGCGCGCGTGGTCGTCCGCCGCGATGCCGGGGCCGGTGTCGGCGATTTCGAAGCGCGCCACTTCCATCCGGTAATCGATGCGCAGCAGCACCTCGCCCTGCTCGGTGAACTTGACCGCGTTCGCCAGCAGGTTGATCAGCACCTGGCGCAGCCGCTTGGCATCGACGCGCACGTAGTCGGGCAGCCGGCCGGTCGTTTCGATGCGGAACTGCAAGCCCTTGCGCGCCGCCTGCGGCTCGAACATCTTGGCCAGATCGTCCAGCAATTCGCGCAGCGGCATCGGCGCCGGGTCCAGCCTGAGCTTGCCGGCTTCGATGCGCGCCAGGTCGAGCAGACCGTCGATCAGGCCCAGCAGATGTTCGCCGCTGCGCAGGATGGTGCCCAGCGCGCGCTTCTGCGTGTCGTCGCTGCCGCCCTTGCCGGCGCTGCCGCTCTCCCGCAGCAGGATCTGCGCGTAACCGAGAATGCTGTTCAGCGGCGTGCGCAGTTCGTGGCTGATGCCGGTCACGTAGCGCGTCTTGGCGAGGTTGGCAGATTCGGCCGCATCCTTGGCCTTCTGCAGCGCGAGATCGGTTTTGCGGTGGGCATCGATTTCGCGCATCAGCAGCTGGTTCTGCCGGTTCGATTCGTCCTGCGCCAGCCGCCGGCTTTCCGAGCCAAGCACTATCCACCAGGCGCATACCGCGCACAGCAGCACCAGCAGCGCGAAGGTTTTCGACAGCGTGAGCTGCAGGCTGTCGCGCGCCGCCGGGTAGAGGCCGCTGACGATGGCTTCCTGATAGAACACGACGCCGAAGATGACCGCCAGCAGCACGGTGAGCGACAGGAACACGACCAGGAAATGGCCGACGCGGAAGTTCACCCGTCGCGCCAGCTGCACCGGAAGGATGGCGTTCAGGAAGGCGTGCAGCTGGTCGGCAGCACTGGCGTCGGTCTTGCAGCGGTCGTGGCAGCGCGATTCGAGCGTGCAGCACAGCGAACAGATGGGCTGGCCGTAGGCCGGGCAGTAAGCCATGTCCTCGGACTCGAAGCTGTTTTCGCAGACGTGGCAGGTTACCGTCTGGCCCGGCCGCCACTGCGTGGCACTGCGCCGCGCGAGGTAGTAGCGGCCGCGCGTGGCGAGCGCGATCAATGGCGCGGTGACGAAGGCGGTGGCCAGCGATATGAAGGGCGAGAAGGCCTGCGCCATGTCGCCCATCCAGCCGGTGTAGGCGAGTACCGATACGACGGTGGCGATCAGCATCGAGCCGAGACCGACCGGATTGATCTCGTACAGATGGGCGCGCTTGAACTCGATGTGCGACGGCGACAGCCCAAGCGGCTTGTTCACGACCAGGTCGGCCACCAGCGCGCCGACCCAGGCGATGGCGAGATTGGCGTACAGGCCGAGCACGTGCTCCAGCGCCTCGAACACGCCGAGCAGCATCAGCAGCAGCGCGATCACCACGTTGAACACCAGCCACACGACTCGACCCGGATGGCTGTGCGTGAGGCGGGCGAAGAAATTGGACCAGGCGAGCGAGCCGGCGTAGGCATTGGTCACGTTGATTTTCAGCTGCGACACGATGACGAACAGCGCGGTCACCGCCAGCACCACGGCCGGCGAATCGAACACGTAGGCAAAGCCGGCCAGGTACATCTGCGTCGGTTCGACCGCGCGGTCCACCGGCACCATGGCCTGCAGCGCGAGGAAGGCGAGGAAAGCCCCGCCCAGCATCTTCACCATGCCCGGCACCACCCAGCCGGGGCCGGCAATCAGCACCGAGGCCCACCAGCGCACCCGGTTCTCGCGCGTCTTCTCCGGCAGGAAACGCAGGTAATCGACCTGCTCACCGATCTGCACCACCAGCGAGATCGCCACCGTCGAGGCGGCACCGAACATGATCCAGTCGAATTCGCTGCTGCCCGAGCTGCGGCCGCTTAGGCCGGTGAATTCGGAATACAGATGCGGCGCCTGCCACCACACCGCGAGGTAGGGCAGTGCCAGCAGCACGATCCACAGCGGCTGCGTCCACAGCTGTATGCGGCTGATCAGCGTGACGCCGTGGATCACCAGCGGAATCACCACCACCGAGCACAGCAGATAGCTCCACGCCAACGGCAGGCCGAAATACATCTCGAAGGCGAGCGCCATGATGGCCGCCTCGATGGCGAAGAAGATGAAGGTGAAGCTCGCGTACACCAGCGAGGTGATGGTCGAGCCGAGATAGCCGAAGCCGGCGCCGCGCGTCAGCAGGTCCATGTCCACGCCGTACTTGGCGGCGCAGTAGCTGATCGGCAGGCCGGTCAGGAAGGTGATCAGCCCGACCAGCAGGATGGCATACAGCGCGTTGGTGAAGCCGTAGTTCAGCGCGATGGCGCCGCCGATCGCCTCCAGCGCGAGGAAGGACACCGCGCCGAAGGCCGTGTTGGCGACCCGCCACTCCGACCACTTGCGGAAGCTGCGCGGCGTGTAGCGCAGCGCGTAGTCCTCGAGCGTCTCGTTGGCGACCCAGGTGTTGTAGTCGCGGCGGATCTTGAATATCTGGTGGGTGGCTTCGGACATCGGGGCAGGCGCTGACGCGATCGAGGCCACACCATGCAAGAAATGCTCCGGGCAGCGAAACCGCGCGCTGCCCGGAGCCCAAGTGCAGCTTCCCTCCACGCCGCGCACCCCGACGGTGCCCTCGGCAACATCCTGGTGCAGTGCGACAGCGCAGGATTCCACCTTAGCACCGGCCCACCTCGATCGCGGGTGTTGCGCCGAGTACGCACATACGTCAATCGACGTATTCCGGCTACGCACCCCCGAACACTACTTTTCGCTCCGCAGCGAGCGATTGCGGTGCAGTGCACAAAACGATTCAACGGCCGCAAGCGGATCGCCTGAAGCTCCCCAACCCCTTCCGCTCAGGAGAAACGATATGGCTGACAAGAAAGACACGATTCCGGCTCCGCTCACCGACGAACAACGTCGCAAGGTTCTGCTCGGCATGGCGGCTGCACCGGCGCTGATGGTGCCCGGCGTCAGCTTCGGCAACGCGCAGTTCCCGACAGCCAAGGTCAATACGACCAAGCTCGCGGTGACCGATACCGAAGTCATCGTGGGTCAGCTGCACTCCGCCACCGGCACGATGGCGATTTCGGAAACCGGCTCGATCCAGGCCGAACAGCTGGCGATCGACCAGATCAACGCGATGGGCGGCATCCTCGGTCGCAAGATCAAGGTGATCAAGGAAGACGGCGCCTCCGACTGGCCGACCTTCGCCGAGAAGTCGAAAAAGCTGCTGGTGAACGACAAGGTGGCCTGCGTGTTCGGCTGCTGGACCTCGGCCTCGCGCAAGGCGGTGCTGCCGGTGTTCGAAAAGGAGAACGGCCTGCTCTACTACCCGACCTTCTACGAAGGCCTGGAGCAGTCGAAGAACGTCATCTACACCGGCCAGGAAGCGACCCAGCAGATCATCTGGGGTCTCGACTGGGCGTCGAAGGAAAAGAAGGCCAAGACCTACTTCCTGGTCGGCTCGGACTACATCTGGCCGCGTACGTCGATGAAGATCGCGCGCAAGCACATCGAGTCGGTCGGCAAGCTCGGCAAGGTGGTCGGCGAGGAGTACTACCCGCTCGGCCACACCAACTTCAACTCGCTGATCAACAAGATCAAGGTCGCCAAGCCGGACTGCATCTTCGCAGCCGTGGTCGGTGGCTCCAACGTGGCCTTCTACAAGCAGCTGAAGGCGGCCGGCATCACCGGCGTCAAGCAGTTCCTGCTGACGCTGTCGGTGACCGAGGACGAAATGCTGGGCGTCGGCGGTGAAAACTTCGCCGGCTTCTACTCCTCGATGAAGTACTTCCAGTCGCTCGACAACGCCAACAACAAGGCTTTCGTCGAGGCCTTCAAGAAGGCCTACGGTCCGAAGTCGGTGATCGGCGACGTAACCCAGGCCGGCTATCTCGGCCCCTGGCTGTGGAAGGCGGCGGTCGAGAAGGCGGGCAGCTTCGATGTCGACAAGGTGGTCGCCGCCTCGCCCGGCATCGAACTGAAGAGCGCGCCGGAAGGCTACGTGAAGGTCCATGAGAACCATCACCTGTGGTCCAAGGCGCGCATCGCGCAGGGCCAGCCGGACGGCACTTTCAAGGTGGTCGCCGAATCGGCCGACCTGATCGAACCCAACCCCTTCCCCAAGGGCTACCAGTAAGACCCCGGCGTGCCGCCCCGGCGCAGACCGGGCGGCGCGCCTCCTTTCCCTGCACGGCCGGGCAGTGCCCGGCCAACCGTCCGGAGGTCCGTCATGTCATTCGACGAAATCTACAACATCGCCCTGATGCAGGGCTTCGCCGGGCTGAGCCTGTTCTCAGTCCTGCTGCTGATGGGCCTCGGCCTCGCCATCATCTTCGGCCAGATGGGCGTGATCAACATGGCACATGGCGAATTCATGACCATCGGCGCCTACACCATCTTCATGTTCTCCAGCCTGACCGAAACCTATGCACCCGGGCTGGTGCAAGCCTATTTCCCGATCGCCATCGTTGCCGCCTTCTTCATCGCCTTCGCCTTCGGCTGGCTGACAGAGTGGGCGCTTATACGGCATCTGTACAAACGTCCGCTGGATACGCTGCTCGCCACCTGGGGTCTGTCGCTCGGCATGCAGCAGGTGTTCCGCTCCACCTTCGGTCCGAAGGAAGTGAGCCCCACCCTGCCCGAGTGGCTGATGGGTTCGTGGGCGCCGTCCGAAGGGCTGGACATCCCGATCAATGGCCTGTTCGTGCTCGGCCTCACCGCCGTGGTGACCGGCGGCGTGCTGCTCGCGCTGTACAAGTCGCGCTGGGGTCTGCGTGTGCGCGCCACCGTCGCCAACCGCGCGATGGCCAACGCCACCGGCATCAACACCAAGCGCACCGACCGCCTCACCTTCGCCATCGGCTGCGGCATCGCCGGCGTGGCCGGCGCAGCCTTCACCACCATCGGCTCCACCGGTCCGACCTCCGGTTCGCTCTACATCGTCGATGCCTTCCTGGTGGTGACCTTCGGCGGCGCGGCTTCGCTGCTCGGCACCGTGGCCTCGGCCTTCGGCATCGCCCAGAC
This sequence comes from Methyloversatilis discipulorum, assembly GCF_000527135.1. NCBI lineage: Bacteria > Pseudomonadati > Pseudomonadota > Betaproteobacteria > Nitrosomonadales > Sterolibacteriaceae > Methyloversatilis > Methyloversatilis discipulorum. The sequence continues at coordinate 1,511,061 of NZ_AZUP01000001.1, forward strand.
GCAGTCCATCGCCGAGTTCTTCCTGACCGGCTCGATGGCCAAGGTGCTCACGCTGCTGCTCATCGTGACCATCCTGATGATCCGTCCGCAGGGCCTCTTCGCTTCGAAGATCCGCCGCTGAACGCGATCCGCACCGACTTCGCACCTTCCAGGAGATTCACATGGACGCATTCAAGAACTGGGTTGCACGAACCGGAATGGGGAGCGTGCTCATCCTCGCGCTCGTCATCATGGTCGTGTTCCCGCTGACGATGGACATCTTCCGTCTGAACCTCGTCGGCAAATACCTCACCTACGCCTTCGTCGCCGTCGGCCTGGTCATGCTGTGGGGCTACGGCGGCATCCTGAGCCTGGGCCAGGGCTGCTTCTTCGGCCTCGGCGGCTACATGATGGCGATGTTCCTGAAGCTCGAGGCATCCGATCCGGAATCGACCAAGATCCAGAGCACGCCGGGCATTCCGGACTTCATGGACTGGAACCAGATCACCGAGCTGCCGTTCTGGTGGGAGCCGTTCCACCACCTGCCGCTGGCGCTGATCGCGGTGGTCGTGGTGCCGATGCTGTTGGCGTTCATCATCAGCTTCGCCATGTTCAAGCGCCGGGTCGGTGGCGTGTATTTCGCCATCATCACGCAGGCGGTGGCGCTCATCCTGACCGTGCTCATCATCGGCCAGCAGGGCTACACCGGCGGTGTCAATGGCATCACCGACCTGAAGACCCTGCTCGGCTGGGACATCCGCGACGACTCGTCGAAGTACGTCCTGTACTTCGTCAATGCCGCGCTGCTGATCGGCGTCATCCTGCTCTGCCGCTGGATACAGATGTCCAAGCTCGGCACCCTGCTGCTGGCGATGCGCGACAAGGAAGACCGCGTGCGCTTCTCCGGCTACGACGTGGCGATGTTCAAGGTGTTCGTGTTCGTACTGGCGGCCGGCATCTCGGCCATCGGCGGCGCGATGTTCACGCTGCAGGTCGGCTTCATGTCGCCGTCCTTCGTCGGCATCGTGCCGTCGATCGAAATGGTCATCTTCGCCGCGGTCGGCGGTCGCATGTCGCTGGTCGGCGCGGTGTATGGCGCGCTGCTGGTCAATGCCGGCAAGACCTACTTCTCCGAGAGTGCGCCCGACCTCTGGCTGTTCCTGATGGCCGCGCTGTTCATCGGCGTCGTGCTCGCCTTCCCCAACGGTCTGGCCGGTCTGTACGAAAGCCACATCAAGCCCTGGTTCTCGCGCCGCAAGTCCGTCGCCAAGCCGGCTGCGTCCGCGGGCGAACCGCCGGCACCGCCCTCGGCCCCCACCAACAAGTCCGCACCGCCCGCCGCGCTGCCCGGCGGCGTACAGGGCCAGTCGGCCTGAGCCGCGCCCGACCTGACAGGAGACCGACATGAGCAATACCGACTTCGTACTGGCGATCGAGGACCTGACCGTGTCCTTCGACGGCTTCAAGGCGATCGACGCGCTGACCCTCTACGTCGATCGCGGTGAGCTGCGCGTGATCATCGGCCCGAACGGCGCCGGCAAGACCACGCTGCTCGACCTGATCTGCGGCAAGACCAAGGCCAGCGGCGGCAGCATCAAGTTCAAGAACGTGGAAATGACCAAGCTGCAGGAACACAAGATCGTGCGCGCCGGCATCGGCCGCAAGTTCCAGACGCCGTCGATCTACGAAAACCTTTCGGTGTTCAAGAACCTGGAAGTGTCCTTCCCGCGCGGCCGCAGCGTGCTCGGCGCGCTCGGCTTCCGCTGCACCGACGAGGTGAAGGCGCGCGTGCAGTCGGTGGCCGACGAGATCGGCCTCGGCGACGCACTCGACACCGAAGCCGGCCTGCTCAGCCACGGCCAGAAGCAGTGGCTGGAGATCGGCATGTTGCTGATGCAGGAGCCGGAGCTGCTGATGCTCGACGAACCGATCGCCGGCATGAGCGTGCGCGAACGCGAACTGACCGCCGAACTGCTGCAGCGCATCTGCAAGGGCCGCTCGGTGATCGTGATCGAGCACGACATGGATTTCGTCAAGCGCATCGCCCACAAGGTCACCGTCATGCACCAGGGAAAGATCCTCGCCGAAGGATCGATGGACAAGGTGCAGAACGATCCCAAGGTCATCGACGTTTATCTGGGCCACTGAGTCGGCAGCCCCGCCTACGCGCCAGTCACCGAGAAAGGACACCACCATGCTGAACGTCAAGGACCTCCACGTCGCCTACGGGCAGAGCGAGGCACTGCACGGCATCTCGTTCGAAGCCAACGCCAACGAAACGGTCGCCATCATGGGCCGCAACGGCATGGGCAAGACCACGCTGTTCAAGTCGCTGATCGGCATCCTGCCGCTGAAGAGCGGCCAGATCGAAGTTGCCGGCAACGAAGTATCGAAGGACGAAAGCTACAAGCGCGTCGCCAAGGGCATCGCCTACGTGCCGCAGGGCCGGATGATTTTCCCGACGCTCACGGTCGAGGAGAACATCCACACCGGCCTCGAAAATGCCAAGGTCAAGAAGGTGCCGGACGAGATCTACGCCCTCTTCCCGGTGCTGTGGGAAATGCGCCGCCGCAAGGGCGGCAACCTGTCGGGTGGTCAGCAGCAACAGCTGGCCATCGCCCGCGCGCTGGTGACCGACCCCAAGGTGCTGCTGCTCGACGAGCCGACCGAAGGCATACAGCCCTCGATCATCAAGGACATCGCGCGCGCACTGAACGAAATCCGCAAGTTGCGCCAGATCACCATCGTCGTATCCGAGCAGGTGCTGAGCTTCGCGATGGACGTGGCCGACCGCCTGTTCGTCATCGAAGGCGGCCGCCTGGTCCATGAAAGCACCCGCGCGGAAACCGATACCGCGCACATCAAGCAGTTCCTGTCCGTCTGACCCCGCCCACCGCCGCAACACCGCCCCAACGCCCCTTCCACCCAAGGAGATCAACATGGCAGAGACCCTGATCAAGGTAGACCTGAAGCAGTCGCCGTATGAGAACGACATGGTGCATAACCGCTGGCACCCGGACATCCCCATTGTCGCGTGGGTGAAGCCGGGCGACGACTTCAAGATCGAAACCTACGACTGGACCGGCGGCTACATCCAGAACAACGACAGCGCCGACGACGTGCGCGACGTCGACCTGACCACGGTGCACTTCCTGTCCGGCCCGATCGGCGTCGAAGGCTGCGAGCCGGGCGACTTGCTGGTGGTCGACATCCTCGACATCGGCGCCAAGGAAGACAGCCTGTGGGGCTTCAACGGCTTCTTCTCGAAGAAGAACGGCGGCGGCTTCCTGACCGACCACTTCCCGCTGGCACAGAAGTCGATCTGGGACATCAAGGGCATGTTCACCGAGTCGCGCCACGTGCCGGGCGTCAAGTACGCCGGCCTGATCCACCCGGGCCTGATCGGTTGCCTGCCCGATCCCAAGCTGCTCGAAGAGTGGAACAAGCGCGAGATCGACTTCATCAACACCGACCCCGAGCGCGTGCCGCCGCTGGGCTGCCCGCCCTGCGCGCCGACCGCGCACATGGGTCGCCTGAAGGGCGAGGCGCGCGACAAGGCGGCGATGGAAGGCGCACGCACCGTGCCGCCGCGCGAACACGGCGGCAACTGCGACATCAAGGATCTGTCGCGCGGCTCGCGCATCTACTTCCCGGTCTATGTGAAGGGCGGCGGCCTGTCGATGGGCGACCTGCACTTCTCGCAAGGCGACGGTGAAATCACCTTCTGCGGCGCCATCGAAATGGCCGGCTGGCTGCACCTGCGGGTGAACATCATCAAGGACGGCATGAAGAAGTACGCGGTCAAGAACCCGATCTTCAAGCCCAGCCCGATCACGCCCAAGTACGACGACTACCTCATCTTCGAAGGCATTTCGGTCGACGAACAGGGCAAGCAGCACTACCTCGACGTGCATGTGGCGTACCGCCAGGCCTGCCTGAACGCGATCGAGTACCTGAAGAAATTCGGCTACTCGGGCGCCCAGGCCTACTCGATCCTCGGTACGGCGCCGGTGCAGGGCCACATCAGCGGCGTGGTCGACATTCCGAACGCCTGCGCGACGCTGTGGCTGCCGACCGACATCTTCGACTTCGACATCATGCCGACCGAAGCCGGTCCGCAGAAATTCCTCGACGGCAGCGTGCAGATGCCGATCTCGGAAGACGTCTGAGGACGCTGCCATGCCGACCTACGACTTTCACTGCGAGGCGCATGGCAGCTTTTCCGCCATGCGCAGCATCGCGCAGCGGGATGCGCCCTGCCTCTGCCCGGCCTGCGGCCAGCCGGCCGCACGCCAGCTGATTTCGGCGCCGGCCTTCGCCGACATGCCGGGCCAGCTGCGCAGCGCGCACGCCACCAACGAACGCGCACGCCACGAGCCCAAGCTGGCCAGCCGCACGCACGGCCCCGGCTGCTCGTGCTGCAGCGGCAAGCCCAGCAAGACCACGGCCGTCGCGCGCGACGGCTCCAAGGCCTTCCCGACGAAACGCCCCTGGATGATCAGTCACTGATCGCCCGGTCCGCCCCATTTGCAGTCCGTCATTGCAGTCCGCTCTTTGAACCTCGCACCTTGAACCTCAACAACCGGGAGTCCAGCACCATGAAAAACATCACCAAGAACCGTCTGCGCAAAGCCAGTGCTCTTGCCGTCGCGCTCGCCGCCTGCGGCAGCGCGAACGCGGGCGTCACCGTTGCCGGTCCCGGCGAAAGCTATCTGACGCTCAGCCTGTGGGCGCGCACCTCCTACACCAACGCCGAAGACGCGGCACCGAACGGCACCTCGCGTTCGAACGACTTCTCGGTGGATTCGGTCCGTATCATCACCAGCGGCAAGATCACCAAGAACATCGGCGGCATGATCAACTTCGAGCGCCAGTCCGACGAGTCGATGCGCATCCTCGACGCGGTCGCCCAGTTCGAACTGACCGAAGGCGTGAATTTCTGGTTCGGCCGCATGCTGCCGCCGACCGACCGCGCCAACATGGCTGGCCCCTACTTCGCCAACGTGTGGGAATACCCGATGGTGTCGCAGTACCCGAACGCCTTCACCGGCCGCGACGACGGCGCGCTGCTGTGGGGTAACGTGCTCGGCGGCAAGCTGCTGTACTCGGTCGGCGCCTACCAGGGCAAGAACCGCGGCACCGGCCTGTCGAACGACTCGGACGATCCGCTGTACGCCACCCGTATCGCCTACAGCTTCCTCGATCCGGAACTGGGCTACTACGGCACCAACAGCTATTTCGGCAGCAAGGAAATCTTCACCGTCGGCATGGCCTACCAGATGCAGAAGAACGGTGTCGGCACCGCACTCGCCCGCGGCGACTACCGCGCATGGAACATCGACGCGCTGTACGAAACCAAGCTCGCCAGCGGCGGCGTGATGACGCTGGAAGGCGCCTGGTACGACTACGACACCGACGGCGTGACCGACGTGACGGCCGGCAACATCCTCTGCACCAATGTGAACAACTGCGGCGGCGCACAGGCCGGCGACGCCTGGCTGCTGACCGCCGCCTACCTGATCCCGACCAAGATCGGCATCGGCCAGTTCCAGCCCTACACCCGCTACCAGAAGTTCAACGCCGACACCGGCGGCGACACCAAGCAGTGGGACTTCGGCCTGACCTATGTGATGGCCGGCCACAACGCACGCATCACCGCGGTGTACTCCGACATGGAAAACGCCGCCGGTACCGACACCGACAAGTTCGTGCTCGGCGTGCAGCTGATGTACTGATCCACCTCGACCCACCGGCGCGCAGGGCGCCGGGCCGGTCGATTCCAGGGCACGCTGCGGCGTGCCCTTTTTTGCGTCCATGCGACACCGGTCACCGCGACGGGCAGCAACGATGCGCCGCGTCACCGCCCTGTCACACGGATGGGCTTGAATCGGCGGCGTGAATGCTCCCGATCCTCTCGTTCGGCGCGTGCGCGCCATCTTCCTGTCGGACATCCACCTTGGTACACGTGGATGCCAGGCCGAGGCGCTGCTCGATTTCCTGCGCCACCACGAATCCGACTACCTCTACCTCGTGGGCGACATCATCGACTTCTGGGCGATGAGCCGCTCCATACACTGGACGCCGTCGCAGAACACCGTCGTGCAGAAGATCCTGCGCCGCGCGCGCAAGGGCACCCAGGTCATCTTCATCCCGGGCAATCACGACGAGGCGCTGCGTGAATACACCGGCACCGTGTTCGGCGACATCGAACTGCAGCGTGAGTACATCCATCAGGCTGCCGACGGTCGCCGTTACTGGCTCGTGCATGGCGACGACTTCGATCAGGTCACGCGCCACCACCGCTGGGTCGCCCTGCTCGGTGACGTCGCCTACAACCTGCTGGTCAGCATCAACTCGCGGCTGTCCTGGCTGCGCCGCACGCTGGGCATCGCCGGCTACTGGTCGCTGGCCGGCTATGCCAAGCGCAAGGTGAAGAGCGCGGTCAGCTTCATCTACGACTTCGAGGATTCGGTCATGCACGAGGCGCGCACGCGCGGCGTCGATGGCGTGATCTGCGGTCACATCCACGCGGTGTCGTTGCGCGAGGTGCAGGGGCTCACCTACATGAACTGCGGCGACTGGGTGGACAGCTGCACCGCCATCGTCGAACACGCCGACGGCCGCTTCGCCATCGTCGACTGGGGGCAGGAACTGCGCGCCGCCGGACCGCGCACGGCGCTGGCAGTGGAGGAAGAGACGGCCGAGGCCTGAGCCCTCAGGAGGATGGCGGCCATTGCGGCCGACAGCCTCTGAGCCGATCGCGGCGCACTGCCCACCGCCGCAGTCGGGGTCAGAAGACCCCTCCCACAGATTCCTCGCTCCGGCCGCGGGTCGGACACGCCCCCCCTAGTGGGAGCGGCCTTGGCCGCGACGGACCGCAGACTTCGATCAGCCGTCCAGTGCAGCCGCCGGTCCGAAGAACTCGTAATGGGTCTGTGCAGCCGGCACGCCCAGTTCGGACAGGTGCTTCTTCACCCGCGCCATGAAAGGCCTGGGGCCGAGGAAGTAGGCGTCCAGCGCCGACGGTTGCGGCAGCCAGCGTTCGAGGAGCAGACGCTCGATGAAGCCCTCGGCGTGCGCCTGGTCGCCGTCGCGCGGTTCGCTGTACACATAGAAGCGCTTCAGCTTCGGGTGCCGCTGGGCCAGTGCTTCGACGTGGTCGCGGAAGGCGTGCACGCCACCGTGACGCGCGCAGTGGATGAAGTGCACTTCGCGGCCTTGGTCCAGCGCCGCTTCCATCATCGGCAGCGCTGGCGTGATGCCGACGCCGGCGGTGATCAGCGCCACCGGACGGTCGGATGCACGCAGCGTGAAATCGCCGGCCGGCGGAAACAGGTCGAGCACATCGCCTTCGTTCACCGCCTCGTGCAGGTGTCCGGACACCCGGCCGCCCGCCTCGCGCTTGACGCTGATGCGGTAGTCGCGACCGTTGGCGGCGGCCGACAGCGAGTAGTTGCGGCGCATTTCCTGGCCGTCGATGGTCACCCGCAGGCCGATGTACTCGCCCGGCGCGTGGCGCAGCACCGGCCGGCCATCGACCGGTTCGAGATGGAAGGAGGTTATTTCGTCGCTCTCGCGCACCTTGCGTGCGACGCGGAAGGCGCGCGCACCGCGCCAGCCGCCGTCGGCCTGCGCGTGGTCGGCATAGACCGACTCCTCGGCGCCGATCAGCAGGTCGGCCAGCTGACCGTAGGCCGCGGCCCAGGCGTCGATCACCGCGTCGGTCGCGATCTCGGCGCCCAGCACCTCGCGGATGGCGCGCAGCAGGCAGCCGCCGACGACGGGGTAATGCTCGGGCAGCACCTGCAGCGACACGTGCTTCTGCACGATCTGCCCGACCAGCGGGCCGAGGGCTTCCAGGCGGTCGATGTTCTTCGCGTACATCAGCACGCCGTTGGCGAGCGCCCGCGGCTGGTCGCCGCTGGCCTGGTGCGCCTGGTTGAACAGCGGGCGCACCTCCGGATGTTCGCTCAGCATGATGCGGTAGAAGTGCGTGGTCAGCGCTTCGCCGCCGCTTTCCAGCAGCGGCACGGTGGCCTTGATGACGGCTCGGTGTTCCGGGCTCAGCATGGTTTTCTCCTGACAGTGAATGAAACGCCGGCGCGAAAGTCCCGTGACGCGCGGGCACCCACGCCCTATCAAGCGCCGTGCCATCGAACGGCTGCTTTCAGATCAGTCACTTGCAGCATCATCGAGTTGAAACGACTACACTTCGTTCGAGTCACTTCGACAACACCGCGTCACAATGACCACACACCCTCTGCTGTCCGCACTGATTCCGCTGGTCGACGACCTGTCGCGCGACCTGCCGGCGCAGGAGCGCTATCGCCGCCTGCTGCAGGCACTGCGCGAACTGCTGCCCTGCGACGCCACCGCGCTGCTGCGGCTGGACGGCGACCGTCTGGTGCCGCTGGCGATAGACGGCCTGAGCCCTGACACGCTGGGCCGTCACTTCCTGATCGCCGAGCACCCGCGCCTCGCTGCGTTGCTCGAACGCAGTGAACCGACCCGCTTCGCCGCCGACTGCCCGCTGCCCGATCCGTACGACGGTCTGATACAGGGCCACGGCGCACATCTGGAAGTACACGACTGCCTGGGCTGCCCGCTCTACCTCGACGAACAGCCTTGGGGCGTACTGACACTTGACGCGCTCGACCCGGCGCGCTTCGCCGGCGCCGACCTCGACATGCTGGCCGGCTTCGCCAGCCTGGCCGCGGCCACCGTCAAGGCCGCGCAGCGCATCGACACGCTGGCGCGCCGGGCCGAGAACGAGGAACTGCGCGCCGAGGCCTACCGCGAAGCGGCCGGCGCCAGCCCGGCGGGCAGTGGCGACATGGTCGGCCACAGCGCGGCGCACCGGCGACTGCTGAAGGAGATCGAACTGGTCGGCGGCAGCGAGCTCACCGTGCTCATTCACGGCGAAACCGGCGTCGGCAAGGAACTGGTGGCACGCGCGCTGCACGCCGCATCGGCCCGCGCGGCGCGACCGCTGGTCAGCCTGAACTGCGCCGCGCTGCCCGACAACCTGGTCGAAAGCGAACTGTTCGGCCACGTGCGCGGCGCCTTTTCCGGTGCGTTGACCGAGCGCCGCGGCAAGTTCGCGCTGGCCGATGGCGGCACGCTCTTCCTCGACGAGATCGGCGAACTGCCGCTGGCGGCCCAGGCCAAGCTGCTGCGCGTGCTGCAGGGTGGCCAGCTGCAGCGCATCGGCGCCGAGCAGGAGGTCCATGTAGACGTGCGGGTGATCGCCGCCACCAACCGCGATCTGGCCGAGGAAGTGCGCGCCGGCCGCTTCCGCGCCGACCTCTATCACCGGCTGGGCGTCTATCCGCTGCACGTGCCGCCGCTGCGCGAGCGCGGTCGCGACGTGCTGCTGCTGGCCGGCCGCTTCCTCGAACAGAACCGCGCCCGCCTCGGTCTGCGCGGCCTGCGCCTTGCCCCGGACGCCCAGGCCGCCCTGCTCGCCCACGACTGGCCGGGCAATGTGCGCGAACTGGAACACCTGATCAGCCGCGCCGCGCTGAAGGCGCTGGCCGGCAGTCACGAGCGCCCGCGCATCGTCACGCTGGACGCCGCCCACCTCGAACTGTCGCCGCCCTCACCTCCCGAAGAGGCGGCGCCGGTCAGCGATCCGACTGGCCCGGTCGGCGACCTGCGCAGCGCGGTCGACCGCCTCCAGCGCGAAGCGATCGCCGCCGCGCTGGAGCGCACCCGTCACAACTGGGCGGCCGCCGCACGCGAACTGGGGCTGGACCGCGCCAACCTGCAGCGGCTGGCGAAACGTCTCGGCCTGCGCTGACGCGCCGCATCTTGACCCGTGCATCAAAAGAAACGAATATTCTCTGTGTGCAACACGCACACCGCCAGCGGGACGACCCGCGCGGCGTTTCATGCGACGGGGACGGCCCCGATATCCGGAGTTGAGCTCATGTCGTGGACCATCCTCGTGATCGCCGGCCTGTTCGAATGCGCCTGGGCGATCGGCCTCAAATACACCGACGGTTTCAGCCGTTTCTGGCCTTCGGCCTTCACCGTCGTGACGATGATCATCAGCGTCGTGCTGCTCGGCATCGCCATGCGCAACCTGCCGGTCGGCACCGCCTACGCAGTGTGGACAGGCATCGGCGCGGTCGGCACCGTCATCCTCGGCATCGTGCTGTTCAGCGAGCCGGCGAACGCGGCGCGACTGGTCTGTGTCGGCCTCATCGTGGCCGGCATTCTCGGTCTCAAGCTGACTTCGGCCTGACAGTCAGGGCGGGCGCGGCAGCCGCGCACTTGTGCCGGCTGCCCGCTATCGGCGAAAATCGCGGGCTTTCGCTTTTGCTGCGCACACTTGCGTGCGCGGTCCACCTTTCGAGCCCATCATGACCGACCACGCCGCACTGCCTGCCGACGACGACAACCACATCATCGCGGAGCGGCGCGAGAAACTGCGCCAGTGGCGTGAAGCCGGCGGCGCCTACCCGAACGACTTCCAGCGCACGCATTACGCCGGCGAAATCACCGCCCAGCATGCGACGGCCACCGCCGAGGCACTGGAAGCACATCCCGAGCGCGTACAACTTGCCGGCCGCATCATGCTCAAGCGCGTGATGGGCAAGGCCAGCTTCGCCACCATCCAGGACATGTCGGGGCGCATCCAGCTCTACGTGACCAATGACGGCGTCGGCGAAGAGGTGCATGGCGCCTTCAAGCACTGGGATCTGGGCGACATCGTCGGCTGTTCCGGCACGCTGTTCCGCACCCGCACCGGCGAACTGACGGTGAAGTGCGACGCCATCCGCCTGCTGTCCAAGGCGCTGCGTCCGCTGCCGGAGAAATTCCACGGCCTGTCGGACCAGGAAGCGAAGTACCGCTACCGCTACCTCGACCTCATCACCAACGACGACTCGCGCGCCACCTTCGTCGCGCGCAGCCGCATGATGAGCGCCATCCGCGCCGAAATGACGCGCCAGGGCTTCCTCGAGGTCGAAACGCCGATGATGCACCCCATCCCTGGCGGCGCTGCGGCCAAGCCCTTCAAGACCCACCACAACGCGCTCGACATGGAACTGTTCCTGCGCATCGCGCCCGAGCTCTACCTGAAGCGACTGGTGGTCGGCGGTTTCGAGAAGGTGTTCGAGGTCAACCGCAATTTCCGCAACGAAGGCATCAGCCCGCGCCACAATCCCGAATTCACGATGATGGAGTTCTATCAGGCCTATGCCGACTACCGGCAGCTGATGGACTACACCGAATACCTGCTGCGCCACTGCGCCGAACAGGCGCTGGGCACGACCAAGTTCATGTACCAGGGCCGCGAGCTGGACCTGGGCCAGCCCTTCCACCGGCTCACCATCGTCGAGGCCATTCGCAAGTACAACCCGCAGTACACCGAAGAGCAGCTGGCCGACGAGGCCTTCGTGAAGCAGGCCATCGTGACCCACGGCGAAAAGGTGAAGCCGGGCGGCCTCGGCTCGCTGCAGCTGCAGCTGTTCGAAGCCTGCGCCGAAGCGCAGCTGTGGGAACCGACCTTCATCATCGACTACCCGGCCGAGGTGAGCCCGCTGGCGCGCCGTTCGGACGCGCAGCCGGACATCACCGAGCGCTTCGAGCTGTTCATCGTCGGCCGCGAGATCGCGAATGGCTTCTCTGAGCTGAACGACCCGGAAGACCAAGCGGCCCGCTTCCTCGAACAGGCCAAAGCCAAGGACGCTGGCGACGAAGAAGCGATGTATTTCGACGCCGATTACATCCGCGCGCTCGAGCACGGCCTGCCGCCGACCGGCGGCTGCGGCATCGGCATCGACCGCCTGGTCATGCTGCTGACCGACTCGGCCAATATCCGCGACGTGATCCTGTTCCCGCAGATGCGGCGCGAGTAAGCGTCCGGCCCGGATACGGCCCACGATGAACGCCGATCGAACCGATGCCCGCGGCGCCGGTCCTGATCGGCGTTCCGCTTTCCAGTGACCGCACCATGTCCCGACCTCTTCAGCCCCTGGTTCCCGCGCCGCTCGAATTCGCCGACGATGGCACGCCGCGCTCGGCCGCCTACGACGACGTCTATCACTCGTCGGACGGCGCTCTGGCGCAGGCGCAGCACGTGTTTCTCGCCGGCAACGGTCTGCCCGACCGCTGGGCCGGACGCGAACGCTTCGTCGTGCTGGAGACCGGTTTCGGCCTCGGCCTGAACTTTCTCGCCACCTGGCGCGCCTGGCGCGACAGCCCAGAGCGCTGCGCACGACTGCACTTCGTATCGGTCGAGAAACACCCGTTCGCGCAGTACGACCTGTCCATTGCGTACCAGCGCCTGCTGCCGCCTGACATGGCCGAGATGGCGCAGAAGCTGGTCGAGCGCTGGCCGCTGGCGGTGCGCGGGCTGCACCGCATCGAGTTCGACGCCGGTCGCGTCATCCTGACGCTGGGTCTGGGCGACGCCGACACGCTGCTGCCGCAACTGACCCTGCGCGCCAACGCGATCTATCTGGATGGCTTCTCGCCGGCGAAGAATCCCGAACTGTGGTCGCCCCACATATGTAAACAGCTGTCGCGCCTCGCCGCCGCGGATGCCACGCTGGCCACCTGGAGCGTCGCCTCCGGCGTGCGCGACGCGCTGGCCGGCGCCGGCTTCGTTACGGAAAAGCAGACCGGCTTCGGGCCGAAGCGCCACATGCTGACCGGCCGTCTGCACCCGGGCGCGCAGGCGGCCGCACTGCGCCATCGGCCTGAGCCGGCGGCGCCGAAGCGGGTGGCGGTGATCGGCGCCGGCCTCGCCGGCTGCGCCGTCGCCGAGCGACTGGCCGCGCGTGACGTCGAAGTGGTGCTGATCGAGCGCCACGCAGCCCCCGCGCAGGAAGCGTCGGGCAATGCGGCGGGCGTGCTGCGACCGATGATTGCCCGCGACGACAGCGTGATCGCGCGTTTTTCCCGTGCCGCCTTCCTGCACGCCTCGACCCACATGAGGCGGCTGGCCGGCGAAGGTCGGCCGCTGAAGTGGGGCCCGACCGGCGTGATGCAGATCGCCCACGACGCCGAACACGAGCGCCTGCAGCGCGAGGTGTGCGAAACCGGCGCGCTGCCGCAGGCGCTGGTGCGCTACCTGTCCGACTGGGAAATGACGCGCCGCATCGGCTATCCGGTCGCACTCGGCGGCTGGTGGTTCCCGCGCGGCGCCTGGGTGAATCCGGCCAGCCTGTGCGACGCCAATCTCGAGCGCGGCGGTGCGGCGGTGAGCCGGCTGATGTCCACCGAAGCACTGTCCCTGACCCGCGACAGCGACCACTGGTCGGTAGGCACCGCTGCCGGCACGCTGATCGACGCCGACGCCGTGGTACTGGCCAACGCGGCGGACGCCTGCGCACTGGCGCCGTTCGCGCTGCCGCTGACGCGCGTGCGCGGCCAGGTGACACGGCTGCCGCGCAACCTGCTGCCCAATCTGCACGTAACGGTGTGCCGCGAGGGCTACATCTGCCCGACGCCGGACGGCGATCTCAATCTCGGTGCCAGCTTCGACATCGGTGACGCCGACACTTCCGTGCGCGAGGACAGTCACGCCGGCAACCTGGCCCGCCTCGAACGCCTGCTGCCCGAGGCCTGCACGCCGCCGCACGCTGCAACACTGGTCGGTCGCACTTCGTTTCGGACTGCAACACCTGACCGTCTGCCGTTGATCGGTGAAACCGGCGGCCTGCAGTTGCTGACCGGCCTCGGTGCGCGCGGCCTGGTGTGGAATGCGCTCGGCGCAGAGCTCCTCGCAGCAAGGCTTTGCGGCGATCCGCTGCCGCTCGAACGGGATCTCGCTCAAGCGCTGAGCCCGTCCCGCTTCGCGCCGGACGATTGACCGAAATCAACCGTTGCGGGAAAAATTTCACGCAGCGGTGAAGCTTTCCGGGCGGCAGCCGTAAACCGCTTCATGCCCCCGGAAATGCGTGACCGTTCGTCTTGCTTGCATGAAGCCCGACAGTCCTTTCCGGGAGGGATCACGCCACCTGGAGAGTCGCCGTGAAAATAAATCTGCCGGTAACGCAGAAAGAAGTCTTCCTTGAGCCCGGGAAACCCATCGTCACCAAAACCGACCTGAAGGGCGCCATCACCTACGCCAATGAGTCCTTCATCAGCATCAGCGGCTTCAGCCGCGAAGAGCTGGTCGGCCACAATCACAATGTCGTGCGGCATCCAGACATGCCGCCCGAAGCTTTCGAAGACCTTTGGCTCACCATCAAGGCCGGTCAGCCGTGGCGCGGTCTGGTCAAGAACCGCTCGAAGAACGGCGACCACTACTGGGTCGAAGCCTTCGTCACGCCAATCACCGTCGATGGCCGTACGGTCGGTTACCAGTCGGTGCGCAACGCGCCCAAGCGCGAGGAAGTCGCCGCCGCCGAAACGCTCTACCGCGCCGTCCGCGACAAGACGGCGAAATTCCCGCGTACGCCGATCAGCAAGCCAAAACTGGGCCTTGCCGGCCGTGTCTGGCTCGGTGCCGGCGTGACGTCAGCGCTGGCGCTGGCCGGCGGCGCCGTCGGCGGAGCATGGGGCCTGGGTCTGTCCGGCGTCGCCGCCGCTGTGGCACTGGGCACGGCCGCCTGGCAGAACAGCACGGTCGCCGGCCGCCTCGACAGCCTGCACCGCACCCTGCTGGAACTGGACGAAGGCAAGCTGGCCAAGCAGATCGAAGCGCCGCCGGGGCCGCTGCGCCCGCTGTTCGTCGCGATGGAAGTGATGCGCATCCACCTGCGCGCAATGTTCGCTGACGTACTGGTCAATGCGCGCGAGGTCGATGATCGCTCGAAGGAACTGGACGAGGCGATGCGCGCGCTGATCAAGGCCACCGGTGCCCAGGGCGAGAACGTGATGCAGGTCGCCGCGGCGATGGAAGAAATGAGCGTGTCGATCAACGAGGTGTCGAGCAACACGGATCGTGGCCTGGAGGCGGTCAAGCGCACCGAACACAGTGCGCAGGACGCGATGAAGACGATGGAAGCGGGCATCGCCAGCAGTCATCGCGTGGTCGGCGTGGTGACGCAGTCGCAGGAACGCATTGCCGAGGTGAACGCGTCGGTCGAGAAGATCCGCGAGGTGTCGCAGGTGATCAACGACATCGCCGAACAGACCAATCTGCTGGCGCTGAACGCGGCGATCGAAGCCGCCCGCGCCGGCGAACAGGGCCGCGGCTTCGCGGTGGTGGCCGACGAGGTGCGCAAGCTGGCCGAACGCACCCGCACCAGCACCAAGGACATCGGCTCGGCGGTGACCGACATCATCCAGCTGGCCGGTTCGGCGGTGGATACGATGAGCGCCACGGCTGGCGAGGTGGCCCGTTCGACGAGCGAAATCGAGGCCAGCAGCGCCGGCCTGCAGGGCATCTGGGACGCCAGCCGCGAAGCTGCCAACTACTCCGAGGAAATCACCCAGATGCTGCGCCAGCAGTCGCTCGCCTCGCACGAGGTGGCGTGCAGCATGGAACGCATTTCGAGCACGGTGGAACAGACCAACTCGAGCGTGCAGTCGGTTGGCGAGGCCGCCACCCGTCTGCACTCGACGTCGAGCGAACTGCGCGAACTGGTGAAACACCTGGAACAGGCGCTGCACTGATACGGACAGCCGCCGTGCCGATCAGGCCCGGCGGCTTCCGCAATCGCGCACTTCCGATGAGCCTCCCCCTTGGCGACAGCGCCCGCCCGCGGCGGAGCTGTCGCCTTTTCACATCTGCCGGACGGCCCTCTCAGGCACGCACCGCGTGGGTCGCCCCGGTCAGCCCCTTGAGCACGTCGGCCACGCCACGCGTGTGCCCCGCCACACCGGCGGTTTCGCTGCTGTAGGTGTCGATGGTTTCGAGCACCTGGGTCAGACCGGATACGCCGGTCGATTGCGCTTCTATCATCTGCGCCACACGCACGATCTCAGCCGCCAGCGCGGAAATGTCCTTGCCGATCACACCGGCGCTGTTGCGCGACTTCTCGGCCAGCATGCGCACCTCGTCGGCCACCACCGCGAAACCGCGACCGGCTTCGCCGGCGCGGGCGGCCTCGATGGCGGCGTTCAGCGCCAGCAGATTGGTCTGATCGGCGATCTGCTGGATCATTTCGACCACACGCTGGATGCGGTCGCTGGCGTGCGACAGGTCGCGCGCACTGCTGCCCACTTCGTTCGCCTGCCCGGCCAGCGTATCGACGGTACGCACCGCCGTCTGGATGACGCCCTGCTGGTCGCTCAAGCGCGTCGTCAGCTCACCCACCGAGCCGTAAAGATCGTTGGCACAGGCTTCGAGCTGGCTCGCGGTCGCCTCGCGCGTGCGCTGGGCGTCGAGCATGATTTCGCCGAGGTGGTTCAGGTCGCGTACCACCGGCACCATGCTGGGGTCGACGTTGCCCGGATCGAGCCGGCTGCCGAAGTTGCCGGCGCGGTAATCGCTGATCTGCTGCACCATCACGCGCGACATGCCGGCCAGCTTGGCGTTCTGCCGGCGCAGGAAGAAGGCCTTGAACTCGCCGTAATGGGCGACGAAGTTGTCGACGTACTCATCGCGGAACACCTCGCCCTGCTGCAGCCGGAAGAAGAACACGGCGGTCAGCGTCTGGTTCAGGTTCAGACCGAGGATTTCGCCGAAGGTCGAGAAACCGGCGACGTCGATGCCGCTGAACACGCGGTCCAGCCCGCTCAGTTCGGCGCCGTTGTAGAGCCGGCGCAGCACGCAGTCGTTGAACATGCCTGCCAGCGGCTGGCCCGGCTTGTTCGACATGAAGGCGCGGAAGTCGCGCTCCGTGGTGGCGGCGAACGGCGTACGCCGCACCAGCACCAGCTCCTCGCCCGGCGCCACGTCGCAGTAGAAGTCGACGCGATCGTGATCGAAATCCAGCGTCGCGACCGAGCGCACGAACAGTTCGCCATTGACGCGGATGGCGAAGGAGTGGCTGTCGAGCTTGGCCGACAGCTGGCTGCGCTCGCAGCCGAAAGTCCTGCACAGCGCGTCGATCAGTGACACTGCGCGGCCGTCCTCGTCGATCACCAGATTCACCTGGCGACGCTCGACCGACGCGCTGAAGATCTGGAAGCGGGTCTGCGTGGCTTCGAAGTTCTGGCTCTTGAACACGCCGAAACGCACTTGCGGCGCCATCTTCAGGAAGGTGACCAGCACGTGGTTGTTGAGCCGGCGGTTGCCGTCGTGCAGCCAGGTGTCCTTGAAGTCGAGCTTGCCGCCGGCCGAACCACCGACGAACAGACAGGGAAAGCGGCCGGCTTCGTACAGCGCTTCCATGAAGAAGGATTCGGAATTCGACAGGCCGTCGAACAGTACATAGGCAAAGGTGTCGCGGTGATCGATGTCCATCGCCACCTGCGCGCCCTGGATGCTGCGCACGAGACGCTCGATGCGCTCGCGGTAGTCCATCACGCGACCGTTCTGCCGCAGGTCCTCGCTGGCCAGAGGAATCGCCACCACCTGCGCCTGGCCGATCACGCTGCGGTCGAACAGTTGCAGCACGACGCGGTCGCGTCCGTCCGACGCGGCACAGTACAGCGATGAGCCGGCGGCGCTGCACAGTTCGCCGGCGGTGGTGCTCAGGGTCAGCGCAACGCCTGGAAACCGGGCCTTGATGGCCTGTGCGACGCGGTCGATGTCGACGTCCGGCGCAACGTATCCGCTGACGAACGAGGGCGTGCTGCGTACCGCAGCAAGGCGCGATTCCAACTCGCCCAACCGCGTCTGCAGCGTTTCGATGCCTGCGCGCCCGTTCTGTGACTGGCGTCCGAATAGTTTCATCTCTCTCTCCCTGAGTTCCCGATCGGCCACGCGGTGGCGCGTCGATCAGCGTTAACCAACGGGAGCGACCCACTGGACTTTATGGTTGAGAAACGAAAATTTTCCAGGCGTGTTCAATCTCTGGACACTTTTTCTTCAATGAACACATGGGTTTAACGAAGTCGGACATGGTGCGGGGCAGCACGACGGCCACCGCGGGCAGATCAATCGACCAGGCCGAGCACACGGTCGGCCAGCGCGTTGGCGCTGTCGAAGGCATCCTCGATGCGCTCGCCCAGACAGCCGTCGGAGGCATAGCCAAGCCTGCTGTCGGCGTCCCACAGACAGGGACGGCCGAGTGGCCGGATCACGCGGGCGTAGCGCCAACGATGCGCGCAGCGATGAACCGGCATCGCCGCACAGCCGGTCGCGGCTGCGAAAGCCTCGAGCAGCAAGGCTTCGATCTCCTCCGGTGAGCACTCGAGATGGTCCTGCGACCACTGCGCATCGGCGTGCACCACCCAGCACTCCTGCGCGGAGTCGCGCTGCGGTTTGCTGCTGTCACGCGCCGCCCAGTTCAGTGCGCCGCCGGCGTCGAAGCGCAGGCAGTCGTCAGCGCCGATGCGCTCTGCGAACGACAGCATCAGCGTCCAGCAAGGCGCATAGCGGATGTCCTGCATGGCGTCGATGAAGGGCTTGATGTCCATGCCGGCGCAGCGCTCGAACAGTCCCGCCGCCTGCGGCGCCGGCAAGGTCACCAGCACCGCGTCGAAACAGTCGGCCAGCATGCCGGCCTCGCCCGCCAGCCACCAGCCGAGGCGGTCCGCCCCCATGCCGGTGATGGCGATCTGCGAACGGATCTCGGCGCCCCACAGCAGGCGCGGCGCCAGCGCATTCATGCCGGGCACGCCCACCCAGCGCGGATCGCCGTCGATCGCAGCTGCGGGCCACTGCGCGATGACGCCGGCGCGCTGCCAGTCGGCGAGGCGCCCCTGCAGCGCCTCGCCGCGCACCGACATGAACTGCGCACCGTGATCGAAGCGCAGCCGGCCGGCCGCGCGCGTGGCCATGCGACCACCTGCTGCACGGCCCTTGTCGAACACCTGGACCGAGCGCCCGGCGTCGATCAGGCGCCGCGCGAGCGTGCATCCCGCCATGCCCGCTCCGATTACCGCAATGTTGTGCATTGTTGCTGTCCCTCTATTTATCAGTGCATCACCTGCGAGTGCGGAGCGGATCATGCAAGGTCTGTGCTAGGGTCTGCTCTCACCTGATTCGCACGCCACGATCCGGAAGCGCGTGCGCGAATGGCCAAGCGCCGCGCACCACGACAGCAACACCGATGCCCCGCCAACTGCTCGAGCACTACCCGCAAACCGGACCGCGCTACGACGAACTGCTGTCCGCCCCGTGGACACTGCGCCCGCACTGGCGCGCGCTGTTCGACACCCTGGTGCGTGCCCGCCCGGAACAGATGCAGGAAAGACTGGCGTCGGTACGCCGGCAGATCCGCGAGAACGGCGTCACCTACAACGTCTATGCCGATCCGCGCGGCGTCGAGCGCCCATGGGAGCTGGACGTCCTTCCGCTGGTCATCCCACCCGATGAGTGGACGCAGATTTCCGCCGCGATCGCGCAGCGCGCAAGGCTGCTCAACCTCATTCTGCAGGACGTGTATGGGCCGCAGCAGATGCTGGCTGAGGGCCTGCTGCCGCCCGCGCTGGTCTACGGTCACGCCGGCTTCCTCAGACCCTGTCACGGGCTGAAGGTGCCGGGCGACATCCACCTTCACCTGTACGCGGCCGATCTCGCGCGTTCGCCCGACGGCGGCTGGTGGGTGCTCGCCGATCGCACGCAGGCGCCGTCCGGCGCCGGCTATTCGCTGGAGAACCGGCTGGTCATTTCGCGCGTGTTCTCGGAGCAGTTCCGCGACCTGCACGTCGAGCACCTGGCGAGCTTCTTCGCGACGCTGCGCGACACGCTGGCGCAACACGCACCCGAGGGTGACGGTCCGCCGCTGACCGTGCTGCTGACGCCCGGCCCCTACAACGAAACCTATTTCGAGCACGCCTATCTGGCGCGCTACCTCGGCTTTCCACTGGTCGAGGGTTCGGACCTGCTGGTGCGCGACGGCAAGGTGTGGCTCAAGCACCTGTCCGGCCTACGCCGCGTGCACGCCGTGCTGCGCCGTCTCGACGACGACTTCTGCGACCCGCTCGAACTGCGCGCCGATTCCGCGCTCGGCGTGCCCGGCCTGGTCGACGCAGCGCGACGCGGCAATGTGCTGATCGCCAACGCGCTCGGCT
Source organism: Methyloversatilis discipulorum (assembly GCF_000527135.1). Lineage (NCBI taxonomy): Bacteria > Pseudomonadati > Pseudomonadota > Betaproteobacteria > Nitrosomonadales > Sterolibacteriaceae > Methyloversatilis > Methyloversatilis discipulorum. The sequence continues at coordinate 1,531,065 of NZ_AZUP01000001.1, forward strand.
CCAACCTGCTGGAGACCGGCGCCCTGCTCGGCTTCCTGCCGCGGCTGTGCGAGCGACTGCTCGGCGAGCCGCTGGCCATGCCCTCGCTCGCCACCTGGTGGTGCGGCGAGGAGGCGGCGCTGGAAGACGCCATCGCCCGCCTCGACACGCTGGTGATCAAGCCGGCCTTCCCCCAGCTCCGCATCGATTCGGTGTTCGGCGCCGACCTCGACCGCAAGTCGCGCGCCGCGCTGATCGCGAAAATGCGCGCGCGACCGCACCACTACGTCGCCCAGGAACTGGTGCAGCTGTCGCAGGCGCCGGTGTGGGACACACAGCACCCGCGCCGGCTGGCGGCGCGCGCGGTCGGCCTGCGCGTATTCGCCTGTGCTTCGCCCGAGGGCTATGCCGTGATGCCGGGCGGACTCGCCCGCGTGGCGTCCGAGCGCGACGCGCGGGTGATCGCGATGCAGCGCGGCGGTTCGAGCAAGGACACCTGGGTGCTGACGCACGGCACGGTGAACACCTTCAGCCTGCTGCGCCGCTCGGTGTCACCGGCCGAGCTGGTGCGTGCCGGCAGCAATCTGTCCAGCCGCGTGGTGGAGAACCTGTTCTGGTTCGGCCGCTACTGCGAACGCTGCGACAACGGCGCGCGACTGCTGCGCGCAACCATCGGCCAGCACATCGAACTGGACGACATACGCGGCCACGCGCTGACCGCGCTGTGTCAGCACAACGGCCTGCTACCCGCCGAGCTGGCTGACGACATCGGCGCTGCGTTGCGTGCCGCCGCACTCGACCCGGCGGCACCGGGGTCGCTGGCCGGCGGTCTGCACCAGTTGTCGACCGTTGCGTTCAACCTGCGCGAGCGGATGTCGCTCGACAACTGGCGGGTGATCAGCCGGCTGACCGACGAGCTGAGCGCCGCCCAGCCGAGCGAGCCGGGCGAGGTGCTGGAGCGGCTGGACCGCTGCGTGCAGGCGATGATGACGCTGTCCGGATTCGCGCTCGACGGCATGACGCGCGACCAGGGCTGGCGCTTTCTGTCGATGGGCCGCCGAATCGAGCGGCTGCAGTTCATGTGTGCCGTGCTGCGCCACGCGCTGGCGGCGGCCGGCGACGCGCCGGACTGGCTGCTCGAACTGGCGGACAGCACCATCACCTACCGCTCGCGCTACATGACGCGGCCGCAGTGGCTGCCGGTACTGGATCTGCTGGTGTGCGACGAGACGAACCCGCGCTCGGTCGCCTATCAGGCGCTCGGCCTGACCGACTATCTGGCGCGGCTCGCCGCCCAGTTCGGCGCGCTGGAGCCGGCCGCATTGTCCGACGCGGTGGCCGAACTGCTGTCGCTGCGGCCCGAGGCCGACCTGCACACCGGCTCGACCCGGCTCGACACCCTGCTCGAACGGCTGGGCAGCGCCGCCTACGCGCTGTCGGAACAGCTCGGGCTGCGTTTCTTCAGTCACTCGGACAGCATGTGGACGGGTACCGAGGAGCGCCGATGACGCAGGTCCGCTATCACGTGCTGCACGAAACGCACTACCGCTACGCCTGGCCGGTGTCGATGTCGCGCCAGCTGCTGCATCTGACGCCACGCGAGACGCCGCGTCAGACGACGCTCGCGCACCGGGTCGACATCACGCCGGTGCCGGCCGAGCGCGAACGCCGGACGGACTATTTCGGCAATCGGGTCGAGCACATTTCGGTCGGCGCCGCGCATGAAGAACTGGCGGTGCTCGCCACCTCGACGGTCGACGTGACGCGCATCGGCGACGCACCGAGGCCGCAGTCGCCCGCCTGGGAACACGTGCGCGACCGCCTTCACCAGGTCGGGCCGGCGCCGCTGCTCGAGCCCTGTCAGTACCTGTACGCCAGCCCGCACATCGAACCGCTGGCCGCACTGGCGCGTTATGCCCGGCTCGACTTCCACCGCGACCGGCCGCTGTTCGACGCCGCCTGTGCGCTGATGCGGCGCATCCATCGCGATTTCGAATTCGACCCCGAAGCCACCACCGTGAGCACGCCGCTGGAAACACTGCTCAAGCAGCGACGCGGCGTCTGTCAGGACTTCGCCCACTTCATGATCGGCTGCCTGCGCTCGCTCGGCCTGCCGGCACGCTATGTCAGCGGCTATCTGCTGACACAGCCGCCGCCCGGCCAACCGCGCCTGATCGGCGCCGACGCCTCGCACGCCTGGGTGTCGGTGTTCTGTCCGGGCGCCGGCTGGCTCGATTTCGACCCGACCAACTGCGTGCAGCCCGATGACCAGCACATCACGGTCGCCTGGGGGCGCGATTTCAGCGACGTCACGCCGATGCGCGGCGTCATCCTCGGCGGCGGCGAGCACGTGGTCGAGGTGCGCGTCACCGTGATGCCGGAGGACGATGCCCGGCCCGTCCGCACCTGCGCCAAGGCAGCGCAGCCCCTTGAACCGGAATGAAAATCCGTCCATAATCCGCGTTTTTCCTCCGCGGGTACCGTCTGCACAGCCGTCAGGCTCAGCCGACCCGGGGTTCGATGATCCGCACGAGGCCGCCCGCCTTCGAGCGCTTGAGAAAGAAACCAGCATGAAAGAAGGCATTCACCCCAAATACGAAGTCGTCGCAGTGACCTGCTCCTGCGGCAACAACTTCGAAACCCGTTCGACGATGGGCAAGCCGCTGCACATTGAAGTGTGTGCCTCGTGCCACCCGTTCTACACCGGCAAGCAGAAGATCGTCGACACCGCTGGTCGCGTCGAGCGCTTCCGCCAGAAGTACGCAAACGTGCCGCGCAGCTGATTCCAGCCCAGCGCCGCAGCAAAAAGGCAGCCAATGGCTGCCTTTTTTGTTTCTGCACTTGCCGGATACACCGCCGCCCACCCCACGCGCTGCGGAGTCCCCATAAAATCCGGGCCACTGTTCACTGATCGTCGTCGATGTCATCTCCTTCGCAGTCCTACCTGGCCCGCCGTCCGCTGATCGGCGACCCACCCGAAACCGGATTCGTGATCGCGCTGTGCCTGGTCTATCTGCTGACCGGCCTGTTCGGCCGCGATCCGTGGAAGGGCGATGACGCGCTGAACATCGGCGTGGCGCTGGGCTTCGCCCGCGAGGGCGGCTGGCTGATCCCGCAGCTGGCCGGCCAGCTGTGGCTGGACAGCCCACCGCTGTTTCACTGGCTGGCTTCGCTGACAGGTCAGGCGGCGGAATGGGTCGGCATCAGTTTCGCCGACGGCGCGCGTCTCGCCAGCGCCTTCTTTCTCGCACTGTGGCTGCTCGGCAGCGCCGGCGCCGCACGCGAACTGTACGGCGCACCAGCGGCGCGCATCGCCCCGCTGATCGGCATCGCCAGCATCGGCGCCGTCACCCACCTGCATGACGCGCAATCGTCGACCACGCTGCTGGCTGCACTCGGACTGGGCATGTGGTCGCTCGCGCTGATCGCGCGACGACCGCTGCAGGGCGCGCTGGTGCTGATCGTCGCGCTGGCCATCTCCGGCCTCGGCACCGGCCTGTGGCTGACCGCCGTGCTGCTGCTGACCGCCGCCACCATGCCGCTGCTGCCGGTATGGCGCACGGTAGCCACCTCGGCGCTGCGCATGAGTGCGCTGCCGCTGGCGATGGCGGTCGGCACATTGCTCGCCGCCAGCTGGCTGATCGCACTGCAGCTGGAAAGGCCCGAGCTGGCCGCACGCGTCTGGGCCGATGACCTGCAGCGACTGCTGCCGGATGCCGACCTGCTTGCCGGCGGCGCAGGCAGCTGGGTCAAGGTGCTCGCCTGGTACGCCTGGCCGGCACTGCCTGTCGCCGGCTGGGCCCTGTGGCAGCGCCGCGAACAGTGGCGCTCGCCGGTGCTCACGCTGCCGCTGATCGTGCTCGTGCTGCTGTTCCTGCAACTCGCTGGCGAAGGTGCGGCCCGCAACCAGCGGGCACTTCCCTTGCTGGCACCGCTGGTCGTGCTGGGCAGCGCCGGCCTGCCCCGGCTCCGCCGGGGTGCCGCGAACGCACTCGACTGGTTCGGTGTCATGACCTTTTCACTGCTGAGCCTCATCATATGGCTCGGCTGGATCGCCATGACGACAGGCTGGCCCGAGCGACTGGCGCGCACCTTCGCGCGACTGGAACCCGGATTCGAAATGTCGATATCCTTGCCGGCACTGATACCGGCGATCGTCATCAGTGCCGCCTGGATATGGCTGCTGTGGCGTTCGCCACGAACACCGACACGCGGGGCCGTCAGCTGGGGCTGCGGCATGGTATTGATATGGTTTCTCGTCAGCAGCCTGTGGCTACCGTGGATCGATTACGGTCGCAGCTACCGCGACGTGGCGCGGATGATCGGCGAGCACCTGCCGGCACAGCATGGCTGCGTTGCCTTCACTGGCCTGCAGGACAGCCAGCGCGCGGCGTTCTACTACTTCCTCGATCTGAAGCCGTTGAACATCGCGGGTCGATCGGGGCAGCAATGCGATCTGCTGCTGGCCTACCATGGCCGGGGCGGCAAGCCGCCGTCGCTGGACGGAAGCTGGACATTGAAGTGGGAAGGCCGCCGGCCCGGCGACCGGCACGAGCGCTTCCTGCTGTACGCAAGACACTGAAACGAAGGGTGACCCGAGGCGCCGGATGACATGAACCTGTTGATGCAGACCTCCGCCTGGCCCGCACTGCGATCGAAAGCGATCCAGCTGTCGCGCGTACACCTGCGCAACTTCTTCGAGCAGGATCCCGACCGTTTTGCGCGTTTTTCGCTGCGTTACGACGGCTGGCTGCTCGACTACTCGAAGCAGCGCGTCGACGGCGAAACGATGGCGATGCTGATGGATCTGGTCAGTGCGCTCGACCTGCCGCGCGGCATCCGCGCCCTGGCGGCCGGCGACCAGATCAATTTCACCGAGCGCCGCGCCGCACTTCACATGGCGCTGCGCGCCCGCGACGGCGCGCACGCCGACGTCGTACGCGACTGCCGCGCTTCGCTCGAACACTGGGTGCGGCTGATCCGCAACCGCGAGTTGCTCGGCGCAACCGGCCAGACCATTACCCACATCATCAACCTGGGCATCGGCGGCTCCGACCTCGGGCCGCGCCTGGCGATGGAGGCGCTGGAGCCGCAGATCAACGGCCCGGTGGTGAAGTTCGTCGCCAATCTCGATCCGGCCGCCCTCGACCTCGCGCTGCGCGACTGCAAACCGGCGCACACCGCCTTCGTCATTTCGTCGAAGAGCTTCACCACCCAGGAAACGCTGGCCAACGCGCAGGTCGCGATGAAGTGGCTGGCCGACGGCCTGGGCACGGCCGGCGTCGGCCAGCACCTGTTCGCCGTCACCAACCGCCCGGCGGCCGCACAGGAACTGGGCGTGCCGGCGCAGCGCTGCCTTTTCCTGCCGGAATGGGTCGGCGGACGCTATTCCGTCTGGTCGTCGATCTCGCTGCCGCTGGCCTGCGCCATCGGCATGCAGGCCTTCGGCGAAATGCTCGACGGCGCACGCGACATGGACGAACACTTCACGCGCGCGCCGATGAACGCCAACCTGCCGGTGCTGTTCGGCCTGATCGACTTCTGGAACGCCAGCGGCATGGGTCTGGAGACGCTCGCGGTACTGCCCTACAGCCACCTGCTGCGCAGTCTGCCGTCCTACCTGCAGCAGCTCGAGATGGAAAGCAATGGCAAGCGCTGCACCTCGACCGGCGAACTGAGCCGGGCGCCTACCTCGCCGGTGGTGTGGGGCGGCTCCGGCATCGTCGGCCAGCACGCTTACCACCAGCAGCTCTACCAGGGCACGCGGATGATGCCGATGCACTTCATCGTGCCGCGCGTGGCGCGCGACGAGCGCAGCCGCATGGTTCAGCTCAATGCGCTGGCGCAGAGCGCCGCGCTGATGCGCGGCAAGACGCGCGACGAGGCGATGGATGAACTGAAGCGCAGCGGTCTGTCCGAGCAGGAGGCCACCCGACTCGCGCCGCACGTCGCCTGCCCCGGCAACCAGCCGAGTACCACGCTGCTGATGCCGGAATTGACACCACGCACGCTGGGCCAGCTGATCGCGCTGTACGAGCACAAGGTGTTCGTGCAAGGCTGGCTGCTCGGCATCAACAGCTTCGATCAGTACGGTGTCGAGTACGGAAAGCAGATGGCGCGCGCGCTGGCGTCGGGCCGACTGCCGCCGGATGCCGACGCATCGACCCGCGGCCTGTTCGAGGCGCTCGATCACCCGGACGCATGAGCGCAGCGCTGGGGCCGGCGATCAATTACGCCGCCGGTCAGCTGTGGGCCCTTCTGCGGCTGAACACGCGGGCCATCGCCGCCTTGCGCCGCTGCACCGCGCTCGATCCGGCGCACCTGGCCGCCTGGCGCATGATCGGTTTCCTCTGCCAGCAGGACGAGAGCCGGAGCGACGAGGCCCTGCTCGCCTTCGGGCGGGCGGTAGAACTGGCACCGGACGACGCCATCAGCCGCTACAACTTCGGCTTCCTGCTGCATCGCCAGGGCGAGTTCGAGCGCGCGCTGGCGCAGATGACGGCCGCAGTGCGCCTGCGCCCCGCTCTCGATCAGGCCTGGTATGGCTGCGGCCTGCTGCTGAGCGAACTGGGTCGACCGCAGGAGGCGATCGTCGCGTTAAGACGGGCGGTCGAGCTGCAACCTTTCAACGGCAGCACGAGCTACGCGCTGTGTCAGGCGTGCCGGGCCGTCGGTGACGAAGAAGGCCTGCTCGCCGAGTACCGGCGCATCGGGCAGTACGACCCGCGCACTGCCCGCAGATTGGCCCAGGAACTGGGGCTGCCCGATTGAAGCCGTGTTTCAGGGTGCCAGCCGGACACGCGTCCAGTCGGCGCCCTGGCGGCGATAGAGCAGACGGTCGTGCAGGCGGTCGCTGCGCCCTTGCCAGAATTCGATCGCATCCGGATGCAGCCGGTAGCCGCCCCAGTTCTCCGGGCGCGGCGGCGCCGAGCCGAAGCGCTCCTCGAATTCGCGCACACGCCTGACCAGCGATTCGCGACTGGGAATTTCCCGACTCTGCGGC